>JAOZUO010000093.1 GCA_029938605.1 Deltaproteobacteria bacterium | reverse complement strand
TATCAACGTGGAGACCCAATTGTACATGTTCGACACCGGGACCCTGGAGTTCACCGAGCTGCACCCGGGTCTCTATACCTCGGCGACCTTTTTCAATGGCCGGCACGTTGTGATGGGCGGTGGCTACGAAATCGGGGACAACAGCAAGTACATTTTTCGTTGGGACCTGGTCACCGACGACCTGGTGGTGTTGGCCGGGGAGGGCCACGCCGTGGAGGACATCAGCATCTCCCTGACCCATGCGGCGTGGGTCGACTATGGGGGGCCGGGCAAGGACGTGTTCGTGGCTGACCTCGAGTCTGGTGCGGTGCAGCATATCGAGTCCACTTATGACAGCTACACGGCCTACACCGCCACCTGGGGAGACTGGGTGCTCTGGGAGGACCGGCGAAATGAGTATTGGGAGATTTACGGCTACCGCATCAGCACCGCCGAGGAGGTTCGGCTCACCGACAACGGCGAGTACAACAGCCGTCCCAGCCTTCGCCATAACCTCGCCTGCTGGCGCACCACCTATTACAGCGGCGCCGACGGCTGGGACCTGGTGGTTCACGACCTGGAGACCGGCGTCACCCGTCGCGTTACCCAGACGCCACACCGGGGCTACAAGTGCAAGCAGGTGGACTCGGGCTGGCTCGTCTACCTGGTCCAGCCAGGTGGCACCTATATGTACAACGAGGTCCACGCCATCGACCTCATTGCGGCCGGGATCCTGGACGCCACCGGCCTCCATGTGATTCCGGAGTAGCCCCTATTCACACTTGCCGCGCCTGGGCCCGCAACCCCGGCGCCAAGGCCGCCGCCCGCGCCGTCATGGACCGGGACAAGACCATCCGCGTAACCCTCCCCACCGACGCCGACCAGAACCTGGTCTCCGACGCCCTCCGCCACGCCTTTCCCGGGTAAACACCGGTGAACGGGCAGTTTCACACCCGTGGGAGCCACTGCCGGAACGGCGACGAGATCCCCGGAGAAACCCTACGGGTAATCGCGTGGTCGAATAACGTCCCCCTATTCCCATGTCGATTAGTCATTCCTAACTTGTCCAATGATCGAGAGAACGTGTTGTATTTACAGGGCTGATTCGCCTCGGTGATTGAATCCAAGAAGCCAAATCGTATTTCAATATGCTGCCGGTTGAGCAGGTGGTTTTTAAAGCCTAATCTGTTAATAAACAGGCTATTTTACCCTCCAAATTTCCTTGACACGGTGTGGCGTGCTTGATACCTAAGCCGGGACATTGACAATGACGTTGATAGAAGTCGGTCCCTTTGAGCAGAGCCCTATGGCTCTGAAATGGCGAAAGATTCCACGACTTCCCCGGGATCCCGCCGTGGAGAGCGTACTGTGAGTCTGGAGGAAATCCTTCAGGAAAAAAGAAAGGCCATCAAAGCGCGATGGCTGGATCTTGTGCTCGCGGACTACTCCCCCGACACCGCCAAATTCCTGAAATCCAAGAAAGATCAGTTCGACAATCCCGTGGGGCACACGTTGACTCAGGGGTTGGATGTCCTGGGCGATGCGCTCATTGACAACCGGGATGTGGCCGAGGTGGACGCCACCCTTGAGGACGTGATCCGCATCCGTGCGGTGCAGGAGTTTCCGCCTTCGGTGGGCGTGGGCTTTTTGTTCGCCCTCAAGCGGGCCGTGGAGCTGGAGGTCGGCAAGGTGTTGGGTGCCGAGGACCTGCGGACCTTTGATCAGCGGGTGGACGGGCTGGTCCTGCGAGCCTTTGACCTGTACATGGACTGCCGGGCGCAGATTTTCGAGCTGCGGATCGACGGCATGCGCCGCGGGACCCTGGACGTGCGGGACCAGGTGGCCCTGCGTAAGGCGAAGCGGCTGGCCAAGAAATCGTCGGATAAGCCGGATAACACGGCTAAGCCGGCTAAGCCGGACAAGACGGCTAAGCCGGACAAGCCGGACAAGACGGACAAGACAGATTAGACAAACCACAAGTTAAGGTGTGGCCAATGAGTGTGATTGTTGCGTTTTTGCTGTTTGCCTTCGTCGTGGGGGTAGGGTTCCTCGCCGGAATGGTACCGGGGTTGCAACCGGTGTTCGGCAAGTTCCTGCCCTGGCTGGCCTTCTTCGTCTTCGTGGGCGGAGTGGTCTGGCGTATCTGGAAGTGGGCGTCCTCGCCGGTGCCCTTCCGGATCCCCTCCACCTGCGGACAGAACAAGTCCCTGGACTGGATCAAGCCCGCGCGGCTGGACAATCCCACCACCACCCTGGGCGTCATCGGGCGCATGCTCCTGGAGGTCCTGTTCTTCAGGTCCCTGTTCCGGAACACCAAGGCTGAGGTCCACGATGGGCCTCACGTCGCCTACGGGAGCTCCAAGTGGCTCTGGGTGGGCGCCATGGCCTTCCACTGGAGCTTATTGATCATCTTTATGCGACACTTCCGGTTTTTCATGGAGCCCGTGCCCTTCTTTGCCACGGGTATCGCGTCGCTCGACGGGTTCATGCAGATCGGGATCCCGGAGCTGTACGTCACCAACATCCTGATCGTAGGGGCGCTGTCCTATCTGCTCATCCGTCGGCTGCTCAACCCGCAGGTGCGTTACATCTCGCTGCCCGCGGACTACTTCCCGCTGATGTTGATTCTGGGCATCGTGCTCACGGGCATCATGATGCGGCACTTCAGCTGGTTCCGCGTGGACCTCATCAAGGTCAAGCAGGTGGCCATGGGCTTCATCGCCTTTGACACCGTCGCGGTGCCCAAGGGCATAGGCGCCATCTTCTGGGTGCACATCACGCTCATCTGTACGCTGCTTTTCTACTTCCCCTTCAGCAAGCTCATGCACGCCGGCGGCGTGTTTATGTCCCCCACTCGGAACCTGGCGAACAACAACCGCTTCAAGCGGCACGTGAACCCCTGGAATCCCGAGGTGGAGGTGCATGAGTACGAGCACTGGGAGCACATGTATCACGACAAGATGGTGGCCTGCGGCCTGCCGCTGGATAAACCCACAGACGAGGAGGCGTAAACCATGTCTGGTGCAGGATTCCCCAAAGGATTCCCGACGCCCGAAGATCTGGCGTCGGTGGATTTGCAGACCACGCCCTTAAAGGGCTGGATGGACCCCAAAGTAAACTTCGAAGGACGGCGCGGCACCTGGTCCTACCCGGCGGGCGCCAAAAACCTCAAGGCCCTCAAGATGCACAATCCCCGGGAGTGGTCTCCCGCGGACGAGGACTGGAAGCTCCCCAAGGACTGGAAGAAGACGATCCTGAACGGCATGGCCGACCGCCTGGAGCGGTTCCGGTCCTTCAAGATCATGATGGACATCTGCGTGCGCTGCGGCGCCTGCGCCGACAAGTGCCACTTCTTCATCGGCTCGGGAGACTCCAAGAACATGCCGGTGCTGCGGGCGGAGCTGTTGCGCTCCATCTACCGCCGGGAGTTCACCACCGTGGGCAAGATCCTCGGCGGGCTGGCCGGTGGCCGGGAGCTCACCGTGGACGTGCTCAAGGAGTGGTACTACTACTTCTACCAGTGCACCGAGTGTCGGCGCTGCTCGGTCTTTTGCCCCTACGGCATCGACACCGCCGAGGTGACGATGATCGCCCGGGAGCTGCTCAACCTCGTGGGGTTGAACATCAACTGGGTGCTCGAGCCGGCGGCCAACTGCCAGCGCACGGGCAACCACCTGGGCATCGAGCCCCACGCCTTCGTGGACAACATCGACTTCTTCTTAGACGAGATCGAGGAGAACGTCGGCTACAAGCCCGAAGTCCCCATCAATAAAAAGAACGCCGACATCCTGTTCATCACCCCCTCGGGGGACGTGTTCGCGGATCCGGCCATCTACACCCTGATGGGCTACTTCCTGCTGTTTGATTACCTCAAGAAGAATCACGGCTTCAATTGGACCATGTCCGCCTACGCCTCGGAGGGCGGCAACTTCGGCCTGTTCTCCTCCAACGAGATGATCAAGCGGCTCAACGCCAAGATGTACCGCGAGGCCGAGCGGCTGGACGTCAAGTGGATCCTCGGTGGCGAGTGCGGCCACATGTGGCGGGTGGTCAACCAGTACATGGACACCATGAACGGCCCGGCGCCGAAGAACCTGGTGCTTCCGAAGTCGCCTTTCACCCCGACGATCTTCGAAAACGCGGCGTCCACCAAGATGGTGCATATCGCCGAGTTCACCGCGGACCTGATCAAGCACAAGAAGCTGCCGCTGGACCCGTCGCGGAACGATCGCTACAAGGTGACCTTCCACGACTCGTGCAATCCAGCGCGGGCCATGGGGCTGCTTGAGGAGCCGCGGTACATCCTGAACAACGTCTGCAATAACTTCTACGAGATGCCGTCGTCCACCATCCGGGAGTCCACCTTCTGTTGCGGTGGCGGTGCCGGTTTGGGCAACGACGAGAACTTCGAGATGCGCATGCGCGGCGGATTGCCCCGGGGCAACGCCGTACGCTACGTGCAGCAAAAGCACGGCGTGAACGTGCTCAGCTGCATCTGCGCCATCGACAAGGCCACCTTGCCGCCGGTGTGCGACTACTGGGCGCCCGGGGTGGAGGTGCACGGCGTACACGAGCTGTTGGCCAACGCCCTGGTGATCAAAGAGGGCGAGGTCCGGGTAAACAACCTGCGGGGTGAGCCGCTTAAGGACGAGTCCGAAGCGTCCGAGGGTGAAGAGTAATGGCTGACGACAAGGACATCGAAAAGAAGGAAGAGGAGTGGGCGCCCACGGACTACAAGTATCCTCAGACCGAGGATGCCCGGTCCGACATGCCGCTCATCGTGCTGGGCCTGCTGGTCTTCGTGGCGCTCATGCTGGGCGCCACCATGGCCAACCGGGGGTTGGGTACGTTCCGGAAAAAGCCGGTCCTCGAGCTGCCCAAGAACGAAAAGAGCTGCGTGCGTAGCGTCGAGTTCATGCGCGAGAATCACATGAAGCTGCTCAACGACTGGCGGGATCAAGTGGTGCGCGACGGCGTCCGTAAGGAGAAGATCCCCCGGCGGGATGCCAAGGGGAAGATCCTCAAGGACGCGGGCGGCAAGACGGTCTACCAGACCATCGAGCGCAGCCTCACCAAGACGTGCTTGCGGTGCCACGACAACCCCAAGACGTTCTGTGACAGCTGTCACCTATACGCCGGGGTCATCCGGCCGGGCGGCAACATCGTGTGCTTCGACTGCCACATCGTGCCCAACCCCAAGGCGGGGAGGTAAGCCATGGATCGTGGAAAAAGAAACTTCCTGAAGATCGCCGGGCTGACCGGCGTGGGCGCTTACGTGGGTCTCAAGGGTGTCCAAGCCATTGGCAACAAGGGCACCAAGGCGAAAAAGAAGCTCGCCCTGGTCATCGACACGCGCAAGTGCAAGGGGGACTGTCCCGACTGTATCACCGCGTGCCACCGCGAGCACAACGTGGCCGAGCGTCACAACCCCAACTTCAAGGGGCCGGGCCCCAAGGCGGCCCAGGGCATCAAGTGGATCTGGGTCTCCACTTTCGCCGGCGCCTTCCATGAGCAGATTCATGAGCGCACGGGAAAGCGCAAGGAGCCGGTCGTGGTGCTGTGCAATCACTGCGACGATCCCCCGTGTACCCGGGTCTGTCCCACGGGTGCCACCTGGAAGCGGAAGGAAGACGGCATCGTCACCATCGACATGCATCGCTGCATCGGGTGCCGCTTCTGCATGGCGGCCTGTCCCTACGGGTCCCGCAGCTTCAACTTTAGCGACCCGCGCCGTTCCCTCAAGGCTGTCAAGCCCGGCTTCCCCACTCGGACCACGGGCGTGGTGGAGAAGTGCAACTTCTGTGTGGAGCGCCTGGGCGAGGGGCTGCTACCCGCTTGCGTGACGGCCTGCACCAAGAAGGCCATGCACTTCGGCGATCTCAACGACAAGAATTCGCCGGCTTCCAAGGCGTTGATGGGGGTTCACTCCATTACCCGCAAACCCATCCTCGGGACCGGTCCCGAGGTCTACTACGTACTGTGAGGCGGCTATGCTCGAAAAAGCGCTAAGCGGAAGTAAAACTTACTGGGCCTGGATCTTCGCGCTCCTGGTCCTCATCGGTATCGGCGCCGGTTTTTACCTGTACCAGCTCAATGAAGGGCTGGTGGTCACGGGTCTGAATCGGGACGTTTCCTGGGGCCTGTACATCGCGCAGTTCACCTTCCTGGTGGGCGTGGCGGCCTCGGCGGTGATGGTGGTGTTACCGTACTACCTGCACGACTACAAAGCGTTCGGCAAGCTCACCCTCCTCGGTGAGTTCCTGGCCATCCCGGCGTGCATCATGTGCATGCTCTTCATCTTCGTGGATATGGGTCGCCCGGACCGCATCGTCTACGTGTTCATGCATCCGTCGCCCAACTCCGTCATGTTCTGGGACACCCTGGTGCTGTCGGGATACCTGGGACTCAACGCCGTCATCGGCTGGACCATGCTCAACGCCGAGCGCAAAGACACCGCGCCCCCGCGTTGGGTCAAGCCGTTGATCTACCTGTCCATCCCCTGGGCCGTGTCTATCCATACCGTGACGGCATTCCTGTACCAGGGTCTGCCCGGCCGCGGCTTCTGGATGACCGCCATCATGGCTCCGCGTTTTCTGGCGTCTGCCTTTGCCGCCGGTCCGTCCTTCTTGATCCTGATGGTGCTGCTCGTACGCAAGTTCACCAAGTTCGATCCGGGGAACGCCGCCCTGCGTAAGCTGGGCCAGATCGTCACCTACGCCATGTTCGTCAGCGTGTTTTTCTTCCTCATGGAGGTGTTCACCGTCTACTATTCGAACATCCCCGAGCACAAACACCACTTCTGGTTCCTGTTCGTGGGCGGCCCCCTGTACCTCAAGGGCGCCATGTGGCTCTTCGTGGCCCTGGCGGTCATCGGCCTGGCGATTATGGTCAACCCCGCCACCCGTAACAACATCACCACCCTGGCGGTGGGCGCGGGCTGCATCTTCACCGCGAGCTGGCTGGAGAAGGGTCTGGGCCTGGTCATCGGTGGGTTCACCCCCAACCCCCTGGGCGAGTACACCACCTACACTCCCACCTTCCCTGAGATCGCCATCGCGGTGATGGTGTGGTGCATCGGCTTTTTGATCCTCACCGTGCTGTACAAGGTCGCCACCGCCGTCAAGGAAGAGAAAGCCCTCAGCTAGCCTGCGGCAGCGCCCCCAGGTTCTCGCCTCTGCCTTTGGTCCCCGTCCCTTCTCCCCGTCTCCATCTCCGTCCCTGTCCCCCGTCTCGGTCCCCATCCCTATCCCTATCCCCATCCCCATCTCCGTCTCGCTCCCCCGATTTGACCTGACTTGACTTGATTTTCCCCCATATGTTAGGAAATAAATTGGGGAGCGACAACCGCTACAACTGAGTAACAGAAGTGCTGAAGCCACATTTCTCATTGTGGTTACGGCCTGCGAAGTCGGAGGGAAATGACGATGGAACCGTCCGCATCAGGATCCAGAACGGGCATGGGTCGGTGTTTGCAGATTCTAGTCGGATTGGTCTTGTTGTTGCCCGGTGCTCCCGTTTTCGCACAGACTCTGATTTGCAACCATGTGCAGGTAGATCAAGATGTCTTCAGCGCCGATGGTTCGACCAGGCAGGTTCATCGCGCCGCGGTCCAGCATGTAGGGATGCTCGGTGGTGATGAGTGGTATGTGGCCGCTTGGGTAACTCCTCCCGATGCCGCAGGACTTCGTTCGCTCAAGTACTCTTCATTCAACCCAATGGTTTGCAGCCCGGAAGGCTCCGGCGAGATCTCCACTCCGGGCGATGCGCAGTGGGTCAACCATGGCGGGTACCTGCCGGGGGGCTGGGTTGACGACACCTGGTATGACAATCACGGTTACATCGTGGCGAGCACAGCGGGCGACGCGGCCACCCACCCGATTGTGTTTATCGGCAAGTTCGATCCACCGGGGAGCAGCTACGATCCAATTGTGACGGATCCCTACTGCGTACCCAGCCATTGTGGATATGGGTTTCCTCAGGGGATGATGCCGGACATGGCCCCTGCTTGGCCTCGTGCCCTGGGGCTGTCGTCTGTTTTCGTTCCTTGCCGATTGGTCTACGAGTACCCCTTGGGTGGCATTCACTGGAAGTGTGACTCAGGCCATGTGAGCCTGTTGGTCTTCGTGGGGGGACTTGTTTGGCACCCCGACGGTTATGGAAGCATTGAGCATCCCTGCGCTCCTCATGAGCACTGGGCAGGGACGCAGATCGAGTATCGCCTGGTGCGGCCCGACGGTAGCGTCGTGGGCAGTGGGATCATCTATCAGGGGGCCGACCCGGCGCGGGATCACCTGGTATATCCCGAGGTGATCTGGAACCGTTCGCTGGACCGGTGGGTTGTGGTCTGGGAGGAGCGTACCCGGGTTCCCATCAACCCCGGTGAGGAGCTGGTGTGGCGCCGCCGCTCCGCCACGGTGGACAGACAGGGGAACGTGGAGCTCAACGCATTTAGCCGTGAGTGTTGGCTGGGATCCAACGTGACGCTGATGTGCGGACAGTTCTGTGAGCTGATGGCCGTGGCGAATGGTCCCGTGGTGGAGCTGAATCCCGGTGGGTACAACATCATCAGCGTTTACGGATGGCGAGATGAAGAGCTGGACGGCTCGATCCAGTGGCTGAAGCCGAACGGAGACGGCGTGAAGGGGCCTCCCTATCCCACCTTTGCGACGCACTACGACGGTCAGAACAGCTGCCACGTGGAGCCCATGCGAACGGTGATCTACCACGATGACGGAAACAGCGACCCGTTCGACGATGTGCCCTATGGCTATGTCACCGTGGCCACGGAGTACGACCATTCCACTGTACCCAAGCGCTGCCGGCCCCGTCTGGCCTACTTCTCCGCCGGGCCGGGAGAAGATAAGTACTTCCCCGATACTGACTTGAATTGGGCGTTCGGGCCCAATCTGGCGACTCAGCTGTACGAGTGCGACGCCATGATCCCGTGGTCCATCTCCACCACGGAGCTGACCGTCGGAGCCCTGTACAGTGATCTGGATCCCCAGACTCAGCAGTGGGTGCTCTACTTCTCGTCGCTCGAATGGTAGCGCGTACGGAGGGATGACATGGTTCGCAAGACATTTTTACTTACACTGCTGTGCTTGGCGGTCCTTCTGTTTACGGTCTGGTGCTCGGACGACGGGGACAACCCCTGTGGCAGCCGGGAGTGCGGCGAGGTGGACGGAGCCAACTGCGGGATCTGCGCCGGGTCGACCGAGGTGTGCAGCGCGGAGGGGATCTGTCTGGACGTCTGCGCCGATCGGGAATGTGGTGAGACGGAGGGAGTGTACTGCGGCGCCTGTAGTGATGCGACAGCGGTCTGTACCGCCAACGGGTTCTGCGTGGGAGTGTGCCAGGATCGGGAGTGCGGGTTGGTGGGAGAGGTGGACTGTGGCCGATGTACGTCGCCCGAGGCCTGCTCTCTGGATGGTCGGTGTGTCCAGCCGGGATGTCCCTCCGACATGGTGGAGATGGGGCAGCATGGCGTGTGCATCGACGCCTTTGAGTACACGATCGAACAGTTCGCGGCTTTCCTGAACGAACATGGTGACGACTGCTCGGCCGGGTATGAGAACGAGAGCAACGCCGACCGCTGCACGAGCTATAACCCCGAGGAGATCGTTTTCCAGGACGGCATCTGGCAGCCCAGCCCCGGCCTGGTGCAGTACCCCCTCTACTCGGCCTCCTGGTACGGCGCGGTGGCGGCCTGCGGCTGGCAGGGGCGTAGGCTCTGCACCCAGCAGGAGTGGCAGGCGGCCTGCCAGGGACCGGACGAATGGGCATACCCCTACGGGCCGAGCTACGAGGTCTGTGCGTGTCATATCTGGGACAGCACCTGGCCGAGCACGTGCTCGGCGGACTGGGGGGGCTCTATCGTACCGGTGGGCAGCGCGCCTCAGTGCGAAGGTGGCTACGCGGGGCTGATGGATATGATTGGCAACACCGGCGAGTGGCACGCCGACTGCCTGGTGGACAACCCCTGGGTTGGGACGCGCACCTGCGAGAAGCACGTCAGTCAGGTAAAAGACCAGACGTGCACCAGCAGGACATCGGGCCGCGCCGACTCGTCGGGAGGCGGCTTCCGCTGCTGCTTGGACCAGGAGTAGCGTAGATGCACAACGTTACTGTCGGTCTGTCGGCCACGCTGGTGACTCTGGGTCTGATTCTGGGTCTGGTGTGCACGCAGCCGGCCTGCGGCGGAGGCGGGGCCATCTGCGGTGATGGTGTGGCCCAAGGGGCCGAGACCTGCGACGCCTCCGACCTGCGAGGGCACGACTGCACCACCCTGGGCGAAGGATTCGCCGGGGGCGTGCTGGGCTGCGGTGGAAGCTGCACCTTCGATACCGTGGGTTGTCACCTGGCCGCGTGTGGAGACGGTCTGGCGGAGGGGGATGAGCCCTGCGATGGCGTCAGCCTTCGCGAGCAAACCTGTGAGTCTTTGGGATTGGGCTTTGTCGGCGGGACCCTCGTGTGCAGCGCGGACTGCACCTATGACGTCTCCGCTTGCCTATCGCAAGGTCCGCTCTGTGGCAACGATCGCGTCGAAGGGGCCGAGGCCTGCGACGGGACCGATCTGCAGGGTCATGACTGCGTCTCCCTTGCTGCCGGCTTTGTGGGTGGGACGCTGGACTGTTCACTGGACTGTGCGTTCGATGTCTCGTCTTGTCTTCCCCCCGAGTGCGGCGATGGAGAGGCGAACCTGCCTGAGCCTTGTGATGGAGCTGACCTGCGCGGGAACACCTGCATGAGCTTGGGTCTGGGATTCACTGGCGGAGATTTGGCGTGCAGAGAGAGCTGTGCATTTGACACCACCGGTTGCCAGCGTGATCCCGTGTGTGGCAACAACATCGCCGAACCTGGAGAGGCCTGTGACGGTGCGGACCTGCGGCTTACCAATTGTGTAACGCATGGTTTCGGGGGAGGGATCCTCGACTGCGCCGCAGACTGCACGCTCGACATGACGGCCTGCACCGGGGACCGATGCGCGATCCTCAATTTGTATAGCGACGGTGTGTGCGACGCGTGCGGCTTGTCCGGCGGCACACTGGATCCCGACTGTAGCCTCTGTTCGGTTGCTGACGGCAGTTGCGGGCCACCTGACCAGCTCGACCCGTTTGTTGGCCAGTCGACCTGCTTGCTTGTGACGGGGACCAAGGATCCGGACTGTGGACTCTGCGGCGACGGAGTCGCCAGCCCAGCAGAACAGTGTGACGGCATGGACACGGGCGAAACCAGCTGCCGCAGCCTCGGCTTCGATCACGGTACCCTGGCCTGCGACGCCGATTGTGTGCTGGATCTGTCGGGCTGTGAAGGTTTTTGCGGGGACGGGAGCAAAGACGCCAATGAGTTCTGCGACGGTAGCGATCTTGGGGGAATGGACTGTGCGACGCTGGGTCTGGGCTCCGGTCAGCTCGCGTGCTTTGGCAACTGCACCTACAACAGGCTGGGATGCACCCCGCTGCCGGTGGCGGTGTGCGGCGATGGCGTGGCTGCCGTATACGAGGCTTGCGACGGAGCGGATCTGGCAGGGGAATCCTGCCAAAATGTCGGGTTTACAGGCGGCAACCTCTTTTGCCACACCGATTGCACTTTTGACTTCTCGGAGTGTACCGGAGATCTGTGCGGTCTTGTGGGCTGGTACAACAATGGAATTTGCGATCCCTGCCAGGAGTATGGGGGTTCCCTCGACCCCGACTGCGCCGCCTGCAGTGTCACCGATGGTCAGTGCTCGCCCCCCGACATCTGGCATCCACATTTTTCCTCTTCCACCTGCCTGCTGGTCACCGGTGCATCAGATCCAGACTGCGGTACCTGCGGTGACGGAACGGCCTCCTACATCGAGCACTGTGATGGCAACGACCTGAAGGGCCTTTCCTGTGCCGACCTGGGCTTCTCCAGCGGGATCCTTGCGTGCAGCGCGTCCTGCCTGCTGTCTTTCGCCGGTTGCCAGTAGTCACCGCGCCTATCGAAGGTTCCTCTGCCGGAACCCCTGGGTTGGGACGGACCAATCGTGGAAGAGCTTCGTTGCAGTCGATCTCGTGCTGTACAAGGTCGTCACCGCCGACGACGCGAGCCTATTTAGGGACAACGTGCCGCGGGCCATGCTCCAGGCCATCGAAGCCTATCCCGGCTTTCATATGGAGGTCCTCGGCAATCGACTGATGGTGCGCCGACCTCAGGTTTGGACTGACACAGAGGCCGTCGACTTCGCTCAGATCTGCTTGGGTATCGCCGCATCACTGGGCAAACCGACCTGAGGATGAGGTCGGCTCGCGACTTGAGGATGAGTACGGCTCACTAGCCTGCAAGGCGCGATCTGATGTGTGGGAAAGGGGGCGTGAGGGTGTAGGGGGAAACTCGGGGGATTACGTGATAAGTTAGTGAGCTATTAACTTGGACTAATTGGGGCACAACAGGACGGTTTTATAGATACTTTTGATCATGCATTGTTGATCAGTGGTGCCTTTGGGTTTTTTCATACATTGCTATTTGCACATATTTGGTGATGTGCAATAGGAGCCATTTCGGTGCCAGAAATGGGCTCAATTTCTCTTGACACGGTCATTGGTGCTTGTTACTCACCTTATCCAAGTACGGATAGAACAAACGGTTTGCCCCGCGGAGAAGGCGGCGCCCTACGGTGCGGCGTAGCTCAGTGAATCGCGGCGCGAATCATTTTCTCAGCACCGGGTGGATAAACCCATCAGACAGCCCTGGAGGCCTTTCACATGCCGATGTTTGAAGAAGGTGGCGTAAGTATCGAAGTCGACGAGGATGGATTCATCATTAACCCCGACGACTGGACCAAGGAAGCTGCCCTAGCGTTGGCGGGCGGCGAGGGTGTCGACGAGGTGACCGATGAGCATTGGAAGGTCATGGAGTACCTCCGGGACTACTACGCGAAGTTTGGCGTGGCCCCCATGATCCGCAAGCTCTGCAAAGAGACCGGATTCCCGCTCAAGAAGATCTACGACCTCTTCCCCAGTGGACCCGCTAAGGGTGCCTGTAAGCTGGCGGGGCTCCCCAAGCCCACTGGTTGCGTTTGATTCGGAGTTCTGGTGCTCCTATCCGGCGATCGTTCATCGTTTCGTATCGCCACCTGCATCGCTTCATTCCCCGGTTCGTTCATGACAGCTGCGGTGGCAAATAGACGCGCCAATGGCACACGTGTGTGCGGAGTGGGTATGCGGAGCATCGGATTGGAACTCGTATCACTACTGGGATCTTCCAAGGAGAACCTGTGATGAGCCAAAGCAAAGCCACGCTGGTTGTTGGCGGCGGCATGAGCGGGATCAGCACTGCCCTGGAGCTCTCTGAGCTCGGGCGTCCCGTCATCCTCGTCGAGAAGTCGCCCTTCATCGGCGGGAAGGTGGCCACCTTCAACAAGTATTTCCCCAAGCTCTGTCCGCCCACTTGCGGACTGGAGATCAACTACAAGCGGCTACGTAAGGCCGCCAACCTGTCCCTTCACACCCAGGCCCAGGTGACGAAAGTCGACGGCGGCCCTGGTGACTACACGGTGACCATCGAAGTGGCGCCGCGGTACGTAAATCACAAGTGCACGGCCTGCGGCGAATGCGCCGAGGCCTGTGGCAGTGAGCGGGACGACGACTTCAACCAAGGGATGGCCAAGACCAAGGCCATCTACCTGGCGGGTCACATGGCCTACCCGCACCGCTATGTGCTCGACAAAGAGGCCTGTGACGAGGCCGACCTGCCGAAGATCAAGGACGCCTGCAAGTACGGCGCCGTGGATCTCGACGAGACTCCCCAGACCCTCACCGAGCAGGTGGGTGCCATCGTCTGGGCCACGGGCTGGGAGTCCTACGACGTCTCCAAGGTGGACTACCTCGGCAAGGGCGAGTTGCCCGACGTCATCACGAACCTGCAGATGGAGCGCTTGGCGGACCCCAGCGGCCCCACGGGCGGCAAGATCCTGCGTCCCTCCGACGGCAAGGAAGTCGAGTCCGTGGCCTTCGTGCAGTGCGCCGGCAGTCGGGACATAAATCACCTGCCCTACTGTTCGGGCATCTGCTGTCTGGCCTCCCTCAAGCAGATCTGTTACGTACGCGAGGCGGCCCCGAACGCCAAGGTGTACATGTTCCACATCGACGTGCGCGCCGGTAAGTACGAAGAGTTCTACGCCAAGATCCAGGCCGACGAGGCCGTGGAGATCATCAAGGGCAAGGTGGCGAGCATCTTCCCCGAGGGCGAGGGTCTCCGCTTGCAGGTGGAGAACATCGAGTCCGGCGAATCGCTCAAGGTGGACCTGGACATGATCGTCCTGGCCACGGGCATCGTGCCCAACACGGCGGATCTGCCCTTCGAGGCCACCATGGACGACTACGGCTTCCTGATGCTGGGCGACGCCCCGGGGATCATCCCCGCGGGCTGTGTGCGCCGGCCGGCCGACGTGGCCACCGTGGTGCAGGACGCAACCGGAGCCGCCATGCGGACTCTTACCCAGGAGTAGAGGTGCAACCATGGAACACAAACTAGGCGTGTACATCTGCACCGGGTGCGGCATCGGCGACGCCATCGATATCGAAGCGGTGGCCAAGATCGCCACGGACGACGTCAAGGCCGCGCTCTGTAAAAACCATGAATGCCTGTGTAGCGAAGAGGGCCACGCTTTTGTGCAGGCCGACATCGACGGCGAGGGTCTCGATGTGGTCGCACTCGCGGCGTGCTCCATGCGCGAGAAGCAGGCTGAGCTCACCTGGGGAGACACCTGGGTGGAGCGGATCAACTACCGGGAGCAGCTCGCGTGGTGCCATGAGCCCAACGACGAGGACACCCAGTGGTTGGCCGAGGACTATATCCGTATGCTCGGCGCCCGCCTGGGCGTCACCTCCAAGCCCGTGCCGCACATTGAGGAGATGTCGGATCGGGTGCTGGTGGTGGGTGGCGGTATCACCGGCATGAACGCCGCGCTCTTTGCCGCCAAGGCCGGCAAGGAGGTGGTGATCGTGGAGAAGGAGGACGCCCTGGGCGGCTTCCTCAAGCGCGTTCACAAGCGGTTCCCCGTCCTGCCTCCCTATGAGGAGCTCGAGGACAACGACATCGCGTCCACTGTCGAGGCCGTGGCTGACCACGACAAGATCACGGTGTACCTCTCGTCCACCATCGGCAAAATCGACGGCGCCCCGGGGAACTTCGATGTAACCGTGGACGGCGCCGGCGCCTCCGAAAAGGTGGGCTCCATTGTCATGGCCGCCGGGTTCACGCCCTACGACGCCTCCAAGTTGACCCACCTGGGCTACGGTGAGGTCAAGGACGTGGTCACCTCCGTGGAGCTCGAGGACATGGCCTCCGAGGGCAAGCTTGTGCGGCCGTCGGATGAAGGTGATCTCGACACGGTGGTCTTCATTCAGTGCGCGGGTTCTCGCGATGCAGATCACCTGCCCTACTGCTCCACCACCTGCTGCAGCGTTTCGCTCAAGCAGACCCAGTACATCGCCGACGCCAACGACGAGGCCAAGACCTACGTGCTGTACAAGGACATGCGTACTCCCGGTCAGTGGGAGACCTTCTACCAGCAGGTCCAAAAGCAGGGCACGATCTTCGTCAAGTCCGAGATCAAATCCGTGGTGGCCGGCGACGACGGCGGCGCCGTGGTGACCATCGAGGACGTCCTGCTGGGCGAGGACGTGGAGATCGAGTGTGACCTGGTCGTGCTGGCCGTGGGCCAGGTGCCCGCGTGCAAGAGCGAGCAGCTTCTCAAGCTCGGCTACCGGCAGGGACCGGAGCTGCCCTCCATGGACGCCAAGCTCGAGGTCAAGTCCGACGACGACGAGGAGGCCGAGGTCGTGGACCGCAAGGACGAGGTCACCGGCGGTTTCCCCAACTCCCACTTCATCTGTTTCCCCTACGAGACCCGGCGCACGGGCATCTACGCTGCGGGTCCGGTTCGCCAGCCCATGGACATCGCCTCGGCGGTGGATGACGCGGCGGGCGCGGCCTTCAAGGCCATTAAGAGCGTGGCCCTCATGTCCGAGGGCAAGTCGGTTCACCCGCGGGTGGGCGACATGTCCTGGCCGGACTTCGCGCTGCAACGCTGCACCCAGTGCAAGCGGTGCACCGAGGAGTGCCCCTTCGGCGCCCTGGACGAGGACGAGAAGGGTACGCCCAAGCCGAATCCCACCCGTTGCCGGCGCTGCGGCATCTGCATGGGAGCCTGCCCCGAGCGCATCGTGGGCTTCGCCGACTACTCGGTGCAGTCCATCAACTCGATGATCAAGGGCATCTACGTGGCCGAGGAGTGGGAAGAGAAGCCGGCGGTGCTCTGCCTGGTGTGCGAGAACGACGCCTACCCGGCCCTCGACATGGCCGGCACCGCACGGATGAAGTACTCGCCCTTCGTGCGCTTTGTGACCATGCGCTGTCTGGGTGGTCTGAACCTGCAGTGGATCGCCGACGCCATGGCCAAGGGTTTTGACGGCGTGCTGCTGCTGGGCTGCAAGGCCGGCGACGACTACCAGTGCCACTTCATTCAGGGCAGTGAGCTGGCGCAGACGCGGCTCAGCAAGGTCCAGGAGACCCTGGATCGCCTGATGCTGGAGTCCGAGCGCGTAGCCTTCCACGAGATCGAGATTGACAACTTCGGCGCCGTTCCGGGGATCATCGATGACTTCATGGAGAAGCTCGAGGCCCTCGGACCCAACCCGTTCAAGGACTAGAAGCTCCGGCTGGGGCTGTGGCTTGACCGCTACGGTCCCAGCCGGTTCATCTATAACTTTTAGAACCATCGAGGTCGAACATGTCGGATGCACAGAATCCGGAACCCGAACTGGGTGAAGCCATTGCGGAGATGGGCGCCGAGACTCTTTACTGGTGCATGCAGTGTGGACTCTGCACCGGGGGCTGCCCCTGGCGCCTCACCGATGGAGACATCAACAAAGAGTTCAACGCCAGAAAGCTCCAGCACCAGGGCCAACTGGGCCTGGAAGGCTACGAGTCGGACAACAATCTTTTCGCCTGTACCACCTGTGGCTTGTGCGTGGCCCGGTGCCCGCGTGACGTCAACGCCATCGATAACATCCGCTCCATTCGGATGATGCTGGCCGAGGGCGGCACCGTGCCCCAGAGCTACCGCCCCATCGTGGGGAGTCTCACGGACAACGGCAACCCCTGGATGGAGACGCGCGACAAGCGCACCGCGTGGATCAAGGATCTCGACGTACCCACGTACACCGAGGACACCGAGTATCTGCTCTATGTGTGCTGCACGTCGTGCTACGACGCGCGGTCCCAGAAGATCGCCCGGGCCGTGGCCACGCTGCTGAACAAGGCCGGCGTGAGCTGGGGCATCATCGGCGAGGAGGAGAGCTGCTGCGGCGAGTCGATCCGCAAGATCGGCCAGGAGGAGCTGTTCACCACCCTCGCCGAGGGCAACATCGAGCTGTTTAAGAGCAAGGGCGTCAAGAAGATCATCACCACCTCCCCGCACTGCCTGTACACGTTTGCAAACGAGTACCCGGAGCTGGGCGGTGAGTTTGAGGTCCAGCACTACACCCAGCTGCTCGCCGCGCTCATTCGGGACGGCAAGCTCAAGATGGACAAGGACCTGGATCTCACGGTGGCCTTTCACGACCCCTGCTACCTGGGACGTCACTGCGACATCTACCAGGATCCGCGGGAGGTGCTCGCGGCCCTGCCCGGCACCCGCGTCATGGAGATGACCCGAAATCGGGAGAGCTCCATCTGCTGCGGCGGCGGCGGCGGTCGGGTGTGGATGGAGACGCCTCCCGGAGAGCGGTTCGGGGACCTGCGGGTCAACGACGCCCTCGCCCACGATGCGTCGGTGCTTGTCACCACCTGTCCCTACTGCACCATCATGATGGAGGCGTCGGTGCTGGGTCTGGACAAAGACGAAGAGATCGCGGTCAAAGATGTGGCCGAGCTCCTCGTCGACGCCTTGGCCTAAGGGTCCGTCTAGGAATAAGTCCTCGATTCAGGGCGTCGGTACGCCCGGCTCGCGAGGCACGACGAGGCGCATACTTATTGATATGCAACGAGAAGTAACGAAGCGAGCCGGGATGGACCGGCGGCCTGGACGATCGAGTTATTTCTGGACGGGCCCTAAGCGCCCAGGCGTTCTCTTTGTCTGACTTCAGCTCCGACGATTACTCCATGCCGGATCCCCTCTATCCGGTCGCCCTGCGGCTACGTGACAGACCCGTGCTGGTGGTGGGCGGCGGCCCCGTGGCCGCCCGCAAGGTTCGCCGTCTACACGCCTGTGGCGCACGGATTTCCCTCATCGCCCCCGAGATCGTGGGGGAGCTGTTACAGATGGCCGAGGCGGGGATCCTGCGTTGGCAGCAGCGACCGTTCGAAACCAGTGATGTGCAGGGGCAGGATCTCGTCTTCGCGGCCACGGGGGTGGCGGTTGTGGACGAGGCGGTGGCGCGGGCGGCCCGGGCGGCCCGGATCTGGCTGAACGCCGCGGATTCAGGTGTGGACAGCGATCTGGACCTGCCGGCGCTCCTTCGCCGGGGGGACCTGACGGTGACGGTGTCCACGGGTGGCGCGGCGCCGGGCTTTTCCGCGACGCTGACCGCCGAGCTGGGCGGTCACCTGTCCGATGGAGTGGGGGACTACGTGGCGTTGCTGCGGGACCTGCGCGTCCGTTTGCGGGCCCGGTTCCCCATCGACGTCTCCCTGCGGCAGCGGGCCTTTGCCGCCGCCCTGGCCTGTGTGGAGGCCCGTTGGGCGGCTGAAGACGGACGCCTGGAGGTCGCCCTGGAGCGCCTGAACCAGGCAGTGGAAGAGGTGGCTGGGCCACAGGGCCCGGGAGAAGATTCCTAATGGGTGAACCCAAGACAGTCTATCTCGTGGGCGCGGGCCCCGGGGACCCCGACCTGATCACCGTGCGGGGCGCCCAGCTCTGCCAGACCTGCGACGTCCTGGTCTACGATAGTCTTGTACCCCAGGAGCTGGTGTCATCCAGTCCCGCGGCAGAGAAGATCTACGTGGGTAAGACCGATGGCGGTCACACCATGAGCCAGGAGGAGATCACCGACCTCCTGGTGGACCTGGCCACCAGGCCGGACGGGCCCCGACGCATCGTACGTCTCAAGGGGGGCGATCCCTACGTATTCGGCCGAGGGGGCGAAGAGGCCTTGGCCTGCCAGCGGGCGGGCGTCCCCTTCGAGGTGGTGCCCGGTGTCACCGCGGGGGTGGCCGCGCCCGCGTACGCCGGTGTGCCCGTCACCCACCGGATGATCAGCCGGGGGGTAATTTTTTTTACCGGCCACCTGGCCAAGGGGAACGTGGAGCACCTGCCCTGGCAACAGCTCGCCCAGTCGGGCTTCACATTGGTTTCGTACATGGGTGTCAAGACCGTGGAGCGCATCACTGAGCAGCTCATGGCCGGCGGCTTGGACCCCGCCACGCCGGCCATGATGGTGCAGGAGGGCACAACGCCGGGCCAGCGCAGCGTCACCGGCACAGTGGAGACCCTCGCCGAGCTGGCGAAAAAGGCGGAGATTCGACCGCCGGCGGTAACAGTCATTGGCAAGGTCGTTTCCCTGGCCGCCGACCTCGGGCCCCAGAATCCCCGCCCCCTGGCGGGTAAGACCGTGGTGCTGCTCAAGGCCGAGGAGAGCAGCTACGACGAGCTGGCGCCTCTTCGCCGGGCTGGGACGCGGGTGGTGGAGGTGTCCATTGTGCGCTGCGTGGCCGGCGCCGCCCAGCGAGACGCGCGGGCCATGGTGGCGGCTCTGGGCCCCGATGACGTGGTGCTTTTCCGGTCGGCCGCTGCGGCGCGATTCTTTGGGCAGGCGTGGCTCGCGGTGAACCCCGGGCCCCAGCCGCGACTGGTTGCCGGCAGCCGCACCGTGCGGGACACATTGCGTGGCTTTGACTTCGACGTCTCCTTCACCGAAGAGCACACGGCCGGCGCGGTGGATATCCTGCGTCATGCGGGCGTGGACCCAGGGGCGCCCATCTGGCTGCCCCGATCGGCCAGCGCCGGAGACCGCACGGTGCGGGTGCTGAGGGACCAGGGGTACGATCCCCGGCCGGTGCCCCTATACGACACCCTGCCGGTGCCTGTGCCCAATGATGTGCGGAGCCTCCTGTCCACGGGGCGAACCGACGCGGTGCTGTTTTTGTCGGGGAGCTGCGTGGAGGCCGCGGTGGCCGCCGCGCCGAGGTTGGCGGATCTGGAGCCGAATCGGATTCTTTTTGGCGCTGTGGGGCCCCTCACGGCGGCTGTGGCCGAGGGGTTGGGGATCCACTGTGAGGTGATCCCGGATCGCCCCCGGGTAGGGGATCTGGTAGACGCCCTCCTGACCCGGATGTCCGAACCCACACAGCGTCAGATCCGGCCCTGACAACCCGCTTCCCGTACCAAACTCCGGCTCCGTTAGTGAATCCTCACAAATTATTTATCAACGCCTGTTATTCCTACTATGTTCGTAACCTATGATGGCGCCTGGGCGACCCATGAATTTCGCCGTTATTACAGGCTGTTGGGCATTAGCTAATTAGGACTCAATAAGACCACTTTGGTCGGTATTTGGGGGGGCGGATTCTGGGAAAAAATCTGCTTGACAGGGTCTATTGTACAGGTTAGCAATTCCTCTAATTCAAGATGATGAAAGGCATCGGCGAGCACCTTCCGGCTCGCGAGTTTTCCGAGCCCGAATTGCCGATGCAACGTCGAACTCAACGAACATCTTTACTTGATTCAAGTCCGCTTCTTGGACAAGTTTTTCGTCCACTAGATCCGTCCCCAGGCGCTGAGACGCCGAAGGACAAACAGGAGGGCAAAATATGCCGAGTTATGTGATCACAGAGAAGTGTGATGGATGTAAGGGCCAGGAACTGACTGCCTGTATGTACATCTGTCCCAACGACCTCATGGTGCTCGACAAGGACACGATGAAGGCGTTCAACCGTGCCCCTGACATGTGCTGGGAGTGCATGTGCTGCGTGAAGATGTGCCCGCAGCAGGCCATGGACGTTCGCGGCTACGCGGACTTCGTGCCCCTGGGCGCTTCGGTCGTTCCGCTTCGCGGTTCCGAAGACATCATGTGGACCATCAAGTTCCGCAATGGCGTCGTCAAGCGCTTCAAGTTCCCGATTCGCTCCACTGAAGAGGGCAGCGCGGTCCCGAGCGGCGGTTACGCTGAGCATGACGACATCGCCAGTCAGTGTCTGGCCAACGAGCCCGAGTGCATCGGCGTTAACGCCCTTCACTCGACCAAATAACGGAGGTTAGTTATGGACGCGAATTTCGAGACCATTGAAGTCACAACTGACGTCCTGATCCTGGGCGGTGGCATGGCTGCCACCGGCGCGGCTGTTGAGGCTGCCTACTGGGCGAAGAAAAACAACCAGACGGTGGCCCTCGTCGACAAGGCCGCCATGGACCGCTCCGGCGCCGTCGCCATGGGCCTGTCCGCCATCAACCAGTATCTCGGCCTCGACCGGGAGAAGAATACGATCGAGCAGTATGTGGACTACGTGCGTCGCGACCTCATGGGCGTGACTCGCGAAGACCTCGTGTACAACATCGCCCGCCACGTGGACGGTTCTGTGCATCTGTTCGAGAAGTGGGGCCTTCCCATCTGGAAGGACGCCGACGGCCACTACGTTAATGAGGGCCGCTGGCAGATCATGATCAACGGCGAGTCCTACAAGATCCTCGTCTCCGAGGCCGCCAAGAACGCCCTGGGCACCGACAACATCTACGAGCGCGTGTTCATCACCGAGCCGCTTTTCGAGAATGGCAAGATCGCCGGCGCCATCGGCTTTAGCACCCGCGAGAACAAGCTGTATGTGTTCCGCGCCAAGGCCGTCATTTGCGCCATGGGCGGCGCTGTGCACGTGTTCCGTCCCCGGTCCACCGGTGAGGGTCTCGGCCGCTCCTGGTACCCGCCCTTCAACACGGGCTCCAGCGCCTTCTTCACGCTCAAGGCCGGCGCCGAGATGACGTGTCAGGAAGTGCGTTTCGTCCCGATCCGCTTCAAGGATGGATACGGCCCCGTGGGTGCGTGGTTCCTCCTGTTCAAGGCCAAAGCCACCAACGCCTTCGGCGAGAACTACTTCGTTACCAACGGTGGCGAGCTGAAGAAGTACGCCCCCTACGGCACTGGCAAGCCCATCCCGGCCTGCCTGCGTAACCACCTGGGCATGCTCGATCTGTTCGCCGGCAAGGGCCCGATCTACATGCACACCGCGGAGGCCATTCAGGCCATCGCCGATGGTGAGTCCGATCCCAAGATCCGCAAGAAGAAGCTCAAAGAACTCGAGAACGAGGCCTGGGAAGACTTCTTGGACATGACCATCAGCCAGGCGCTGCTCTGGGCCGCCCAGAACATCGAGCCCGACAAGAAGAAGTCCGAGATCGCTCCTTGCGAGCCCTACTTCATCGGTTCCCACTCCGGCGCTTCCGGCGCGTGGGTCAGTGGTCCCGAGGATCTCGCTCCGAAGGATTACTTCTGGGGCTACGATCACATGACCACCGTCAAGGGTCTGTTCGCTGCGGGCGACGCTTCTGGCGCCAGCAGCCATAAGTTCTCCTCCGGCTCCCACGCCGAGGGCCGCATCGTGGGTAAGGCCGCGGTGAAGTACGCCATGGAGAATAAGGACGAGGTCGCCCTCTCCGACGCCACCCTCAAGGCCGCCAAGGAAGCCGCCGTCGCTCCCCTCAAGCTGTGGGAAGAGCATCAGGCGCTGTCTAGTGACCCCAACGTCAACCCCAACTTCCTCAAGCCGCGCGACTTCATGTTCCGGCTCCAGAAGATCATGGACGAGTACGCCGGTGGCGTGTCCATGCAGTTCACCACCAGCAAATTCCTGCTCGAGCGCGGCATGGAGCTCATGGTGATGCTGCAGGAGGACAGCGAGAAGCTGGCCGCTGAGGATCTTCACGAGCTGTCCCGCTCCTGGGAGAACGTGCATCGCATGTGGCAGGCCGAGGCCCATCTCCGCACCCTCCTGTACCGTGAGGAGACCCGGTGGCCCGGCTACTACTACCGGTCCGACTTCACGGAGATGGACGAGAAGAATTGGAAGTGCTTTGTGAATTGCACCTTCAATACTGAGAAGAAGGAGTGGGAGATGGTCAAGCGCGAGATCCTGTCCATCGTGGACTAGAGCTTCGCTTCCCGTCGAACACTGCGAGATTCGCAATAAAATGTGACTTGCATTGGCCCCCCGGTCGGCATCGCCTGACCGGGGGGCTTTTTCGTGGTACATGCCCCGACCGCAAGCCAATGTCATACGAGTGCAGGAGAAGACCGTGAACGAGCCCGTCGCCAAGTGTCCCCACTGTGACCAGCCCATGGACCGCTGGGCCATCCCTGATGAGCTACCCTTCGATGAAGACTGGCACTGGATCTGCTTCAACGATGAATGTCCCTACTACGTGAAGGGGTGGAAGTGGATGGAGGAAAAGTTCGGCCGCCCCGCCTCCTACCGCCACCGCCAGAATCCCACATCAAAAGAGAACGGCCCCATGGCGGTATGGTCGGACATGGCCCTGCGAAACGGCATCATCAAACCCTAAGGACCCGATCGAATATTACTTGATCACTCAGGCCGCCGATGCATCGCTGGCTCGCTTCGTTACTTCTCGTTGCATATCAATAAGTATGCGCCTCGTCGTGCCTCGCGAGCCGGGCGCCTCAACGCCCTGAACTGGACAACTAATATCCGAGCGGGCCCTAATGGCCTAGAAGAGGCTCTCCATCCCCCCTTCCCTCCTGGACGCCAACCTGCAGATCCGGGACCGGATCCAATGCCATCATAAGTTAGTAACTTACTAAGTTAGGGAACATTAATTTAGCTTACCTCGCAGAGGCTAATTAAGTGTGTTTTTTTAGTGTGTTAGGGATAAGTTAGTGAGGGCTAAAAACCCTTGACCACTTCGCTTCCGCCATGCTACACAATAGCCGCTTAATAAATCTATTTTGGTTCGGATACCATTCGCTGAAAGCTATTGAATTCAGCAGACGGCCACCAGGTCGATCTGCATCATGATTTGCAAGGCTAAACCTGAAAACGAAAGGGATAACCACAATGGCAGACGGAAAGCATTATGATACCCCGCTGCTGGACGAGCTGACGCACGGGCCGTGGCCCAGCTTCGTCACGGAGATTAAAAAGCGCGAGGACAAGAGTCCCATGTGCGCCGATCTCCTGGGCCTGCTGGAGCAGTCCTACCAGGAGAAGATCGGTCACTGGAAGCACGGCGGCATCGTCGGCGTGTTCGGCTATGGCGGTGGCGTTATCGGTCGGTACTCCGACCTGGCCGAGAAGTTTCCGGGATGCGCCCACTTCCACACCATCCGGGTGAATCAGCCCTCCGGCTTTTACTACACCTCCGACGCCCTACGCGAGCTCTGCGACATCTGGGAGGCCCACGGATCGGGTCTCACCAACATGCACGGATCCACCGGTGACATCGTGTTCCTGGGAACCACCACCGACGAGCTGGAGCCCATCTTCGCCGAGCTTACGAAGAAGGGCTGGGACCTGGGCGGATCGGGTTCCAATGTGCGTACACCGAGCTGCTGCCTGGGCCAGTCCCGCTGTGAGCACGCGTGTTACGACACCATGGCCATGTGCCACAAGGTCACCATGCAGTTCCAGGACGAGCTGCACCGGCCGGCCTTCCCCTACAAGTTCAAGTTCAAATTCTCCGGCTGTGCCAACGATTGCGTCGCCTCCATCGCGCGCTCCGACCTGTCCTTCATCGGGACCTGGCGGGACGACATGCGCGTGGACAACGACAAGGTCGGCGAGTATGTGGAGAACGGCCTGGACATCGTTAACGACGTTCTGCTCAATTGCCCCACCAAGTGTCTTCGCTGGGACGGCAAGACCTTTGAAGTGGACAACGCCAACTGCGTGCGCTGTATGCACTGCATCAACGTCATGCCCAAGGCGCTCCGCCAAGGCGTAGACACCGGCTGCACCATTCTCATCGGCGCCAAGGCTCCCATCATTCAGGGTGCTCAGATCGCGTCGGTGCTCATTCCGTTCATCGACCCGGTTGCCGACTATGACGATCTCATGGAGATCGTGGATAACATCTGGGAGATCTGGTGCGAGCACGGCAAGAATCGTGAACGCATCGGTGAGTTCATCCAGCGCATTAACATGGGCACCTTCCTCGAGGCCATTGGCCTCGACCCCATCCCGGAGATGGTGGCCCACCCGCGCGACAACCCGTACATCTTCTTCAAGGACGACGAAGAAGAGGACGACGAGTAGTCACGTGGCTCTCATGAGCATGTTGACATCACGAAAAGCCTAGGAGCAATCGAATGGCTGACGTTAGAAAAAGAATCACTGATATCGGGCCTCCCCACTACTCCAAATTCCTGCCGCCGGTCATCGCGGCCAACTACGGGAAGTGGCTCTACCACGACATTCTCAAGCCGGGTGTGATGGTGCATGTGGCCGAGTCCGGGGACAAGATTTTCACCGTGCGCTGCGCCTCCCCGCGCATCCTGGCGGTGGAGTCCATCCGCACCTTCTGCGACATCGCGGACAAGTACTGTGATGGTCACCTGCGCTTCACCACGCGAAACAATGTCGAGTTTCTTTTTACCGACGAGTCCAAGATCGACGAGTTGGTTAAGGTAGTGAACGACGCTGGTTACCTGGTTGGCGGCATTGGCAACTGTATCTCCAACATCGTTCACACCCAGGGGTGGGTCCATTGCCACTCCTCGGCCACTGACGCCTCCGGCGTGGTCAAGGCGGTCATGGACGAGCTGGCTGATCAGTTCTCCGAACGAAAGCTGCCGGGCAAGCTGCGCATCGCCCTGGCCTGCTGCCTCAACATGTGCGGCGCCGTGCACACCTCGGACATCGCCATCCTGGGCGTGCACACCGTGCTGCCCAAGATCTTCCACGAGGAGCTCGACAAGATCTGCGAGATCCCGAACCTCATCGCGTCCTGCCCCACGGCGGCCATCCGGCCCGCCGAGGTGGACGGTAAAAAGTCGGTCGAGGTCAACGGCGATGTGTGCATGTTCTGCGCGAACTGTTACACGGTCTGTCCGGCCATGCCGCTGAACAACCCCGAGCACGACGGCATCTCCATTTGGGTCGGCGGCAAGATCTCCAACGCGCGCTGCGCGCCCAAGTTCTCCAAGCTGGCGATCCCCTTCCTGCCCAATACGCCCCCGCGTTGGCCGGAGGTGGTCGAGGCCGTGACGAACATCGTCGAGACCTGGGCCGACAACGCCCGCCCCTACGAGCGTATGGGTGAGTGGATTGATCGCATCGGCTGGCCGCAGTTCTTCGAGCTGTGCGGGCTGGAGTTCACCAAGTACCACATCGACGACTTCCGGTATGCGGGCCTGAGCTTCGCGCGTACCTCCCACCTGCGTCCCATCAGCTTCCAGGACGCCGCGGGCGACTACGAGGAAGACGACGACGGAGAGGAGACCGAGGTAGCCGCGGCGGCGACGGTAAGCCCCGAGGAGATCGCGGACTTCATGTACAAGATGGTGGCAGACGCTGCCGGCGTAAAGAAGTTCAAGTCCGGTGACCTGACCAAGGCCGCCATTGCGAAATTCGCGGACCAGAACTGCGACAAGAAGACGGCCAAAAAGGGCGTCAATGCACTCATCGAGTCCAAGCGCTGCGTCTACACCTACTTCGGCGGAAGCTATATTGAAGTTCCGCACGAAGAAGGCGCCGCCAAGAACTAGGCCTCTGGTTCTGTCCGTCCCCTCCTTTCTGAAAAGCACCCCATGACCCCACCTCTGCCCAGAGTGGTGATCGCCGGCACCGGCGGTGACTCCGGGAAGACCCTCGTGTCCCTCAGCCTGGTTACTGCCTGGCGGGGCAGAGGGCACCAGGTTGCGGCCTTCAAGAAAGGTCCGGACTATATTGATCGGGCCTGGTTGGCCTGGGCCAGCGGGATGGAAGCTCGAAACCTCGACCAGTACCTGATGCCCGAACCCCGGCTGCTGGGGTCCTTCGTCGAGACCGCCGCTGGGGCCAGGGTCAGCCTGGTGGAGGGGAATCGCGGTCTGCATGACGGCATGGACGGGGAGGGAACCTACTCCACGGCGGAGCTGGCCAAGGTGCTGGATGCGCCGGTGGTGTTGCTGCTCGATGCCACGAAAACCACCCGCACGGCGGCGGCCATGGCCCTGGGTTGTCTGCGGATGGATCCCGAATGCAACGTGGCCGGGGTGATCCTGAATCGGGTGGCGGGTGCTCGCCACGAGCGGGTGATCCGAGAGGCAGTGCAAGGGGTCACGGGGTTACCGGTGCTGGGGGTGATCCCCCGGCGCGCCGATCTGGCGAACCTGCTTCCGGACCGACATCTGGGACTGGTGACGCCCCAGGAGCATGACCTCCACCAAGCCCTTGCGGATCGGCTGGCGGATCTGGCCCGGAATCATCTGGATCTGGACGGTCTATTGGCCCTGGCCGACTCCGCGCCGGGACTACCAGAGCCGGCGCCAGAGCCAGAGTCAGAGCCTGTTTTGACCCCTGTGGATCCAAGCGCCGAGCCAGTGCGGATTGGCTACTTCTCCGACGCGGCTTTTACTTTCTATTATCCCGAAAATCTACAGTCTTTGCGTTGGGCGGGCGCAGATCTCATCGAGATCTCGGCCCTCTCCGATCAGACCCTTCCCGCTCTGGATGGGCTCTACATTGGTGGTGGATTTCCAGAGACCCAGGCCCGTGGCTTGTCGGAAAATTCCGCTTTGAGGAGTGCGGTGCGCGAAGCGGCTGCCGGGGGCCTACCCGTGTATGCGGAGTGTGGCGGGCTCATGTACCTGGCTGAGTCCTTCACCTGGCTGGATGAGACGTATCCCATGGCAGGGGTTTTGCCCCTGCGTCTGGCCGTGGAGAGGCGACCCCAGGGCCACGGGTACATGGAGGTGGAGATCGAGGCCGACAACCCCTTCTTCCCGGCTGGTTTGCGACTGCGAGGACACGAATTTCACTACTCCCGTGTTATTGAGGAAACCAATGATATATCAACGGTATATCGGGTGATCCGAGGGTCGGGAACCGGTCACGGTCGGGATGGTTACCGCAAGGGAAACACCTTGGCCAGCTACCTGCATCTTCACGCTCTGGGGACCCCTCAATGGGCGCCCGGTCTGCTGGCCGCAGCCAGGCATTTTCGAGAAGATGAATGAGGACTCACTAAAACGCCATTTCGGGCTAGACAGAACATCGTAGATTTGTAAGATTTCAACGAAACTCGAAAAGAAACAATTTCTGAAAGGGTCTACCTTATGGGCATCGCGCGCAAAAAGAAGAAGAAAGTCAAAATCAAGGCCAGCACGGGTGGCGGTGGCCCCCGCACCACCTCGCCTGAGCGACCCTTTAATCAGCCGAAGGCCCCGCCCTGCGGGCGCGCTTGTCCCCAGCACACGGCGATCCGCAAGTTCCTCACGATCATCGCCAAGACCGAAGATCACGGACGCACTCTGGATCAGTCCTACGAGGACGGATGGCGCGCCATCGTCAAGACCAACCCCATGCCGGCGGTGATCGGCCGGGTGTGTCCGCATCCCTGCGAGGACGAGTGTAACCGTAACGAGCTGGACAAGGCGCCCTCCATCAACCAGGTGGAGCGGTTCCTGGGCGACTACGGCATCAAGAAGAACCTGCAGTTCGAGAAGCTGACCGATGAGAAGCGGGAAGAGAAGATTGCCGTGCTCGGTGGTGGCCCCGCCGGACTGTCGGCTGCCTATCACCTGGCGCTTCGCGGCTACCCGGTGACCATCTATGAGGCCTTCGCCGAAGCGGGCGGCATGCTGCGCTATGGCATCCCGGCCTACCGGTTGCCCCGGGACATTCTGGACGCCGAGATCCAGAAGATCCTCGATCTGGGCGTGGAGCTCAAGACCGGCATCGCCGTGGGTCGCGACATTCCCTACGAAGAGGTGCGTGCCAATCATAAGGCTGTCTTCGTGGGCATCGGCGCCCATCGCGGACGCAAGCTGCGTGCCGAAGGTGAGGACTCCAAGGGCGTGTACGCGGGAGCGGAGTTCTTGAACGCCGCCAACTCGGGTAACGCACCGGCCATCGGAGACGATGTCATCGTCATCGGCGGCGGCGACACCGCCATCGACGCGGCGCGCATGTCCAAGCGGCTGGGCGCGGGAAATGTCACCGTCGTCTATCGCCGGACCATCGAGGAGATGCCGGCCATCCAGGAGGAGATCGACGGCGCCGAGGAAGAGGGCATCAAGATCGAGTTCCTCGTGGCGCCCGTGGAGGTGCTGGTGGAAGACGGCACAGCCGTAGGCATGAAGTGCATCCGCTGCGAGCTCGGCGAGCCCGACAGCTCCGGCCGTCGGCGCCCGGTGCCCATCGAGGGATCCGAGTTCGACATCAAGGCCACCGCCATCATCCCAGCCATCAGCCAGGAGCCGAACTTCGACGGGTTGGAGATGCTCCGCGAGGGCAAGGACTGGGTCAAGATCGACGAGTGGGGCACCACCAAGGATGACGGGATCTTCGGCGGCGGCGACGTCACCGACCTTTCGCTGGTCACCACGGCCATCGCCCAGGGGCGCTTCGCGGCCGAGGCCATCGACGCCTACTGCAAGGGTGAGGCGCCGGTGCCGCCGCCGGCCATTCCGCCGATCAACAAGGATCGGATGAAGTTCAGCTTCTACGACAAGATCGAGCGCGTAGAGCCCGAGCACCTCCCGGCGGCCGATCGCTTCGGCGACGACCCCGACGTGGAGATCAACAAGGGGCTCACCGAAGAGCAGGTCATGCACGAGGCCAAGCGCTGCCTCTCCTGTGGCTACTGCTTCGACTGCGGCACCTGTTGGTCCTTCTGTCAGGACAACGCGATCGTCAAGACCGAGCCCAAGTCCTTCGAGCCCTACACCTTCAAGCTTGAGCTCTGCCAGGGCTGCAAAAAGTGCATGGAAGAGTGCCCCTGCGGCTTCATCGAAATGCAGTAAGCCTCTGACCCCTCCCCTGACCCTTCCCTACCTCGGTCTGTCTCTTTTCCTTCTTTGGTCGCCGCAGCGGCCCGTGGTCCGTGACCTGCAGACACACGCCACCGAAGCCCTTGTTCTATTGCAACGGGGTACTTTTGACGGCTCTTGGTGTGGTACCCTTCGCAACAATGCGACAGGGTTTGGAGTAAACCATGGCAAAGATAGACGGATTCCGCGTCAAGAATTTCGGGGCTCTTCGGGACATCACCCTCGGTCGGCTGTGGAAACTGCAAAAGGCCAAGCCTCTTTCGGCGATGACGTCCGTGATTGGTAAGAACGGGGTCGGGAAAAGCACACTCTTTGACGCGTTCGGATTTCTCGCGGACAGCCTCAAATTTGGTGTGGAAGAAGCGTGTGATCGTAGTGGACGCGGCGGATTCGAAAGGCTTCGCTCGCAAGGAATAGAAGAACCAATCGAGTTTGAGGTCTACTACAAAGAGGATGGTAAGAGCCGACCGATTACATATGAGCTGTCAATTGACATTGACAGAAGCGGTCGTCCTTTTGTGCTGTACGAACGTTTGCGACAAAGAAGGAAAGGGCAAAAGCGCGGTTGGCCTTTCTCCTTTCTTATCCTCAACAATGGTCGAGGCGTCGTTTGGAAAGGGGATACCGAGGGCAAACAGGTGCATGAGGACGAGGGAGCAGGTCGGCTGAATATTCAACAGCTGCTTGATGGATTGAAGTCCGGGCCAAAAGCTGCGGGGGAAAGCGCAGAGACGGAACTAGTTGAGCTTGAGGACAATAAGAAGCTAGGGATTACGACGCTGGGAGCGTTGAAGCAGCACCCAAGAATTGCTGCGTTCAGGAGATTCATCGAAGGATGGTATCTCAGCTACTTCACGCCCGACGCTGCTCGAAGCCTGCCGCTGGCGGGACCTCAAAAACACCTCAATGTGCACGGAGACAATCTCGGCAACGTGGTCCAGTTCATGGAAAGGGAACACCAAGCCGAGTTTCATAGAGTTCTGAAACGCATCGGCGCCAAGATACCAGGTATCGACAAAATTGATTCGGAGAAGACTGCTGACGGAAGACTGTTGCTGCGGTTCAATGATAATGCGTTCAAGGATCCTTTCTTTGCTCAGCAGATGTCTGACGGAACACTCAAGGTTTTTGCTTATTTGCTGCTGCTGGAAGATCCGACACCGCCTCCTTTCGTTTGTATTGAAGAACCAGAGAACGGCCTCTATCACAAGCTACTTGAAACACTGGCGGACGAGTTTAGAGAACACGCGACAGGGCGAAAAGGCGGTTCGCAGATATTTATTACAACTCATCAGCCGTATTTTGTAGATGCGCTGTCACCCGAAGAGACATGGATTCTTGAGAAGGGTGACGATGGGTTTTCGTGCATCCGTAGAGCGAGTGATGACGAAGTTGTGGTGAATATGGTGGGTGAGGGGCTTCCGTTGGGTGGGCTTTGGTATAGCGACTACCTGGATGCGAGGTAGTCGGGATGCATTTTGAGTTTCTGGTTGAAGATGCGTCGGGGAGGCTCGCACTCCAGTCTCTGGTGGAAAAAATCCT
>JAOZUO010000238.1 GCA_029938605.1 Deltaproteobacteria bacterium | reverse complement strand
GATGGGCGGTGGACAGTCCTGAATGTTTGGGACATCGTCCACGACAGGGACCAAATCCAGAGGCTAATATAGTAGCCAGGCCGTTTGGTCCGATATAGGGACCAAATCAGGAGACTACTGCATTAGAGGCGCAATATGGTCCGATATAGGGACCAAATCACGAGGCTGGCATATTAGCCAGGCCGTTTGGTCCGCAACGCCGCGACCTGGGCCTCGAAGGGGGGGGGGCGGCGCCTGGAAGCTCGACAATCTCGAGCCAAAGGCCAATGCTACGCGCCATCATCCACGAAGGCGACTGGGAGCACTTCAAGCGCTCCGAGCTGACCTCCGAGCAAAGCTGCTTCGCGCAAGCGCTACAAACTCGGCTCCAACAAGCCATGACCGAAGGCCGCCTCGACCCCGACGCCATGGCCGACATCGAGCGTCCGAGGCCGGCCGCGGCACAAGCAGACAGAAACCTGACACCTGCTTCTAATTCCTACCCATGGACATAGCCGGCGACAACGCACACACCACTGGTTGACCCGGACGCCTGGCGGGGTCGCCTACGCCCGGGCGTGCCCGTCTTCTTTCTGAACCTAAAAAAAATCGGCACGCCCCGACGTTGGCCATCGCCTACGCGCGCGCCAGAGCCCCACGCTAAATGCCTCGTGTTTGTCAGTCCCCCGGGGCCATGTGTCTGCACCCGGAGGAACATCCATGGCCCCAAAACCTGAGCATCATGATACGATTTAGTGGTGTCACATCTTTGGAGTACTACATTGAAGACTATCCTATGCCGGCTGATCGCGGGGATGACGCTCCTCGGGTTGGGCGCCACCTCCGCCCACGCCGCCGATCCCTTTGCCGCCCGTTACTCCCACGACGCGTCCGCCATCTTCTGGCTCATGCACCTGTCGGACACGCACATCGGCGCAAGCGTCCTCGAAGGCCCCAACGCCATACCTCACTTCGAATTCGCCCTGGGGGAGGGCTACACCACGATAGATCCCGCGGTGGTGATCGTCACCGGAGACCTGTGCGATGGCTCCCTCGGGCCCATCCCCGCGGCGGGCCAGGAGGACGCCGAGTGGATCGACTATCGCTCGGTGGTCGACGGCGCGGGCATGACCACCGACCTGTTCATGGACGTGCCCGGTAATCACGACGCCTACGGCGAAAACTCCGCCGGATCGCTGATCCATTACCTGACCTGGTCCCTCAACGGCTCCACCTTCGGCGCCACCACCCGCACCATGGTGCTCGACTTCCCCTTCGGCCAATACCTCCTGTACGGCGCCTCCACGCCTGACGAGGGCAGCCCCCCCTTCGTCGAGAACCCGGAGTTCTCCGGGGCCGAGGTCGCCGAGTTGGACGCGGTGCTGACCGCCAACGCCACAGCCACCCTGGCCCTGACCTTCGGGCACCACCCCGTGGGGACACCGGACAACAGCGGCCCGGTCATCGATCTGCTACAGCAGCACCAGGCCTTCTGGTTCCACGGCCACCGTCACGACTTCGGCTCCTACAGCGATCACTTCCTGTACAACGCCGAGGTGGACTCCCTCGGCAAGGGTGATGTCAACAACATCGCGGTCATCGTCGTGGACAACGACGCCCTCTCCTACGCAGCCACGGACGTGGACGATCCCTGGCCCTTCGTCGTCGTCACTACGCCGGCGGACCGGCGGTTGGATTCGGGGGACGAAAACCCCTACGCCTACGAGGTCTGCAACACCGCCACGGACAATCCCGTGCGAGCGCTGGTCTTCGACGCCAGCCCCGTGTCCGAGGTGAGCTTCTCGGTGGCGAACGGCACGGCCGTGCCCATGACCCAAGACGCAGTGGAGCCACGACTGTGGCACGGCGTCTGGGACACCACCGGCCTGGCCGCGGGGGAGACCACCCTCACGGTGACCGCCGTGGGCAATAACACCCGCAGCCATGAGGTGCACGTGATGCTGGCGGACGTGACCTGTCCGACCCCACAGGCCCAGCCCGACGCCGGAGTCGCCGACGCCGGGGTGGCCGACGCGGGGTTGTCTGACGCGGGGTTGCCTGACGCCGGACCGGAGCCCACCCCGGACGCCGCGGTGGGCGAGGACGCCTCGGCCCCCACCTCCGACGCGGGCGATCCTCCGAGCCTCACCCCCAGTGGCTGTGCATGTCGCGCAGCCCCATCTCCGGTCGGCCTGGTGCCGCTGCTGCTCGTGCTGTGCTGGCTCCTGGGCCGACGACGGTCCCCCCGTTCTTCTTGACACCCGCCCCCCCGCCGTCGAAAAGTGCCTTCGACAGCATTGACAGCATTGACAGCATTGACAGCATTGACAGCATCGACAGCATTGACAGCACCGACACCCAGAAGGGACCCCATGGCGATCAGCACCAAGCCCCCCACCGGCACCCGCGACTTTCTCCCCGAGATCATGGCGCAGCGACGCGAGGTCATGGAGGTCGTCCAAGAGGTCTATCAACGCTACGGCTTCCTCCCCCTGGAAACGCCGGCCATCGAAAACCTATCCACCCTGCTGGGCAAGTACGGCGACGAGGGTGACCAGCTCATCTTCCGGCTCCTGCACCGGGGAGAGAAGCTCTCGCGGCTACTGGAAGACGACCCCGGCGGCGCGGTGCCCGGCGGCGCGGTGCGCGGAGGCGCGGTGCGCGAGTCTCAGCTCGCGGACCTGGGGCTGCGCTACGATCTCACCGTACCCCTGGCGCGGGTGGTGGCGCAGTACGGCAACCAGCTCCCCAGGTTTTTCCGGAGGTTCCAGATCCAGCCCGTGTGGCGCGCCGACCGCCCCGGACGCGGACGCTTCCGGGAGTTCTACCAATGCGACGCCGACGTCATCGGCTCGGAGTCCATGACCGTGGAGGCGGACCTGCTGTCGGCGACGTGCGAGATCTTCGATCGGCTGGGCTTTTTAGACCTGCGCATCAAGATCAACCACCGCCAGCTCCTGTTCGCCCTGGTGGACGCCGCCGGCATCCCCGCGGCCCTGGAGACCGAGGCCCTGGTGGCTATGGACAAGCTGGACAAGATCGGCGCCGACGGCGTGGCGGCCGAGCTGGAGCGCCGCGGCATCGCCGCCGACGCCATCGAAGCCATGCAGCCGGTGCTCCGAGACGAGCTGGGCGACTCAAACGAGGCACTACTCGAAGCCCTGGACGCCCGGGTGGGCAAGTCAGAACGGGGCGCCAAGGGGCTGGAGGATCTCCGGGAAGTACTGCGTCTGTGTGAACGCAGCCCCGCCGCCGGACGACTCTCGGTGAACCCCGTGCTGGCCCGTGGCTTGAGCTACTACACCGGCCCCATATTCGAGGTGGAGGTGCCGGACCTCGCGGGGAGCCTGGCCGGTGGCGGCCGTTATGACGATCTCATCGGCATGTTCGGGGGCCGGAAGGTGCCCGCCTGCGGCATCGCCCTGGGCCTCGAGCGCATCCTGGTGGTCATGGCCGAGCGTGACATGTTCTCCCCGTCGGCCATCGGACCCCAGGTGCTGGTGACCTGCTGGAGTGACGACCTCGCCCCAGAGGGGCTGGCCCTGGCCACGGAGCTTCGACAGGCTGGGCTCCGGGTGGAGCTGTACCCCGAGGCCACCAAGCTGGGCAAGCAGCTCAAGTACGCCGGAAACCGGGACATCCCCCTGGCGGCCATCATGGCGCCCGACGAGGTGGCCCGTGGCGCGGTGCAGCTCAAGGACCTGCGCGCCGGCGAGAAGCACGACTGCCCTCGAGACGAGGTGACCACCCTCGCGCTCAAGCTGCTCGGTGACGGCCAGTGAAACGGATGCCTAGGCGGCTGGCGGTGATGGCCCCCTTGGCTTTGGCCCTGGCGGCGTTTGTCGCCTTGGCCACAGGTTGCGGTCAGGGCGACAAACGCCGGTCCAAGTCTGGCAGCGGCGCCCGCTCAAAGGGTCAGCCGATCCCCGTACGGGCGGCGGCCACCGTAGACACCCGCGCGCTGCTCGGTCGCCTCCGCCTCCTGCTGGCCCAGGCCCGCCCCTCCATCGCCCTGCGCGACACCGCGGTGGGCTCTCCTCTAGAGGCGGTGGTTCGCCGACGCATCCATCTGCTCATTGACAGCCAACCCCCTCCGAAGACCCAGCGCCCGCCAAACTGGGCGCCTCCCCGGGTCGTGGTGCTGGGAGCCGACACCGTGGCGGTGCTCACCAACGCCACCAACCCCGTCGATCGCCTCAACCTCGCGGACCTACGGCGCATACTGCTGGGGCGCGTGCAAAACTGGAAGCAGGTGCGGGGGGGCCGACTGCCGCTCATCGCCTACACCCTGGCGGCGACAAGTGACCTTACGGCGTACCTGAGCTCGGGCCTCATGGGCTCCAAGCCCTTCGATCCGATCGTGCGCCAGGTGGCGGATGTGGCCACCCTGCTCGAGTCCGTCCGCCGAACCCCAGGCGCGCTTGGCCTGCTGGCCACCTACCAGATCCCGCGACCGCCCATGGGAAAGCTCACGCCCCCCGGAATCAAAATGTTGGCCTTGTCCCGGAAGGTGGGCACGCCAGGCTACCTGGCCACGGACCGGGCCGCCGCCACCAAGGGACACTACCCGCTGCTGCTCCCCGTGGTGCTGATCGTCTCGGCGCCGGCCAAGCACCCGGCGCGGTCTACCCTGGACAAGATGCTGAGCCCCAAACAGGTGCCGCACCTGTCGGCGCAGCTCGGGCTGGTGCCCTTGCCGCCCAAGGATCGCCAAGCCGCCCAGCAGGCCTGGGCCAGGTGGGCCAGGTAGGCCTCCCCCTTCCAGATTCCTTTACAAACCGCCGTCCAAGACGATAACCTTGAATTGGTGATGAGAACTGAACGCTCGAGGAGAGAGGGACGAGATGATGAAACACACTGCTACCGTGTTGGCTCTGGCGGGGCTCCTCGCGGCGTGTGGGCCGAACCTCACCAACGGGGGAAACAACAACGGGTTCGAGGGAGATGGGGGGATCGGGGATGGGGCCGCGTCGGACGCCCAGTGGGTCTGCTCAAACAACGGGGAGTGCGACTCCGGCATCTGCGTGGGGGGTGGGTGCTGCCCCACCATGGAGCAGGTGTGTGGACAAAACTGCTGCTACGCCCCGTCCGTCTGCTTCGCCTCGGCCTGCGTGGTACCCGGGGACATCTGCTTCTCCACGCCTGACTGCGCCGAAGGCCAGTACTGCGAGCCCGGACTGGGCGAAGGATTGGACGCCGGGGTGCCGATCGTGGACGCTGGGACCTGCATCCACGAGATACCCCAAGCCGGTCGCTGCCTCGACCTGCCGCCGCCGTGCGACGGGGCCATTCCTGACGGCGGCGTGTGCATACCAGACTGCGAGTATCATCCCGATCCCAACGGCCCGCTCACCGCCCAGGTCAAATGGAGCTGGGGTCCGGTGGCCGACGAGTTCCCGGATCACACCGACGTCTGGGCAACCCCGGCCATCGGGCGCGTGACCGACACCAACTGCGATGGGGTGGTCAACCAACTCGACCCGCCCAATATTATTTTCGTCTCGGGAGACGCAAACGAGACGTGCTGCTCCTGCGACGGCTCGACCACCTCCACCTGTCTGACCGGCGTGCTGCGAGTGCTCGATGGGCTCACCGGCCAGGAGGTCTGGTCCCTGCGGCGGGCCGAGGCGGCCTCGGTGGGCTTCGCTGGGCTCTCGGTGGCCATCGGGGACATCGACAACGACGGCGCCGTGGACATCTGCACGGTGACCGGAGAAGGGTACGTGGTGGTCATCGACGCGGGGGGCACCCTGATGGGTGTCAGCGACCTGCCCATCGCCAACCACTCCTCGGTCTCGATGTTCGGCTGGGGAGGAGGCCTCGCCGTGGCCGACATGAACGGCGACGGGTACCCGGAGATCGCCTACGGCAACTCCGTGTTCACCACGGTGGGCGCGGGCATCAGTCGGCTGCTGGTGGGCGCGCACGGTGTCGGCGGCAACCACCTGGGCGCCGCGCTGTCCACTTTCGTAGACCTCGACGAGGCCCCAGACGGCAACCTGGAGCTGTTGGCCGGCAACTCAGCCTACCGCTACGACGGCTCGGAGCTCTGGTACCGCAGCGATCTCGGCGACGGCTTCTCGGGCGTGGGGGACTTCGACAACGACGGCCACCCCGAGGCGGTGCTGGTCACGGGCGGAAACGTCTACGTGCTCGACCGGCTCACCGGAGCCACCCTCCTGGGCCCCACTCCCCTGGGGGCGTCGGGATTCGGCGGCCCCCCCACGGTGGCCGACTTCGACGGCGACGGCATCGTGGAGATCGGCGTGGCCCAGGCGAACCACTACTACGTGCTCAAGCCGGACCTGGCGGGAGGGACCCTCACCGAGCTGTGGGCCGCGCCCAACCACGACTTCAGCTCATCGGTCACGGGCTCCACGGTGTTCGACTTCGAGGGGGACGGCCCGGCCGAGGTGATCTACAACGACGAGTGCTTCCTGTGGGTGTACGACGGCACCACCGGCAACATCCGCTTCGCCACGCCCACCACCTCCTTCACCGCCACCGAGGCGGCCCTGGTGGCCGACGTGGACGGCGACGGCCACGCCGAGATCGTGATGATCTCCAATGGCGCGGATCCCTCGGCCGCGGGTTGGGACTGTGACGTAGCGCCCTGGAACCAGCCCGATCCGAACTCGGTTCGTCCGGCCTGGGTGCCTCCCCCCGGCGGTGTCGCCTACCGCGGCATCACCATCTTCGGCGACGTGGCCAACAGCTGGGTGGGCACCCGCACCCTGTGGAATCAGCACACCTATCACGTCTCCAACATCTGCGATCACCGGGACGACGCCTGCGACCCGCCCAACGTGTACGGCTCCATCCCCATGCGGGAACGGGCCAACTGGACGGTCCCCTGGCTCAACAACTTCCGCCAGAATGTCCAGGACGTGGGGCTGTTCAATGCCCCGGACGCCACGATCACCGTCGTGGTGGACTGTACCGAGCCGGTGGTTCTACGCGCCTGGGTGCGCAACCTCGGCGCGGCCATTCTCCCGGCCGGCGTGGAGGTCGGCTTCTACGTCCGTCGCGGCCCCGGCCTCGATGATCTCCTCCACACCGACGTCACCACGACCATGCTCTTCCCAGGCCAGTCCACCGAGCTGGTCTACACCACCATGGCCTTAGACGACGCGGACGCCTACGACACCTTCGTGGCCAAGATCCACGTGGACTCCGCCAACCCCACCTTCCACGAGTGTCGCGAAGACAACAACGAATCCCCCGAAACCATCGCGGTGTGCGTGAACTGATCGGAACCTACAGGGAGCGTTCCTTGGGCATGGGCGGATCCTGGGGACCACCACCGCCACCACCACCCTTGCCGCCCTTGCCGTATCCGGCCTTGAGCAGGCACGACGCGATGTTGATGTCCTTGCCGTCCACCGACAGCATGGCGGCGTGCAGGTTCGTGGTGCCGCCGCTCTTGCTGATGGAGTAGCGCAGGGTCCCCGAGGACTTGTCGCCCTTGACGGGCATACGCCCGCTGGCGCTGTACGATCCGCCGGAGCTGGAGCAGGACCCCGTGTTGACGCCGAACGTCGCCGCCCGGGGATTCTTGCCCAGCTTCTGGGTGGCCTCCGGACAGTGGGCCACCGCCTTCATGAGGGCGGGGTAGTATCCCGCGGCCTTGCCCACGGTGTGCGGAATAATCGGCGTGAGAAAAATGGCCGCCATGAACAGCGCAAACAGTGTACCGCCGGCCGATCCGAGTATCTTTTTGAATCCCGATTTCTTGTCGCCCATTCTTGAGTTCCTTTCCTCCCTGGAAAGCATCGATTCTGCCAGCCGGGCATCCATATGACAAGCTCCAAAATCAACGCTATTGTTGTTTCATTACCGTGCCGAATCGGCGATACTCCAGTCTTCCCCAGGGAGCAGGAAAGGAACCCGAGATATGAATCGTACACTCGTGGCGACCATCGTCGCCGGACTCGCACTTTTCACAGTAGCCGGCTGCGGCGGCAAAAGCGGCGGCGACAGCGGCCCCGAGGGGCTGTCCAAGGAAGCGCAGGCCGATCGGGAGCTGGGCCAGAAGCTGACGGCCTACGTGGAGTTGGGCAACCGCTTCTTTGATCGGGTCTACAGCTCCCGTCGCCGATACCACAGCTGGCTCAAAGATCCCAAGGCCGGCCCCACCTGCAAAGAGCGTCACCTCTATGGCCTCTACACGATCTACAAGACCGGCAAGGCCGCCGAGAAGCTCCAGGCGGCCAATGAGATGAAGCCGAGCATGAAGAAGCTCGAGGACGCCGCCACCAAAGTATTGGTGGCCTTGGACAAGCTCGAGCCCATGCTCCAAAAGGCGAAGCGCTACTATTCCCAGAAGGACTACAAGGACGACGACTGCAAAAAAGCCCAGGAGATGCATCCCAAGCTCGTGGCTCTGTTCAACGAGTTCGAAGCCAACGAAAAGATCCTCTCCGCCATACTCTTTTCAACCAGCCGGGCTCTGCACCTGCGGCTGCTCGGTCGCATCGAGAAGAAGCACGGCAAGGACCACCAGCGCTACTACCACAAGAAAGTGGCCTTGGACGCGCGCTCCCTGCTCAAGCTCCTGACCGAGGGCAAATCCAAGGCTGAAGCGCCCGCGGCGCTCAAGGCCATCACCGCCTTCGACAAGTTCGTTCAGGAGATGGACACCAACGCCAAAAAGGGCAAGGAGCCCTCCGGCTACTCCAGCTTCCGCCGCTCAACCAACAGCTTCGTAAAGGCCTGCAAAGAGCGCGGGCGGCGGATCAAGAGCGGCAAGGCCTACTCCAAGTGGGATCGGGACCGAATCAAAGGCGGCTCGGGCAGTATGATCAGGGGCAGCTACTCCAAGGTGATCAAAGCCTTCAACGACCTCATCGACGCCTCCAACCGCGTCCGCCACTAAATTTCCCCGCCCCAGCCCCGCCCCGTCACCGCCCCTTCTCACTGCCCCTTTTGGGCGTCCAGAATCGCATTGTGAATGTACTCGTAGTCGTGGCCATAGATGAACAACGCCACGAAGCTCCCCACGAACAGGAGCAGACAGACCAGCTCCACCAATGACCAGACCGTTTGGGACACGGGAGAGGGCCTGTCTTTGGCTGAAACGACGTAGGCCAGCCCCGCTCCCGTAACAGCCCCACCAATGTGCGCTGCGTTGTCGGCGCTGACCAGAATGCCGAACAACAGAGCGAACACCCCCCACTGCAACATCTGCGAGGTTAGGGAGCGGCCGAGGGCCCCACCGGTGCGCCAGCCGTACACCAGGCTCGTACCGATCAATCCAAACAGCGCTCCGGAAGCCCCGGCGCTCGCCGTGGGGACGTTCCAGTGAACCACAATCGACGCCACCGAGCCCCCCAGGCCACACAGAAAATACAGCGCCAGGAACCGGGAGCGACCGTAGACCTCCTCGAGCAGTGGCCCGAGCTGAATCAACGCATAGATGTTGAAGAGAAAATGAATAAGACCGAAATGCACGAACATGGCAGTGACCAACCGCCAGACATGCGGAGGGTCCACGGTCCAGTAGTACGAGCTGTTGGCACCTAGCTGAAGGGCCAGATCGATCTGCCTGATGACCGCTTCACGGGAAGAGGGCCACAGGGTCTCGGGGGCCTGGGCGACCATGACCCCAAACAGCGCCACGATGACGATGCCGATGAGGGTCGTATAGACGAATCCCCCCTCGGGCACGATGAACTGAAGCAGGCGGCTCGCCTTGTCCACCGAGCTACTGGCAAGGGCGGCGCCGCAGCGGGGACACTCCTTCTCGTCGCGATCCACCGGGGCGCTGCACACGTGGCAGGTCTTGTGCTCGTAGCGCGCGGCCTGCGCACGGTTCTGGGTGGCATTGCGCCAACGCGAAAGATCCTGCTTGTAGCGACGCCAGCGCCAGCGCAGCCGCATGGGGTTGAATCCCAGGGCGCTCAGGATGATGTCCAGGATGTTCTTATCGCCGCTCACGATCCCCTTGTTAGGCGACACCGCGCGA
>JAOZUO010000237.1 GCA_029938605.1 Deltaproteobacteria bacterium | reverse complement strand
AAGAAGAAGCCGGTGGCGAAGAAGAAGCCGGTGGCGAAGAAGAAGGCCGTGGCGAAAAAGAAACTTGAGCGGAAGCCGGCGGCGAAGAAGAAGGCCGTGGCGAAAAAGAAACTTGAGCGGAAGCACGTGCGGAAAAAATGAGGAGGATGGCTTTGTCGGCGGACCATTCGTCGATCCGGCCTTGAATCATGGAGCCCATTGCCGATCTTGCAAGCCTACTGGTCACATCGGGCCTGATCGCCGAGTCCGACGCGGTTCGTATCCGCAGAGATGCGGCGGCCACTGGACGGGTTCAGATCCAGGTCCTTCGGGAGGCTGGATTGGTATCTGACGCTCAGGTGTTCCGTGTGCTGAGGGATCAGCTCGGAATCGACGTCCTCGATGTGGATGACGAGGCGTCGGTGGATCTCGACGCCCTGAGGTGGTTGGCCCAGGATATGGCTGATGCTCACCTCGTACTTCCGGTCAGGTTGGACTCCCGAGCGGGCGAGCGCGTGTTGTACCTCGCCATGGTCGATCCCCTGTGTGGATACAGCGTGCAGACCGTGGAGCGAAGTAGCGGCTGCGTAGTAGATCCGCTGCTGGCCGAGGCCGGGGCGCTCACCCGGGCCATCCAGCGTTGCTACGGCCGCATCTCCACCAAGCTGCTTCCGCGCCCCGTCAAGGCTGAGCCGAAACCGTTTGGCGCCTGGGCCCAGGGCGGCGAGGTCATGGAGCCGGAGACTCAGCCTGCCCATCGCCTTGAGGACGAGGCGAGCCCGACGCAGATGGTACAGGCCCTGGTCAACGTCTTGACCGCCAAGGGAGTCATCGAGGGCGAAGAGTTCGCCAGGGAGCTCCGTCGGCTGCTCCGGGAGGAGTTGGAGGAATGAGCCAGACCCCCCAAGGGGCGGATTGGGTCATCGTTGGGGGCGGGCTGTGTGGCCTCACCGCGGCACGGTATCTGCGACATGGTTGGCAGCTCTTCGAGGCTGGTTCGCGACCCGGCGGGGTGGCCCGGTCCGTGGCGCGTCAGGGCCACATCTTCGATCAAACAGGACATTGGCTGCACCTGCGGGATCGGGGCATGAAGCGGCTCGTCGGGGGGCTTCTTGGTGACGAGCTCGTGGCTGTTGGGCGCCGCTCGGGCATCTATTCCCATGGAGTGCATACGCGCTATCCCTTCCAGGCGAACCTCTATGGTCTGCCCCCGGCGGTGGTGTTCGAGTGTCTGCAGACCTTCCTGGATCGGAAGCCGCCCCACCGTCCGGGGCGCCGCGTTCGGACCTTCGAGGATTTTATCCTGGAGCACTTCGGCGAGGGTATCGCCCGCCACTTCATGATCCCCTACAATGCCCGATTGTGGGGGGTGCATCCCCGGGACATGACCGACGCCTGGTGCCGCCGGTTTGTACCTCTACCGAGCCGGGATGAGGTGCTCGCCGGCGCTGTGGGCGCCAACTTGACCGAGATGGGCTACAACGTTCGGTTTCTCTATCCGCGCCAAGGCGGCATTGAGCGGCTGCCCGCGTCTCTGGCGGAGGGGTTGGCAGGGGACCGCGTTCACTGCAACGCACCGGTGGAGAGGGTGGACCATCTCGGCCACCGCGTCCGGGTGGGGGGAGAGTGGATCGGGTACCGGGCTCTGGTCTCCACGGTGCCGCTACCCGAGCTCTGTAAGATGCTCGCGGCACCGCCCAAACCGGTAGTGCGTGCGGCCGAGCGGCTGCGGTGGACCTCGGTGCGTTACTTGAATGTGGCCCTTTCTCACAGGCCTCCAAAAGACTTTCACTGGATCTACGTGCCCCAGGCCAAATACCCCGCCTACCGCGTGGGGGTCTTCAGCAATGCTTCCCCGGGTAACGCCCCCGCCCGGGGCGCCTCCCTGTACGTGGAGCTCGCATCCCGCGCCCACAAGCGGCTCGACAGGCAGCTTGGCCAGGTGGTGCCCCTGCTGGTGGAGTCCGGCGCCATGCGTCGCCCTGATGACTTGAAGTTCGCCACGTCTGAGTGCATCGACTACGCCTACGTGGTGTTTGATCGCCACTACCACCGCGCTCGTCGCACCCTTCATTCCTTCTTCGCCGACCACGATATCTATCCCCGTGGCCGCTATGGGTCCTGGGATTACGGCTCCATGGAGGACGCAATGTGCGAGGGGCGTGAGGTGGCAAAACTGCTCCGGAAGCGGTATAAACGCACCCCTGATGAGTCATCAACGTCCTGAGATCACGGTTGTCATTCCGGTCTACAACGAGGAACAGATACTCGCGGGGGCGGTGGCTGATCTGCGCGCCGGACTGATGGCCTTGGAGCCCAACCTGAGCTTCGAGATCCTGTTGGCCGAGAACGGCAGCAGCGATGCCACCGTGGAGATAGCCGCGGCCCTGGCCGAGGACCACCCGGAGGTGAGCTATTTCAGCCTAGGGGAGCCCAACTACGGCGCGGCCCTGCGGCGGGGCATCCTCGAGGCCCGTGGTCTCTTCGTCATGTGCGACGAGATCGATCTATGTGACCTCGATTTTCACGCCAGGGCCCTGCGCTTGCTTCGCAGCGGTGAGGTGGATCTGGTGGTGGGCTCCAAGGCCATGTCCGGCGCCGCGGATCAGCGGCCCTTCGTGCGCCGAATGGCCACCCTCACCATCAACGGCCTACTGCGGTTGCTGCTCGACTTCCGCGGTACCGACACCCACGGGCTCAAGGCCTTCCGGCGGGACGCCCTTGAGGCCACGGCCAGACGCTGTGTGGTGGACAAGGATCTCTTCGCGTCCGAGTTCGTTATCCGAGCGCAGCGGGAGTTCATCCGCGGCGTGGAGATCCCGATCTCCATCGAGGAGAAGCGGCCGCCCTCCATCCAACTCGCCAACCGGGTGCCCCGGGTGCTGCGCGATCTCGCGCGGCTCTTCTACGTCATCCGTCTGCGTAGGAGCTGAGTCATGCGCCGAGGCATTCTCAGTGTCTCGGTGGATCTCGACCCCCTGGACGCCTACTACGACATCCACGGGCTCGGACCGGCGCCGCCTGTGTTGTCCGACCACCTCTCCGCCTTGGCGATCCCCCGTTTCCGGGAGGTCTTCGACCGCCTTGGAGTCCGAGCCACGTTCTTCGCCGTGGGGGAGGACCTCTCTTCGAGCCGCGTGGCCTCCGCGCTGCGTGAGGCTGTAGCCGCGGGCCATGAGGTGGCCAACCACACGCACACCCACCCCTACGGTTTCTTAGACCTCCCAGCGGTCGATCGAGCGGCCGAGGTGGCGCGGTGCCACGAACGCATCCTCGAGGCCACGGGGGTGGCACCGGTGGGATTTCGCGCGCCCGGGTACTTCATGGACGGGGCCACCTTGGCCCTGCTTGCTCAAAAAGGGTACCTCTACGACTCCTCCATGCTCGCTTCGCTGCCGTACTACGTGGCCAAGCTCAGTGTCATGGGGCTCATGCGGCTCAGGGGCCGGCGAAGTCGTTCCCGGTTGCACCCTCCCACCTCCCTGCTGGCGCCGGATCGACCCTACCGTCCCGACCCCGAGCGCCCCTGGCGCGGTGGCCCGCCCGAGCGCCCCTGGCGCGGTGGCTCGGGAGGCGAGGCCGGACCGATGTTGGAGCTTCCCGCCGCCTCCCTGGTAGCGGGAATGCCCCTGGTGGGGACCTTCTTGGGAGGGCTGCCACCGGCGGCCAATCGCCTCCTGGCCCGCTGGCTCCGCCGCCGCCGATTCCTCTCCGTGGAGTTCCACGCCATCGATCTGGTGGACCTGGATGACGGAGGTCTCGATCCCCTTCGCGGCCGGCAGCCGGGGCTGGAGGTGACCGTGGCCCGCCGCCTCGCCGCCTTTGAGTCGCTGCTGGGCCCCCTGTGCCGCGCCGCCGAGTCGCTGACTCTGGCCGAGGCGGCTCGCCGATTCGCGCATTTGTGATACAGTCCGGACGTGATTGATCCCAAGTTCCAGCCGGTGGAGTTCGGGCGATACGTCCTGGAGGAGCGTATTGGCAAGGGAGGTATGGCCGAGATCTTCCGCGCCACCAGCCGTGGTGCCCACGGCTTCGCCAAGACCCTCGTGATCAAGCGAATCCTGCCCGAGCAGGCGGCCAACCCGCGCTTCGTGGAGTGGTTCATCGACGAGGCCAAGCTGATGATGCGCCTGGACCACCCGAAGATCGTTCAGGTACTGGACTTTGGCGAGGTGGAGGGGCGCTACTACATCGCCATGGAGTACGTCAAGGGCGTCGACTGCTTGCAGTTGCTCCGGGAGTGCGCCAAGCGCCGGTGGCGGCCGTCTCCCATCATCGCGGTGCACATCATCGCTGATGTCATGGATGCCCTGGACTATGCGCACAACCTGACCGACGACCAGGGGCAACCCCTGAATATCGTCCACAGCGACGTCTCCCCTTCGAATGTCTTCATCTCGGAGTTGGGCGAGGTGAAGCTTTCGGACTTCGGCATCGCCACCATGGGGGGCCGGCGGGGCCGGGCCGATTCCGGGGTGGTGCGCGGTAAGTACGGTTACCTGGCGCCCGAGAGCGTGGTGGGCATGCCCGTGGACCACCGGGGCGACATCTTTTCCGCCGGGGTGGTGCTGGCGGAGTTGCTCATGGTGCAGCGGCTCTTTCGTGGCGACAACTACATGGACGTGCTGTTGCAGGTGCGCGACTGCAACCTGGAACGGCTCGATAAGTGTGGAAAGCACATCAACGCCGATCTGAGACAGATCCTGGACTACGCCCTGACGCGGGATCCGTTCCTGCGTTACCAGAACGCAGCGGCCTTTCGGGACGCTTTGCACCGCTACCTATACGACCGCCAGCAGCTCGTGCGCTCCACCTCCGTGCGGCGCTTCATGCAGCGCATCAGCGCGCCGGCGGATGCCGAGACCCAGGACGCCATCACGGCCAGCGACGGGAAGCGACCGCGTATGGCCGGGATGCCCGGCGCCCTGGGGCCGAGCCTGCAGCACGGCAAGCGCCGGATCCTGCTCGGACCACCACCCCAGCCCATGCCGGTGCCTCGGGGGCCCTCGGGCAAGCTGGCCCTGTCGCGTCTCTCCGCCGGGGAGATGTTGGAGTCTGGGGGGCCGGAGGTGAAGTTTCATCCTGACGAGGACGAGTTCGACCTCGTGGATACCCTCCCACCGCTGGACGATGTCAAGGGCGGGCTGGACGTGAATTCGCCTTCGGACGAGGCTGCCCACAAAGTCACCCAGACCGCCGGCGAGCTGGCCCGGCCCACTCCGGACCTGGAGATCGACCTGTCCGAGCGCAGCCTGGTGTCGCTGCTGTTCGCCCTGGCCGTGGATGTGGAGACCGGCCTCATTGTGCTTCGGGCGGCGGACACCGTCAAAGAGATCTACCTGGTGGACGGCGATCCGCAATACGTGTCATCGAATCTGCCCGAGGAGCTCTTCGGACAGTTCCTGCTGGCTGAGGGCGTGCTTCGGCCCGAGGAGCTGCAGGAGTGCCTCGCGATCCTGCCGGCCTACGAGGGCAAGCTCGGCGAAGCCCTGGTGGCCCTCAAGATGCTCCGGCCCATGCAGGTGCTGCGACTGCTCACCCACCAGGTGCGACACAAGGTGTTCCACGCCTTCGCCTGGTCCACTGGGCTGGCCTCGTTCTACCGGGGCGTATCCTGTGAGCGGGACTCCGCGCCCCTGGGCCTCGATGCCTTTGAGGTCCTCGCCGCCGGAGTGTCCGCCCTGCCGGATCTGGTGTTGGCCCAGCGCATGTCGGGCGCCATGGACAAGAAACCCCGCGCCGTGAACCCGCCCCTCGTGCCCCCGGACGTCTTCCGCGTCGGCGGCTACCCGGTCCAGGTATACGAGCAGCTCAAAGGGAACCAAACCCTGGCGCGCCTCATCGCCGAGGCCGAAGACCCCGACGCCACCGCCAGCTTCGCCCGCATGACCTACCTTCTATTAGAGTGCGGCCTCGCGTCGTTGGAGTAGTGGGGTCCGCCGCCCGATCCCACCAGGGTGATCGCAAAGTCGAAATATTGGTGTCATCCCGACCGAGTCCGGTGAGAGGAGGGATCTCTCATCACCACAAATCGGAGAGTTTCCTCGGCTCGCCCGGGGCTCGCTCGGAATGACAACCGTGGGGTATCGAGCCACCGACGATTTTACGATGCCCCTGCCGATTCCACCTGCTCACTACCACTTGCGCCTTGGGTGTGGCATGCTTTTCCAGCGTCCATTTCGAGGACAGGTGTATGAACAAAGCGAAACGAATAGATTCCAATATCGACGCCGACTCCGACGAGCTGGTGCGGCGAGGGGTAGCCCGGGCTGCCGAGGCGCGCGAGGCGGTGGGGCGGGAGGTGGGGCAGCGCATTGTGGGTCAGCACCACGTCCTGGAGCTGATGCTCATCGGACTGGTGTCCCGCGGTCACTGCCTGCTGGTGGGCGTGCCCGGCCTGGCCAAGACCCTGGTGGTGCAGACCTTGTCCCAGGTCCTGGAGTTGGAGTTTTCCCGTATCCAGTTCACTCCGGACCTCATGCCCTCGGACATCACCGGCACCGAGGTGCTGGAGGAGGAGCAGGCCACGGGCCGCCGCCGCTTCCGGTTTATTCGTGGACCCATCTTTGCCAACATCGTCCTGGCCGACGAGATCAACCGTACCCCACCCAAGACCCAGGCTGCTCTGCTGCAGGCCATGCAGGAGGGGTGCGTTACGGCAGCCGGCACCACCTATTCGTTGGAGCCCCCCTTTATGGTGTTCGCCACGCAGAACCCCATCGAGCAGGAGGGCACCTACCCCCTTCCGGAGGCTCAGCTCGACCGGTTCATGTTTCGCATCGATGTGACCTACCCGTCCGCTGACGAGGAGCTCGCCATCGTGGCCCAGGAGACGCGACCGCTGGTCCACGACCTGTCCCAGGTGCTTGGCCCCGAGACCCTCGGCGAGTTGCAGGACCTGGTGTTGGAGATGCCCGCGCCCGGACACATCGTGGAGCGGGCCGTGAAGCTCTGCCGCGCAACTCGTCCCGACGATGCGTCCGCGCCCCCCGATGTGCGAAAGTACGTGGCCTGGGGCGCCGGCCCGCGTGCGGCCCGTTTTCTGGTGCTGGGGGCCAAGGCGAGGGCGCTGCTGGACGGGCGGTTCACGCCCACTTCCGAAGACCTCAAGGAGCTCGCCCGGCCTGTGCTTCGCCACCGGCTTCTACGCAACTTCCACGCCGAAGCCGAGGGGATCACCGTTCCCGACCTGCTGGATCGTCTGATCCCCCCCATCCTGGGATGACCGTGGAACTGCTGCCCCCCGACGAGATCGCCCGCCTGAAGGGTCTCTCTGTCCGCGCCCGCGCTGTGACCGAGGGGGTCTTCTCCGGTCTGCATCGCAGCGTGCACCGCGGCGCCTCCAGAGACTTCTCCGACCACAAAGAGTACTCACCCGGGGACGACATCCGGAACCTCGATTGGAAGGCCTATGCCCGGTTCGACCGCCCGCTCATCCGTCGCTACGAAAGCGAGACCGAGCGTGGAGCCCTGCTCCTGGTCGACGTCTCGCCCTCCATGGACTTCGGCGGGGGAGGCTTGACCAAGCTCGATTTCGCCCGGGTCACCGCCGCGGCTCTGGCTTTTATTCTCCTGGGGCAGCGCGATCGAGTGGGCCTCGCCCTGTTGGGGTCCGGATGTCAGTCCACCGTGCCCATACGGGCGCGGGGGGATCAGTTGGCCGCGGTGTTGGCCTCCCTGGATCAGGCCACACCCGACGCGGATGCCACTGCTGACGCCCTGTCGGTGTGCCTCGCCGATGCCGCCGACAAGGCCCCACGCCGGAGCCTGGTGATCCTGTTGTCGGATCTGCTGGACCCGCGTCCGGCGCTACCGGCGGCCCTGCGGCGTCTCGCTACCGCCGGCCGGGAGGTGGTGGTCTTCCAGCTCCTGAGCCCCGAGGAGGTGGAGTTTCCGTACGATGGACAGCGCAAGTTCCTATCCGATGAGCTGCCCGACGACCCGCTCACCGTGGACGCCCGGGCCGTTCGTCGGGGGTACCTGGGCGCTTTGGCGGAGCTACAGGACGGCGTCTCCAAGGCCGCCGCCGAGACGGGGTTCACCTTCCTCCCGTGCACCACCACCGCGGCCCCGGCACAGCTGATCCTCGACTGGATCGGCGTGCGTCATCCGGGCGGTGGCCGCGCAGCTCGGCGACGGGCCCAATTGTGAGCATGGGGTTTGCCACGCCGGTGCTACTGGCCGGCCTCGCGGGGGTAGTGATCCCGTTGGTGGTGCACCTGCTTCGCCAGCGCCGACCCCGGCCCACGCCTTTCCCCGGGCTCGTGCTGCTGCTGGGGGCTCGGAAACGCCACGCCCGGCGCCGTCGCCTGCGGGAGCTGCTGCTGTTGCTGGTGCGCATGGCGTTGCTCGCCGCTGTGGCGCTCACCCTGGCGGGCCCCCACTGTAGTCAGTCCGTGGACGTGCCCGAGGCAGCCGGGAGGGATCAGTCCGCGGTGATCCTCGTGGACGACACCCTCAGCATGCGCTACCAGCGGGGGGGGCAGACCCTCTTTGCCGTTGCCCGCCAACGAGTTCGCGGGCTGCTCGACGTTCTGCCGGCCACGGCTCCGGTGGGCTTACTCACGCTAACGGATACGGGAAGTCAGTTGCGGTCATTGAGTCTTGACCGGGGGCGTCTGGGCCGGATCGCGGCGGACCTTTCACCCACCTGGCGTGCCCAAATGGCTACTGACGGGCTGGAACGCGCTCAGGTGCTGCTGCGGGAGGGAACGGCAAAAAAACCGCGGGTCATTTATTTCATTACGGATCTCACCCGTGCCGGATTCCCGTCCCGAGTACCCCTGGACCCGGACGTTACCCTTCAAGTTATCGATGTGGGCCGACACGCGCTGCCCAACCTCGGGGTGGTGGAGCTCAGAGGTCTGCCCCCAGACGGAGCCGACAAGCGCCGTGCCTTTCTGATTCGCGTGCGCAACGCTACTGACCGGGCCGCATCGCGAGTCCACGTCAGGTTGCGCGCCGGTGCCAAGGAGCTGGCGCAGGGGCGCCTGGACCTGGCCCCCCACACCTCGGGCAAGATCACGCTCAAGGTCCCTGTCAAGGAGTTGCCTGCCGACGCTCGCTTCGTGGAGGCCACCATTGCCACCGACGGACTCGAGGCCGATAACAAACGCGTCGTGGCCCTCGACCGCCCCACCCAGGTGCGCATCCTGTTGGTGGACGGCGATCCCCGGGAGACCCGCCACGACGACGAGGTCTTTTACCTGGAGGCGGCCCTGCGCGCTCTGGGCGAGGGGCGCCTGCGGATCTCGGTTCAGGTGGTGGCGGTCGGCGATCTGCAGTCCGCGACCCTCGAATCCCAGGACGTGGTGATCCTCGCCCACGTGGCCACCCTACGTCGGTCCGTGGTCAAGGGACTCACGAAGTTCGTCCGTCGCGGGGGCGGCCTGCTGATCACCCTGGGCAGCCTGGTGAACCCGGAGTACTACAACCTGGTCCTCGGCCCGGCCCTTTTACCCGGGCGGCTGCGCTCCATCCGTGCCGGTGGCATTTCTGGCGCCGCGGGCACCGACGGCCGTTACACCCTCGCGGGGGGGGACCCGGCCTTGGCCCGCGATCTGGCCGATCCCTCCACCCGCAAGGCGCTACTCACCAGTCGGGTGCATCGTCACGGGCTGGTGAGTCCTCGCGGCCATCGGGTGCTCCTTCGCCTGGTGGGGGGCGCCCCGCTCTTGCTCGAGCGCCGCATCGCCCGCGGTCGAGTCCTGCTCTGGACCACCACCATCGATCGCGACTGGACCGACCTTCCTCTCCGTCCCGCCTATTTGCCTCTGGTCCGCGCCCTGGTCCTGCGCGCCAGCGGCCAGACCGACAGCGGTTCGGGCCAGCAGGTCCCGGTGGGACACCCGGTCACGCTCTATCCCGCAGCGGGTGATCGCGGTCTGGTGGTGCGGGATCCCAGGGGCATTCTCCACCATCTACCGCCCGCCTCCGCCTCCGCCTCCGCCTCCGCCTCCGCCTCCGCCTCCGCTCCCGCCTC
>JAOZUO010000348.1 GCA_029938605.1 Deltaproteobacteria bacterium | reverse complement strand
ACAAGTGGCCCGGCGGTGCAACAAGAGCACAGGAGGAGACACACCGACGACATGGTCACGGGTGAGTAGGTGAAGATCACAGGCCCTGACGACGACAAGTAGCGCCACCCCGCTCCCACCGGGCTACCACCACACCCGGGCGTGAATGGTCCACCCGGGCGTGAATGGTCAGTACAACTGTATCTGCCTTGCCACAGTGGGGATATTGACGGTCTGCGGTAAGTCTGGGTTTTATTGTCGACCGGGGCCTGGCACGCAGTGTGCGTCATAAGTTTTGAGCTGGGAACGATGCTTGGAGGACCGGGAATGATGCTCAAGATTGATGCGATGGAGCCAGCCGCAAATGGCAACCTCGGCATGCCTGTGACCATCGCCCTCGCCGCAACCCTCGCGGTTCTTACGGCTGGGTGCTTGGGCTGGGATTCCTGCCCCAAGGAGTGTCCGCCGGGAGAGTCCTACTGTGACGGGGAGACTATTGTGAGGTGCATTGCGGAAGACGACATCGACAACTGCTACGCCTGGTCGGGGGGCCATCAATGCGACTACACCGAAGGGGGCGGGTGCGTGGGGTGGTCCGAAGATGGCCATAGGCGGGCCGCTTGCGTGGATCTAAGCCAGCCCTGCGCTCCGGCCACGGATTGGACCTGCACGGCAACGAACACCTATCACGCCTGCTTCCAAGGATTCGTCGCCCTGGACTCTTTTGGCTATGGGCACTGCGAGGGAGACACTCCCCTGTGCGTTAATTGGGTGGACAACATGGGCCGCGGCCTGGTGGACTGTGCCATCTCCGACGTCCCCTGCCCCGGCGGTCGTGCCCAATACTGTCTCGGCAACGCCGTGCATTCCTGTGGCGAGGGGGGATTTCCAACGCAGCGGTCCGTCTGTGCGCTGGATGAGCACTGCGTCGAGGGACTGGACACCGAGGGGAACGCCACTGCCGCCTGTGCACTGTCGGACTCCCCCTGTCCATCAGGTCGCGATAGCGTGTGTATCGGCGACACGGTGGCCGACTGCACTGCGTACGGGTTCCCGGTGGCCTTTCGGCGCTGCTCGGACTTCGACAACTTCTGTGTCGACTTCGACCTCAGCCGATCCGCCTGCGCCCCGAGCGGAAGTTGGCAGCCCTATGGTGAACACCCCATCGAGTACGTCGCCATCGCCGGTGGGACTATCGTGCTGGGTTTAGGTACCGACCCCTTTGTTTCGATTTTTCCCCAGGTGGACGTATCCGACTTCCAGATGCTTCGGACCGAGGTCACCGTAGCGCAGTATACCGACTGTGTCGCCGCGGGGGCTTGTTTCGCCCCCGATACGGGAAGCGGCTGCGACTACACGCCGCCCCAGACCTGCGGCCTCGGGTTTCCCCCGCTGGACCTGTGCAATTGGAACATGGGGAGGCCAAACCACCCGGTGAATTGTGTGGATTTTGCCCAGGCACAGGCGTTCTGCAGTTGGGCAGGCGGTAGGCTGCCGTCTGAGTCTGAATGGGAGTTCGCCGCTACCAGCCGCGGGCAGCTTCCCGAGACGCTGCCCCCCGTCGGCTGTCACTCGATGATCATGGAGGATGAGGAGGTCGGCTGCGGACTGCGCCAGACCTGGCCGGTGTGCAGTCGACCGACGGGCAATACCGCGCAGGGGCTTTGTGACATGCTGGGCAACATCAGCGAGTGGATGCTCGACCATTACCACCACGACTACTACCACCACCCCACCGACGGCACGGCCTACCTGGGAAACGACGGTGCTTACCGCATGCAGCGCGGCGGCGCCTTCGACTACGAGCAAATCTACATCAGCGTGAGCCGGCGGAGCATCGCCGACGCAACGAATCGCAGATACAACCTCGGATTCCGCTGCGTGCGTTGAGCCGACTGTTTAGCGGCTGCATAACGTACATCATCGTCACCAGCACGACGACAGCGAAGACGAGCACGCCCGACCGTCGCTCCCGGCACTGCGTGCAGTGCAAAAGGACACACGCACCCCGAAAAAAGATGGCCAAAACTGCAATGAGCCCTTGACGGATCTGAGGCCTTGTGCCGCCGTTTTTTCATCCCCCGCGCCGCTGACCCTACCTTTGCACCCAGCAGCGACGGTGTGCGTCGCTTTGACCTCGGTCGAGGGGCGGACAACGCCGAGCTCCTCTTCGCATGGCGGCGGTGCCTGTCAGAGGGCCAAAATGTCCTTCTGCTATAGAATAATCATGCTGAACAAAACCTTGTCTCCGGTGTCCTCTGACGATGTTTCTCTCGAAACCATCGAGGACGAAATCGCGACCCTGTCGGCGCTCATTGGGGCCGCCACTTATCGGCTCATCTGTCTCATCGGCGAGGTCGACCGCAGAGACGGTTGGGCCGACCCGTTGGACTCCAGAGGATTCCGATCCTGCGCCCACTGGTTGTCCTGGCGCGTGGGGCTGAGCCTGGGTACCGCCAGGAATTATGTCCGCATCGCTCGGCTCTTACCCGACCTGGCGCTGATCTCCGCGGCCTTCGCTGCCGGCGAGGTATCCTACTCCAAAGTCCGCGCCATCATCCCCATCGCCACGCCCGACAACGAAGAGATGCTCCTGGACTGGGCCCGGGCAGGCACCGCGTCCCAGGTGGAGAGGCTGGTGCGGGAGTTTCGTCGGGCCGACCCGGACCGCGAGAACGACCGGGCGGTGGTGCAGGAGGACTCGAGATATTTGACGACCTGGTTCGACAGCGACGGCATGCTGGTGGTGCGGGGACGGCTCAGTCCAGAGCAGGGCGCGCTGCTGCTCAAAGCCTTGGAGGTGTC
>JAOZUO010000236.1 GCA_029938605.1 Deltaproteobacteria bacterium | reverse complement strand
GCTGCTGCTGCTGCTGCTGCTGCTGCTGCTGCTGCTGCTGCTGCTGCTGCTGCTACGGGCGGCGGCGGCGGCGGCGGCGGAAAATCCAGAGCAGGAGCCCGAACAGCAGGAAGGGACCGGCAGCCCCCGGACCCGCGCCGGTGGTCTGACAGGAGCAGCCCGAATCAGGGCTCTCGGGCGGCTCGGTGGAGCCGTCCGGCGTTTCGGTGGAGCCGTCCGGCGTATCGGTGGAGCCGTCCGGCGTTTCGGTGGAGCCGTCGGTGGGATTCACTCCACCGTCGTCCGCGGGACCGGCGTCGGACAACCCCGCGTCGGGAACGCCCGCGTCCGGGTCCGGGGCCACACATCCGGTGTTGCTCTTTTCCAAGATTATCTCGTCCAGGGTCCCTTCGATGGAGGGGCTGCCACAGAGCCCACCGATGCACGAGCCCAGATCCCGGGTGGTGACCCGGAGGGTGGCTCCCTCGGCGCGGATCACCGAGTAGCTCAGGTGGTTGGTCCCCACAGCGGAGCCGGCCTCCGACACGGCGAAGGCGGGGTTCAGCAGGGCGCCACCACCGCCGGCGACGATGTAGGAGACTCCGTCGGCCTCTCCGCGGGTGTTGTTGTCAAAGGGCAGGGGGTTTACCACCCGGGCGCCGGCGTTATGGCCGCCGTAGGAGGGGTGAAACCGCTCGAAGTGGTGGTCGTGGCCGTTGATGACCAGGTCCACACCGTGGCTTTCGAGCACCGGGAGCATGAGGTCCGCCCGGGGCGTGTTGTCTTCGTTGCTGCCGTGGGAGCCCGAGGACCAGATGGGTACATGGAAGAACACGACCCGCCAGTCCACCAAGCCGGCCTGGGCGGTAAGCTCGGCGTCCATCCAGTTGATCTGGTCCACCATGTCGAAGGAGTGGGTGGACAGGCAGATGATCTGGACGTTGCCCATGATCAGGCTGAAGTAGTCTTCGGTGTTGTCCGGGTTGTTGGTCGGATAGGTGAAGACCATGTTGTAGTGGGCCGTGGGACCCTCACCGGGCCCGTCGTCGTGGTTGCCCTGGGCCAGAAAGAAAGGAGTCAAGGCCGCGATGTCCGACAGGTCGGATAGCTCATCGACCCACTGTTCCTCCTCAGCGCCGTCGCGGACGTAGTCCCCGGAGTGCAGCACGAACAGGGGGTTCTCCGAGGCCATGAGGCTCATGACACCAGACCACTGTGCGGACTGCATGTAACCCCAGCCCAGATCTTCGCCGCGGCTGTCCCCCGTGGCCACGAAGGTGAAGGGGGTGCACTCGCCGGCTGTAGGCGCGGTGCGGGTGGCCTGCCAGGCCGACCAGGTCGCCTGGGACTCCACCCGGTACTCGTAGGCGGTGTTGGGCGAAAGGCCAGTGAAGGTCGCCGCGTGGGTGTAGTCGAAGTCCGACACGCTGGTGGTCACGGCCGTGGAGGGGACCGCCGTAGCCGTACCGCCGATGGTGCGGATCTCCGCCTGCCCCGTGGCGCCGTCATCGTTCCAGGTCGCGGTGAGGCTGGTGGCCGGAGACTGGGTCCAGGAGAGGCGAATCCACCTCGGGGCGGCGTCTACCTGGGCAATGGCGCCTAGCACTAAGCCCGTACCCAGGACTGCTGCCAGCGATCGTCTAACTAGTCTATTCGGTTGTTTCATGATCCATCCTTGGAGGCATCCGAGCCTCGACCACATCCTAGCATGAAATCTACAAATTGACGCGCGGTCCGCCCAGAACGTAGGCTGGGATGCAACCAAAGGGAGAGCGCCATGCGTGTGCTGGTGACCGGTGCTACGGGGTTTGTGGGCGGGCGGCTGACCAAGCTCCTGTGCGGGGCGGGGTTTGACGTGCGGGCGTCGGGCTACCCGTCTGATCCCACTGACGACCTGGAGCGGCTCGGGTGCGAGGTCCGGCCGGTGGATCTGCTGGACGGCGATGGCGTGGCGCGCCTGGCCGAGGGCATGGAGGCGGTGTTTCATGTGGCGGCCATGGTGACCTTCGCGCCGCGGTTGTACGCTCGGCAGTGGCGGGTAAACGTGGACGGCACCCGCAACGTGATCGCGGCCTGCCGGCGCGCCGGTGTCAGGCGGTTGGTCTACACCTCCACGGTGAACACCCTGGGTATTCCGGAGTCGGGCGTTGTGGGGGACGAGGACACTCCCTTCAACTGGTCCCCCTTCGCGCTGGGATACATGGACTCCAAGCGGGCGGCCGAGGCGTTGGTGCTCGACGCGGCGCGGACGGGGCTCGACGCGGTGTGCGTGCTGCCCGGCACCATGTTCGGTGCGGGGGACCGGTTCTTCTCCGCGGGTATTTACATCCGGGAAGCGGCGCGTGGCCGCCTGGTGCTGGCGCCTCCGGGCGGTACCACGGTGGCCCACGTGGACGATGTGGTCGCCGGACATGTGCTGGCTTTAGAGCGCGGTCAGCGGGGCGCACGGTACGTGCTCGGGGGCGACCACCTCTCCTACGAGACCCTCTTTCGGGTGATCAATCGGGTCGTGGGGCGTCCGGGACCCTTCGGTGTGATCCCGGCCCCTGTACTCCGCTGGAGCGGCCGCGCCGCTGACCAGCTGCGTCGCTTGAGCCTGGTCTTGGGCCTCGACCTGCCCATGGAGCTCACTGAAGGCCTCGCCGTGGCCGGGTGCGCGCCGCTGTACTACGACTCGGCTCGCGCTCGCCAAGACCTCGGCTACCGTGCCCGTCCCGCTCCCGAGGGCATAGTGGACGCCGTGGATTGGTACCGCCTGCAGGGACTGATCTGACGCTCACGCTGCTTCGTCATACCGTTGACGACGGCTGGGTCAGGCGGTAAGGACACACTATGATGACACGAAAAAAGCTTATGTTCTGGGCGGTGCTTACGCTTGGCGCTTCGTCGCTGGTGGGCTTGTCGCTGGTGGGCTGTGAGGAGACGTCCCCCACGGACTGTGCGAGCGGAGACCAGCGCGTCTGCATGTGCGAGGGTGACCGGACCGGTCTTCAGCTCTGTGGCATCGGAGGGTCCTGGGGGGACTGCCTCTGCGACGGTGTGGACGCCGGTGTGGATGCGGCCACGGGCGCCGATGGTGGGCTACCCACTGACGCGGGTGGAGACGCGGGAGGTCCCGATGGCGGGGTGACCAATCCCTGTCTCTCCTCGGGCGCGTCGCATCTTCTGATCTCCGAGGTGGCTACGCAGCCTGGAGAGGCGGAGTTCCTGGAGATCTGGAACCCCGGTACTTCGCCGGTGGATCTGTCCGACATTCATGTGTCCGACAGCGCCGTGTATCATCTTATTTCGACGGGGGCGGCGTGGTCGCCCGGGGGCGCGGTGCCGGGAACTGACTTCCTGGTTCGCTTTCCGCCTGGAACCACCCTGGCGGCCGGCGCGTATCTCGTGATTTCCGCCGGCACGGACTTCTACGGATCCTATGCGTCTTGTCCGGACTTTGCCATCGGCGACGACGCGAGCCTCTGCCAGGGCAGCGCCGTGCCCAAGATGGTCGCCCCCACCAATGGCAGCCTGGGCACTGAGGAGGGGTCCATGCTGTCAAACAGCCGTGAAATGCTGATGCTCTTTTGCTGGGATGGCAGCGCCACCACGGTGGTGGACGTGGACTACGTCACCTGGGGTGACTCCTATGATGACCTGAGCCGCGTGGACAAGAACGGCGTCGCCGGCTACGCGCCGGACACGCCCATCGCCAACCAGAGCTACGCCCCCTCGATCGTCCTGGCGAACGGGGACCAGTCCATCGGCCGCTGCAACGACACCGAAACCGGCGAGACCACCACGGGAGGCAACGGCAGCACGGGCCACGACGAAACCAGCGAGCAGATGGCGACCACCTTCACCGCCCAAGGGTCCGCCAGCCCAGGCGCAGTGAACCTGTGCGACTGATCTGTGCGACTGGCCAGTCACGCCCCGTTAGGGTCTGGAGACGATTTTGGGAGACGCCGGGACGTAGCTTGGCACAACACATGGAATCTGATTTACTTATGTTCACATCATGGACGGAGAAGCGCATGAGTTGGACCAGATCGCCCTTTGGCTTGACTGCAACGTTGGCCACCGTTTCATCCTCATCACTCCGGAGGACACGAACTACATGGTCATGGGGATGATGAACATCGACTGGGACGTGATGGACATCGGGGTCATCGACGACAACATCGAGATCAAGCTATTCGACGCTGTCCTGGCCTGCCTCGAGTCCCGGTGGGGCGTGGATGAAAACGCCATCCATGTGGTGGGCTTCTCCATGGGTGGCTTCGTCACCGACCTCCTCGGCGTGACCCGCGGCGGCCAACTCGCCTCCATCGCGACGTACTCCGGCGCCTATGGCTCCAACTCGTCCAACACCTCCGCGTTCGGCTCGCTGGGCAGTCAGGTCAACTGGCCGGATCCGGTGCACACGCGGCTCTATCCGCAGCTCTTGCTGCACGGCGGAACCTACGATAGCTACAACGCCGGGTTGGCCACGCTGCAGTTCGACACCTTCGCCACCAATGACGTGGCCTACCTCAACGGCCTGGGCCACGACGCGATCATCTGTAACCACGACATTGGGCAGTACTCCCAGCCCGGCGAGGGACACACCGTGCCTTTCGGCGCCAACCACCTCGAGCCCACGGACGTGGTGACCTTCTTCAAGGATCACCCCAAACCCATCGTCGGTTCGCCCTACTCTTCCGGCCTGCCTGCCGGCTGGCCTGCCTATTGCGTCTTCTCGGCCGGCGACTAAGGGCCCGCTCGGATAGCGGGTTGTCCAGTGCGCTCCTTGGCCAGTGCGCTTCTAGGTGCTTTCCTGGTCCCGGGGGACAATTCCGGAGACGGTGAACCAGGCGCTGGCAACCAGGAGGGAGGCCACCACGAACACCGGGGTGTAGCCCACCCACAGGATCAATCCTCCGGCAACCAGCGGGAACAGCGCCGTGGTCAGGCTGGTGGTTCCTACGATCCCTTTGTGCAGGGCGCGGTTGGTGTTGGTGGTGATCTCAATGAGTAACCCCTCAAAGGCGATTTTCCTCGCTGAGATGGCGACTCCCATGAGAAAAAACACGGTCAGGAAAATCGGCAGCGCCATTCCCGACAGGATCAGCACCAGGGGCGGGATCAGGGTTCCGCATAGGATACATCCGCGCACAACCCCTCGGAAGCCGAGCTTCTGGACTACCTTGCCCCAAACGAGGTTCGACAGGAGCATGCCGGCGATCTGCACCATCAGATAGTTTCCCACCTGCTCTCCGGTCAAGCCGTAGTGGCCACGGGCATAGACCACGTAAAACGGCATCAGCGTCAGCCCGAAGCCGGTGAGGTTGATAAGCAGGATATAGCGAAGCAACGGCGGGTTATCGCGCAGGTGCCCCGGGACCGCTCGCAAGACCTTCAGAAAGGAGAGCGTCTCCCTCGATGGCTGCACCTGGGGTTCGTCGATTGCCCAGAACCCGAAGGAGGCCAGCAACAGCAACCCCGCCGCCAGCCCGAACATCCAGGCGTAGTTGTTGGGATAGGCCGAGTACCCAAGGACCCAACGTGCCACCGGGGCGGAGATCAGGAACGCCACGCTGGTCAGGATTTGCCGGCGGACAAAAAAGCGGTTGCGTTGCTGTACCGCCAGGGATTTGCCGAGAATGTCAGTGTAGGAAACCCCGGCGAAGGTTCCGGCCAGGGAAAAGATAAACATCAACACAAAGACCAACGTGATCGTCGTTCGCGGTGAGACCTCTTGCGCAAAGAGCAGCGCCAGGGCAACGGTCGCCAGCGCCCCCACCCGCAAGCTCACTCCCAGCAGAAGGAAGCCCCGCTTTCGCGGTCGCGTATGCAGATAGCTGGCAAACAGCAGCTGCCCGATGATTGGCGTCCCCACCATGATGGCCGTCAACAGACCGATCTGTAGCGTTCCCCCTCCGACCTTGACGATCAGCGACGGCAACACGGTGTTGATCTCGGTAAATGTCACCGTCAACGCAAGGAACACGGCGTGCCACAAAAAGGCGTAGTAGTTGCGTTGTTCGGTGTTCATGGTGGAGCGTTGGGAAAAGTCCCAATCCGACTAGAGAGTATACCTCAACGGCAGCGAATGATGGTGCCGCGGTGGGAGTCCACGCATTTGGTGGGAAGGGCGAGGGCTGGGCGGCGGCCGGGGGTGAGGCGGACAGTGAGCAGACCGCCGACGCGGGTGCGGGGATCCCGCTGATCGAACAGGAGATTGCCGAGGCCGAGGTGGACGGGGACGCGGCGGTCGTGGACCAGGGCGCGGCGCACGTGGGCGCCGTGAAAGGCGATGGCCGACACACCGGCGGTGACGGCGGCCTGGCCGTAAGTGCGTTCGCGTGGGCCTGGGTAGCGGTCGTATTCACGGCCCAGGTGGGCAATGAGGAGGATGGGGCGGTGGGGGTCTCGGCGGCGGGCTTCCCGGATGGTCCCCGCTACTGCGGCGGGGGTCGGGATCGGTACCCCGGCACCTGGCGCATGGGCTACTCGCGTGAGGTTCACCGCCACCACGGTGATGGATCCGAGCCGCTCGGCGTGGGGCCGGCCGGTGAGAGCGGCCCGAACACCGAGGGGGATCATGTTGGCTTTGCGCAGAAGTTGGGCGGTACGCTTCAGTCCAGCAGGGCCGGCGTCGAGGGCGTGGTTGTTGGCAAGGGTGACTCCGTCGACACCCGCGGCGCGCAGGGCGGCCAGGCCTTTGGGGGCGCCGCACAGGCGGGGTTGGCGTAGGGTTCCGCCCGCGAGGCATTTTGCCAGGGGGGACTCCAGGTTCACGATGGCCAGGTCAGCCTTGCGGAGGGTGGGCGCGACTCCCCGGAGTAGCCCCTTCCAGCCGGTGGTCCTTGCTCGCACCGCCACGCCGCGACCGAGGAGAACGTCTCCGCCCACGGTGACGGTGCCTGTGCTGGCGACGGAGTTGGTGCCGGTGCCCGAACCGGTGCCCGAACCTGTGGTTGAGCCGGCCCGGCAGCCGCTGGTGAGCGTCGCCAACAACAGGGTGGCGGTCAGGATCAGGGTGGCGGTCAGAATCTTCAAAGCTTGAGTTGAGTCCCCGAGGACGGGCCGCATCGGCTCACGCCATTGCCAATGGGCTTGATGGCCCGCACTGGTTCGGCGTAGATGGGGCGCAGCCACGTAGGGCGCGCCGGGATGCGGCCACTGGCCAGGCGCTTGCGCCACTCGGGGTCAGTGAGTCGGTTTTTCACCGGCTGGAGGAAGGCGCGGTAGCTCATGACAGCGCCGCGGGCGAGGACGGGCCCCTTCGGACCCGGGATGATGGCGTAGATCAGCTCGGGGTGGCCCACGCCCACTTCCACGGCCTGGCCGGCCGAGCGCCAGGTGAACACGTCCGCGATGACGGCCATGTCCTGGTCCCGCTTCGCCAGCAGTTCGGTGTTTGCCAAGGAGATGAGCAGCCACTCCACCTCGCCGCCGAGCAGGGTGATGCGCTCGCGCTGTTTCACCGTGAGGGGTTTTCCGAGCAGCTCCCGCCGGGCGACGTCCCGCAAAAAGTGCAGGAGACCCACCAGGTTTTTCGTCTTGTCCGCCAGGGGTCTTGCATAGGGGCGACCCGTGCTCGGCCGCGTCTTGAGTGGGATGCCCGCACCCCTGAGGCGTTTGTCCAGGCCCAGCACCATGGACGCCAGCCGCTCGTAGATCTGGGGCACCGGCTCCACCCACCCGGGAGGGGCCGGTGGTTCCGGGGCGTCACACTCAGCGCCGGATTGCTCGCCGTATAGGATTGTATCGTGCCGAAGCTCGGCCCAGCCACTGGAAAAGGCCTGGAGTGCCCGGAGGCGCCAGCCCAGCGTACGCAACATGCGTGGCGCGGTGGCGGGGGGCGCGGGCAGCAGGCTCCGCAGGGCGTGGAGGGTGCCGTGGTAGGCGTCCTGACTCCACCGCCCGGCCGGGAGCCCGGTGATGTGGAGCCTCCCGCGATCGATGGCTTGCCCCAAGGCCGTGTGGGTCACCCCGGGCTTTGGGTTCACGATGAGCCTCTTGGCCAGCTCCGAGCCCAGGAGGGCGGCGCTTCCGAGGGCGCCCGGTGCGCGTACCATGGACTCGGTGTCCGGTCCCTTGGTGGCGATGTCGTTGAGTGCTCCGATGAGTGTCTGCAGGGCCACGTTGTCCTCAAAGGCCCGACGCCCCATGACTCGTACCTGGGCGGGGCCGTCGGTGGAGGAGGCTGTGGAACGGATCCTCGGTGAAGGCAGGGTGGCGAGACCGGCGGCGTATCGTTTGAGCGACGCGGGGCGGGCCAGGACATCCGCGGGGGCCTTGGCCGCGTTGGGCACCGCCTTCGCCAGGAGGCGCGCGGCGGCGGTCAGGTCGGCCGCGTCCGGTCCGCCCACGAAGAAGGTGGTGACGCTCTTTACCCGCTCCAGGTCCTTTTTGCCCGGGATTGAGCCCAGGAGGCTGCGGGCCAGGAACATCACCCCGATGACATCCGCTTGCTTCCCTTTCAGCGGAAAGCTCGCCATGCCCAGCCAGCTCATGGACCGGAAGAACCGCTGCAGCACGCCGGTGCGGGTGTAGTGGCCACGTGGGCGCATCTGGGTAAGATCCAGCGGTGCCCGTACGATGGAATCGGGTAGGTGGCCTCCGGCTTTCTGGATCAGCGCCACGGTGCTGGTCACCAGGCGCTTCACGGTGGCGGGCACGGGCGTGAGCTGGACCTTGGCCTTGGCCTTGGGAGCCGGCCTCCGGGCCGGTTCATCGGGAACCATCCCGGCGGGGGGGGACACGGTCTCTACATCGGGGGCGTCTCCGGTGGCGGGCTGTTCCAGCAGGCGAAGCGCCACGGCCCAGTAGGCCACGGCTCTGGCCGCCGCCCCTTTCGACCGACGGGTCCTGGCGCCTCGACGCACCGCCTCGGCCTCCTTCATCAGGGCCGACAGCGCGCCTTTGAGCTTTGGCACCAGATGCAGACTCTCCACCTCCCGCAGGACGGCGTCGAAGTACGCGTGGGTGGTGTCGATGGCCAGGTCCACGGTGACAAAGCTTGGGAAGGCGATGTAGTCGTTTCGCTCATAGACATGGAACAGGTGGGTCGCCCGATTCCCCGGCTTGCGGCCGGGCTGAGGCGCCAGGAAAAAACCCTGGGTCCGAAGCAGCTTTTTTTGCCGGGGGGTGAGCTTGCCCAAACGAGCCCGGTTCCCCACGCCCGACAGGGTCCAGCTTGTGCCGCCCCGACGGGCCGCCGGGGTCTTTTGTTTCGGCGATGTGTTGGTGGGCGCGGTCTGCCGCGGGGGCTCCTTCATGGGGCAGGCTGTGAGAATACCCGCCATGAGCAATAGAGAGATTCGATAGAACAAGGCTCACCTCCTGGCTTTTTTGAAGCGTCGTTTCCAGCGCTTGGGCACGGTGCGGCCGCGCCATAGAACCCGCTCGACGGTGTAACCGAACCCTCGCCAGCGATAGCGGGCTACGCGGCGCAGTCCGTGCCCAATTCGCTCCAGGGCCCAGAGTCGGGTGGTCCGTATGTCGAGTTGTTCGAATCGCCCTGCCAGCCGGGTCCCGCGCCACAGGGGCACGCAGCGGTCCCCGTACAGGGTGTAGACGTGCGGCCGGTTCTCCACCACCGGATCGTGCCGGGCCCGCTTCCGGAGCGCGATGACCAGATCCGGGCGTCGGTCGTTGTTGACATCGGTGACCCACAAACCCCAGGCGCCGGTGAGCTTGCCACAGGCCACCCGATGGGACACTCCACGTGCGTCCACCCGCCAAAGCTCGCGACGTCCGTCGGGAGCTCGCACCAGGCGGATGCGCCCGGACCCCAGGGCGCGGTCCACAATCACGGTGGCTCCCGCCGTGCGTGCTGAGGCCACGTCGGGGTTGGGGGTGGCGGCGAGCAGCAGCCCGGTGAAGAGGATCCGGTACATGACCGGTGATACTAACAAGAAATTGCGGAACTTCCTTCCAATCGGGTCCTGGGGGGAGCGTGCGACCTGCGTCGTAGGGCCATGTAGGATAAATCTTGCGACATGACCGGGATACCTCTCACGCCCCCGATCGCGACATATCCGGGGTGCCTTACGCTCAGGTACCCCAAAGTTGTCGCTCTTT
>JAOZUO010000092.1:19390-32145 GCA_029938605.1 Deltaproteobacteria bacterium | reverse complement strand
GCGCCCCAGAAGCCAACTGCGCCCCAGAAGCCAACTGCGTCCAGGAAGCCAACTGCGTCCAGGAAGCCAACTGCGTCCAGGAAGGGGCCGGCTGAACCCAAGGAACCGGCTGAGCCCAAGGCGTCGGCTGAGCCCAAGGTGTATGGCGTCGGGGAGATCGTACGGTTGGCCAGCCGCACCTTGGACGAGCGCTTCGGCTCCATTTGGGTAGAGGGCGAGGTCTCGAACCTGAGGCGGATCGCGTCGGGACACGTGTTCTTCTCTTTGAAGGAGACCAACGCCCAGATCTCGGCGGTGATGTTCCGAAGCGACGCCCGACGTCTGAAGTTCGACCTCAAGGACGGTGACGCCGTGCGCTGTCGCGGGACCCTGCGGATCTACGAGGCCCAGGGGCGGTTCCAGATGTACGTGGATCGGGCCGAGCCCGTGGGCCTGGGAGAGCTCATGCTGGCCCTTGCCGAGCTCAAGGCCAGGCTCGCGGCCGAGGGGTTGTTCGACCGGGCGAAAAAGCGCCCCCTGCCGCCGGCGCCCCGGGTGCTGGGCGTGGTCACCTCGCCCACGGGTGCCGCGCTGCGGGATATCATCCAGGTGGCCCACAGCCGGGGGGCGGTACGGATCATCGTCAGCCCCGCCGCGGTGCAGGGCGCCGAGGCGCCGCCGCAGATCGTGACCGCCCTGGAGCGTCTTGCCCGCCTGGAGGAGGTAGACGTGGCCATCGTAGGGCGGGGCGGCGGCTCCATCGAGGACCTCTGGTGCTTTAACGACGAGCGGGTGGCCCGCGCCGTGGCGGCCTTTCCCAAGCCCATCATCTCGGCCGTTGGGCACGAGGTGGACTACACTCTGTGCGACTACGCGGCTGACGAACGTGCTGCGACACCATCGGCGGCCGCCGAAATCGCGGTGCCCGATGGGCGCGCTCTGCACACGAAGCTGCGTGGTGTAAGGGACCGACTGTTCGCCTCCGGCCGGCGGCTGCTGGATCATTCCCGGCTACGGCTTACTACTTTGCAGCGGGGATTGGGGGATCCGCGGCCGGTGCTTTTGGATGCCCGGGTCTCCCTGGACGGGCTCATGGCCCGGATCACGGTGGGCATGGGAGAGGTGCTTCGTACCCGGCGGCAGCGGTTGGCCACCGGACGAGTGGGCGTAGCCGCGGGGCATCCCAAGGCCCGCCTATCCCGTCGTCGGGCGGCGCTGGAGCGGCTTACCACATCCCTCGCCGCGCGGGCGACCACCCGGCTCTCCGAGCGGCGGGAGAGGATCGGGCGGCTGCGCGAGAGGCTGAATCGAGCGGGAGAGGCCACCGCCCAGGAGCGTCGTCGCCGCCTCGCCCTGGGGTCCGCCCGGCTCGAAGAACTGAGCCCCTTGCGGGTTCTGTCGCGGGGATATTCGGTGGCCGTGGACGCCCGGGGGCGCGCGACGCGATCCTGGGACCAGGTCCAAGTGGGAGAAACCATCAGGCTCCGGCTTTCCAGCGGTGAGCTCGGCTGTGAGGTTCTGGACCGTAGCGGTCCCGATGATCAAAATAAGAATTGACCCCAACTCGGAGCCCGACCCATAGTGGCAAGCACAGAGGCGGCGCCCTCGGAAAGCTGCGGATGGTGAACGACGCGCGGATCCTATTGATTGAGCCTCAGAAGGCGGCCCGGGAGGCATTATTCAAGACTCTCGAGTCCCTTGGCTACGACGTCGTGGTGGCCACGGACCGCGAGGAGGCCGCCGATCAGGTGGACGCCTTCGAGCCGGATGTGGTCTTGTCGGCCCACACTCTCATGGACGTGGATCTGGGAACCTACCTGCGGGAGGTGGCTGAGGTCCCGGCCGCGGTGGTGGTGATCTTTCCCCGGTCCACAAAAAACCCCGCCCAGAGGGCCGAGGAGCTGGGCGCTGACGGTGGTTTCTGTCGCCCGGTTTCCCGGGATGCCTTTACGCTTGTGTTGCGACTGGCCGAGACCATCGCGGTGGCGCGTCAGGATGCCGGCGCCTTGCGGCGTCACAACGACGAGCTCGGTGAGCGGCTTGAGCGCCTCGGCGATGTGCGCCCGGGGCAGCGTTTTTACCACTACGAGTTCTTCAAGCACCTGCTGTTGGTGGAGATCCGTCGCGCCAAGCGCTACAAGTATCCGCTTTCGGTCTGTCTGGTGGAGTTAGACCCCTACCGGCTGCCGCCGGGACAGCTCTCGGCCCGCCGGGACATCCGGGCCGGCGTGGCCCGGGCGGTATCCGAGTCCATCCGGGACGTCGATATCCCGGTGTACGTGGGCGGTGAGCGGATTCTCATCGTGCTGCCCCACACGCCCGAAGAGGGCGCCAAGAAGGTCGCCCGCCGGGTGGTCCGACTCATCGGAGAGGGGTATTATCCCGTGGGCGATGACGTGCAGGACATCACCGCTTCGGTCGGGGTCTCTGGTCTGGACCAGACACGGAGGCTCTCTTTCGCCCAGCTCATTCGAGAGGCGCAGAAGGCCCTGAAGTCTGCCCAGCAAGAGGGCGGTAACGCCATCGTCGCCAGCACTTAATAAGGACAAGGAGCCCGCCATGTGTTCTTCTACTGCCTTTTTTCGCCGGGAGTCTGGTGAAGACCTCGTCCTCGAGGAGGTCATGCACGTCACCCCCCAGTCCTCTGGCTATCGTTTGATTGGGCTCCTCGGGGACGAGAAGATCCTCGAAGACGCCCGCCTCGTGGAGATCGATCTGGAGAACAACCGGATCATCTTTGAACCCAGCACCTGAATCTCAGACCCCTCAGGGGAGGGGTAGCCAGAGCAGGGCCACGAGGTTACACAGCACGACGACCAAGCTGTACTCCATGGCCGCGGAGAATACGGTGGGGCGGTTCTTGCCGAGCTGAACCAGCACCGCCACCAGTCCCGTTAAGGGCAAGACCAGCGCCGTCTTGCCGCCGGGGAAGATCAGCAGCAATCCGTGCAGCGCCGCTACGTCCGACGCTCCGAAGGCGAAGCCTGCGCCCGGCGTGCCGGACAGGAGGTGGAACCAGATGCCCTCCACCAGCCCGATGCGGCGGTCGAGCACCGCGAAGGAGATGAGGAACCCCACCACCGGTAGGCCCACGAGCCAGAGGTGATCGATCAAGGTGAGGCTGTCGCCAACGGCTCGGCGGATCGGGGACGATTGAGGTGGCGGGGGAGGGGGCAGATCCAAGGGCGCCCCGGGTTGCTCGCGGTCCCGCGCGTTGGGCAGGGTGCCGCCGATGGGCTCGGCGAGCTCTTCGGCCGGGGGTGTGGTGGCGTAGAGCGCCAGGGCCACGGCGCCAAAGAGCATGCCCACCATCCCGGGCGTGGTGCCGTCCCGAAGGAATAAGACCACGAGGACGGCCACCCCGAGGCCCACCGCGGATCCCACCGTGGCGTACCCTCCGGCGCGCTGAAAGAGCATCCACAGCAACGCGGCGAGGCCCAAAAATAGAAGCAATATCCCCATGGGGTAGTATGAGGGGGGGCCCTACTTCTCCTGCTCGGCGAGCCAGCGCTCGACTTCAATGGCCGCCATGCAGCCGGTTCCCGCCGCCGTAATGGCCTGGCGGTAGTAGTGGTCGGCGCAGTCGCCGCAGGCGTAGACCCCCTCGATGGAGGAGGCGGTCTTGCCGGGTTGCACCATCAGGTAGCCGGCGGCGTCCATGTCGAGCACGTCCTGAAACAGGTCGGTGCTGGGCTTGTGGCCGATGGCCACGAAGGCGCCGTTCACCGCGATCTCCCGCAGGTCGCCCGTCTTGACGTTCTTGAGGCGAATGCCTTTGAGTCCACCGTCGGCGGGGTCGCCCAGGTATTCGTCTACTACCGAGTCCCAGGCGACCTCGATTTTGTCATGGTCCACGACCCGGGCGACCATGATCTTCGAGGCGCGCAGCTCATCCCGTCGGTGGATCAGGGTCACCTTGCTGGCAAAACGTGTGAGGAACAGGGCCTCCTCCGCCGCCGTATCTCCTCCGCCGATCACTGCTACTTCCAGGTCCCGGTAGAAAAATCCGTCGCAGGTGGCGCAGGCGCTGATGCCATGGTTCCGCAGCAGGTCCTCTGAGCCCATTCCCAGATAGCGCGCCTCGGCGCCGGTGGCGATGATCACCGCGTCTGCCGTGACCTCGCGATCGTAGGTGCGCACGGTGAAGGGACGCTTTGAAAGATCCACGCTCTCCACTTCCTGGGTCACGAAGGTTGTGCCGAATCGTTCGGCCTGCTCCCGGGTTTTTTGCATGAGTTCGGGGCCAGTGACGCCTTCGGGAAAGCCGGGATAGTTCTCCACTTCGGTGGTAGTGGTGAGCTGACCTCCGGGCTGCAGCCCCTCGAAGAGCACGGGCTCGAGCTGGGCGCGGGAGGTGTAGATGGCTGCCGTCAGCCCCGCGGGGCCGGATCCAATGATGGCGACGCGATGGTGCGATGTCTGCATGGAAGCTCCTCGGGCCGGGCGGGCCCAGTCTGATGGCGAGGGCATTATACTCCGGTGGCAGGACTTTGCACGGGTCAAGGGTAGGTAGGTTCAGGGGTGTGCAATGGGGCGTGGACGCGATGTGACGGGGGGCGCGCGGTGGTGGGGAGTGGTGGCGGCGGGGCGGCGGTTGGCGCTGGTGATGGCCCGGCTTAGGGAGTGCCGATGTACGGCGGCGCCCAGGATCGCCAGGGCGAGCAGGATCAGGGCCGCCACCACCACGGGAGTGGAGCGGCGTTGAATCAGGCTCAGTCTGTCCCGGATGGGCCCGAAGGCCACAGCCACAGTGACCAGCGTGCCGATCACGGCCACCGCGCCGGAGATCGTGCGGATGGTTGTGCCGCGGGCGCCTCCGAGGGTCATGGCGTGGTGGTGGGCTTCGGCGCCCGGTCCCTGGGCGTAGAGCGCCGCCGCGCGGAAGACCAGGGCCTCGGCGCCCACGGCGGCCAGGGTCGCGCCCACCGAAAGCAGCAGGCATAGGATCAGGGTCGCGCCCCCGTCGGTCTCGGCCTCCGGGGGATCCTCCTGGCCCCAGGCGGCGATGGCCAGCAGGGGGCCCAGCAGCGCCGCCGCCACCAGCAGCGAGATGAGCGGTCGCGGCGGCAGCTTGGCGTAGGAGGACCAGGTGTTCACGACGGTGATCGTGGCCAGGGCGGCCAGCAGGGGCATCCAGGGAAGGCTGAGGGAGCGGGCCCGGGCCAGCTCCCGGGCGCCGAGCACCACCCCGCCGGCCGCGGCCAACCCGCTCGCCAGCATCAGCGCCCAGATGGGAGCGGCCAGGCCGGCTGCGAGTTGCGCCAGCACCTCGTCTCCACCCCTGGTGGCCCAGGAGGCCTGGGCGGGCGACGCCCCGGCTACCTGGGCGCTCCAGGTTCCGAGGGCGGCTCCGGCAGTGGCCAGGAGGACAGGCGCGAGCACCAGCACCAAGCCCAGACGTGGACGGCGGTGGATCCCCAGGGCGTAGGCCAACAGCAAGCAGGTGCCCAGGGCCGCACCGGCGGCCAGGGGCCAGAACGCGGCGCCGGCGGTCTCCTGGAGGAGCTGCCAGCCACTGTCCCCGAGCTGGATCCGCGCCAGGGGTACGATCACAGCAGTGAGGACCAGCACCGCGGCGGCAGAGATGACTGTAGCTAGTCTCTCGAATTTTGCGTCGGGGCCGAGACGGACGAACTTCATGGGGAGCGCTCATCGCCCAGGACGATGATGGCCGAGCGTGCACTGGGGACGAAGCCGTCGGGTGAAAGTAGTCCCAGGGCCGCACACATTCGCGTGGTGTTCGGAGGCGGATCGAACCGCATGCGCCCCTGCGGTGTGGTGACGGGCAGCTCCCATTGCGTCGGGGCGGCGTCGGGTGTCCAGAGACGAACCACCAGGCCGCGCCGCGCTCCCTCGGCGCCTTCCCAGACGAGCTCGATCCCATGGGCCGTCGATTGCTCCATGCGTACAGCGGGCGCGGCGTCCTGATGAGGAGTCCGAGCCAGGCGAGCGCGCAGGGCCAACGCCTGCGCGGTCTTCCCCTGGGACTCCAGCAGCCGGGCCATGGTCTCGGTGGCTAGAGCGGGCGGGATCTCGGTCGCGCTCAGGCTGGTCTCGGCGTGCGGTTCGTCGTCGGTCTCGGGTTCGCTCTGGTCATCGGTGGGGCGCCGGGCGAAGTAGGCCGCCAAACCGGTGATCAGCAGAGATCGGTGGTGGTGGCGTGCTCCGCGTAACCCCACCTGCCGCGCCATCTGCCGCAGCCCGGCCTCACCAAGCATCTCCAGTTGTTCGCGGTTCATAGGGTCAACAGGATGTCCCGGACCTGCTTGACGTCCTCGGTGATCTGGGCGACCAGCGCCTCTGGACCGTCGAAGCGGCGCTCGGGCCGCAAACGCTTGACGAACTCGAGGTCGATGGTCTGGCCGTAGAGGTCGGCTTCGAAGTCCAGCAGGAACGCCTCCACCGTGATGTCGTTGCCGTTGTCGAAGGTGGGCACGATGCCGATGGACACCGCGGCGTCGATGAGCTCGCCGCCCACCCGGGCTCTGGCGGCGTAGACACCGTTGGACGGCCTGATCTCCTGGGCAGCGATCACGTTCGCCGTGGGGAAGCCGAGGGTGCGTCCGCGCCCTTTGCCGCGGACCACCTCGCCGGACAACTGGAAGGGACGTCCCAGGAGCTTCATGGCTCCGTATACGCGTCCAGAGAGGATAAACTCCCGGATTTTCGTAGAGCTTACGAGCAGTCCGTCCAGGTGGAAGGGCTCCACCACCCGGACCTGCAAGTCCTGGCGGGCGCCCTCGGCTGTGAGCAGTCGGGTGTTTCCCTTGCCGCCCTTGCCGAAAGTGAAGTCGAAGCCCACCACCACGCCGGCGGCGCCCAGCCGACCGATGAGGATGTCGCTGATGAAGTCGGTGGCTGAGACAGCGGCCAGGTCAGCGTCAAAGGATAGCTGCGCCACATGGTCCACGCCCGCCTCCCCCAACCAGGTCACGCGTTGTTCGTCCGTAGCCAGGAGGGTCGGGGCCAGATCCGGGGCGAGGAGCTTGGCGGGGTGGGGAGCGAATGTGAGGGCGGCCACCTCCCCGGGACGGTCGCGTCCCTCGCCAATCTGTTGCATGAGCTCGATGGCCTCGCCGATGACGGCCTGGTGGCCCAGGTGGACGCCGTCGAAGCTGCCGATGGCGACGACGGAGCCGGGGGGCAACCGGGCCTCCTCCAGGCGGCGGCTGACCCGGGGCATCATGTCCTTGGGGATGTCGGCGGCGGGCGCAGTCATGGTGTCGAGGATCCTTTCATTACCGGACAAATCGGATAACACCTCGCTTGCCTGGTGTAAAGCCCCAGAGCCACTCCCCGGTTCCAGCGCGGAGATGGTCGAGTTTTTCTACAGTGTCGGATCCCGCAGCACCGCAAGGGGGACCAACCCGCCCGGTCGACAACGCTCCAGGACCCATCTTGGGCCGGGTACTGGCAAGATCGTTCGGGTTCCTTACTTGGCACACCCTGTGCAGTTACTAGCGTCAGGCCCTTAGGTGAGACGGAGGAGCCATGTATAACCTGCTGTTGGTAGATGACGATCTCGAGATCCTGGAGATGCTCACTATGGTGCTGGCTGGACCGGGGGTGCGCGTCCTCACCGCTCAGACCGTGACGCAAGCTGAGTACGCCGTGGAGTACTACCGCGTGGACGCCGCCGTCTTGGACGTACATCTCACCACCTCCAACCAGCGCGAGGGGCTCGACGTGCTCCGGCTCCTGCGGCAGGCGCAGCCGGCCGTCGAGGCCATCGTGATAAGTGGGTCCTCCGAGCCGAACCTGATGAACTGCGCGGTTCGAGCTGGTGCCTGGACATTTTTGCGCAAGCCCTTCGAGCTGGCCGAGCTCGAGCGCCACCTCTCCTTGCTGGAATACCCAACGGCGCGGTGGGGCTGTCCGAGCGCCGGCCTGGCCGGGAGGGGCGCCGCCGCCCAAGAGATCCGCTCGCAAACCGCTGCCTAAGAGCATTATTCTCCCACCCTGAATCTACATCCCAATTTCGACCAGCCTCCCGAGGCGTGTTTCCGCTATCATGCGGGCCATGACGGTCGCTCCTCCGAAGATCTCTGTCTTGAGCCGTTGGCTTGCCCTGGGGCTCGGCTGTGGTTTCTTCGGGCTCTATGTGATCACCGCCGCGCCGGGGCTCTTCTGGATGGACAGCGGGGAGCTGACCGCCGCGGGCTACGGGCTGGGTGTGGCGCACCCACCGGGCTTCCCGCTGTACACCCTGCTGGCCAAGGCGGCTACGCTTCTGCCCGTGGGGTCCATTGCGTTTCGAGTGGTGCTGCTGTCAGCGCTTTGCGGGGGAGTCACGGTGGGCCTGGTGTTCTGGCTCGCCCTGCGGCTCTCAATGGCCCTGGGAGCGAGCGAACGGGTAGCCCAGGGGGCGAGCGTGGGCGCCGCCCTTGTGCTCGGTCTATCGCACTCCTTCTGGCGGCAGGCCACCGTGGCGGAAGTCTACACACCGTCACTGCTGATGGTGGCGCTGTCGCTGGCGGTGCTGCTGTCGGCCTTGGAGCGGCGTAGCGGGCGGTTGGCCCTGGCGCTGGCCTTTGGGGCCGGTCTCGCCGTGGGCGGCGCCCATCCGACGTACCGACTGCTCCTGTTCCCACCACTGCTCGTAGCCTGGGCCGTCGCCCTGCGGCGGGGGCGCCGCTACAGCCGCGCCGTACCGCTGTTTTTCGGGTTGGGCGCTATGGTGGTGCTCTACCTCGTGGCTGTGGCGGGCCAGGGCCATGGTCCGGACTGGGGACACTGCACCTCCTTGACGGCCACCTGGGACCACTTCGTCGCCCGGCGCATCCAGGATGCGAGCTTCGAACCTCTCATGTTCAGCTTCCAAAGCGAGATCGTGACTCCCCACCTGTCGCTCGCCGGAAATGTACTCCTCGGGCAGTTCATCGGACTCGCCCTGCCCCTGGCGGGTCTCGGCGCCTGGCGGGGGCTGCGACGCCAGTCCCCCGCGCGCGTGGTGGTGGCGGTGCTGCTCTTCGCCGGGGTGGGGGATTTCATCTACAGCTTCTGGGTGAATCCCATGGGCCTGCGGGACCTGCAGAACGGGTTGACCTTCGCGCTGTGTCTGGCGGTGTTGGCCGGGGTGGGTGTGTCGGAGCTCGCCGACTGGATCGGTCACCGTGCCCCCCGGATCGCCCCGGCGCTGGCTGCCGCAATGTGCGTTATCCTGGCCCTTCCCACGGCCCTCGATGGTCTGACCGAGAAGACTCGGGGCGCAGGCTATGGAGCGGCCGGGTGGGTGGACGCCGCCCTGGATCAGGCGCCGCCCCGGGCCGTTGTTTTCACCGGCTCTGACGATCTCTCCGCCGGATGGACCTACGCACGTCTGGTGGAGGGCGCGCGGCCCGACGTGTTGTCCCTGGTGCGCCAGCACCTGTGGGTGACGCACTACCTCGCGCGTTGGGTCCGCGCCGACCGGGACGATGGGCTGGAGCGGGAGCGGGTGGCCCGGTACGGACAGCGTCCCCGGCCTGCGCGGCATCGGGGTCGATTGAACCTGCTGGCCCTGCTGGTGGAGAATATGGCTGGTCGGCGGCCCATTCTGTGGGAGCCTGGCGACGGCGCTGACCTCTCGGCCTTGCGTCGTCCGCTCATCGCCGATGTGCCCCTGTTCCGGGTCCACTCCGCTGGGGGGCGTCCGCCCACCGTGGCGCCGGCGGCGTTGGTGGCGAGGCTGCGCCGTATTCTTCCTGAGCCGGGACATAGGGCTTCCCAGGTGCGCGCCCGCCATTTAAACGCCCTGGGCATGCAGGTTCTGCGGTCCCGACGTGGTGAAGCGGTGCTGGACACGGCGCGCCGGCTCTTCGGCCAGGCCCTCAAGGAGTGGCCCGCCTCCGTGGCGGCGAGGGTCAACGGCGGCGTGGTCCTTGCCCGCACGGCGGATCGAGAGCGGGCCGCCGGTCGTGAGAGGGTCGCCCTGAGGCTTCTGTTCCGGGCGGCGCGGGTCACCGAGAAGGCGTTGGCCCTCGAGCCCAACCGCTACACCGCCTTGCTGAACGCCGGTCGCTTCCGCCTTCGACTGGCCCAGGGGTTGGCCGCCACCTCACCGGCCGCCGAAGGTCGCCAGGCCGCCCAGGCGCGTCGTCACTTCGCCCGGGCTCGCCTGCTGTATCCGCACCGCTCGGCGCCCCATTTTAATCTCGGCGTCATTGCCGCCCGGGCCCGCCGTTTCGCGGAGGCGCGTCGTCACTTCCGCAAGGCCGTGGACCTGGATCCCAGAGACGAGATGGCCCAGTCGTACCTACGGCGCGTGGAAAAACAGCTACGAAAAAAATGAGAAGGTGAGCGGTGGGGTGCTACCGCCCTTCGAGGGTGGCCAGCTCGTTCACCTTGGACTGCAGGATGCCCACCAGGATGGGCATCATGATGATGTAGCCGACGACGAAGCCGACGTAGGGGATCATGTTGACGATGATCGTGGCCAGCGCCAAGCCCCGCGGGGCGGAGGGGGCCATGCCTCGCATCTGGTACTGGAAGTTGATCCGATCGCACAGCCGAAGCCAGAAGATGAAGTTCCAGTAGATGTTGTAAAACGGGATGAACAAAAAACCGATGGCTTTGCCGGCCGACGGGTCGTCATGGGCGACCACGGGGAGCTTGCCGTGATGCAGTCCCATGTAGATCATGGTGAAGATCCCAAGAGTCAGGAAGTGGAGGAGGACCACCACGGCCGTGGGGAACGACCCGAGCTGATGCGCCATGGCCGCGGAGGCCTGCTGCGGCGGGATCATCGACTGCGGCGCGGGCATCTTGTAGATCGCGCTGTCGACCATGCCCAGACCACCGCCCCCATATCCGGCCATGGGGGCTCCCGGAGGCGGATAGCCGGGCTGTCCCTGGGGCGGATACGGATAGGGCTGCGCCTGGGCCTGGACTGGATAGGGCTGCGCCTGGGCCTGGACCGGATAGGGCTGTCCCTGGGCTTGGGGCGAATAGGGCTGTCCCTGGGGCGGAGCGGCGGGCTGCGCCTGTTCCTGGACCGGATAGGCGGGTTGCGCCTGTCCCTGAACCTGGGGCGGAGCCGCGGGTTGCGCCTGCGCTTGTCCCGGAGCGGCCGGTTGCTCCGGCGTCTGCTGCTGGGGTGCGCCGCAGTGCGGACAGGACGGCGCTCCGGGTTCCACGAGCTGACTACAGGATGGACATTGCTGAGTCATACGACCATTCCATTTCTAAGCAGGCCGGCTATCCGGCGGTGGTGTGGCCCCATCGCGGTGGGCCAGTAAGAGTACGATGTCGGTGGGCTCGCCTGGCCGGGGCAGTGCCCAGCGGCGGGTCAGGTCCCGAGAGCGGAAGATCTCCACCCTGTGGAACCCGGCTGCGCGGAGGTCCCGTACCAGCGCCTTGTTCGAGCGGCGGTCCGGGCGGAAGCCAATGCGGCGCTGCCAGCCGCTCATGGTCCGGAGCACAGCGTCGCTGATGGGGCCGGGGCGTTGGCTCGGTGTATGGCGGAAGTGATCGAAGACAAAGGCGCCGCCCGCTGAGCGACCCAAACCCTCGGCGACGGTGCGCCATAGCCGCCGTTGCGTGGCCACGTCCAGGTACATGTGCAGCCCCTCGGCGATGACGAGGGCGGACCTCTTCGGATCCACCAGCGCGTCCATGTCCAGGTTGGTCACGTCGCCGGCCACCATTTGGAGGTTCGGTCGGGCGAGGATCTTGCGGCCCCGAAGGCTGCGTCCCAGGAGCCGTCGCTTGGCCTCGATCATCGGGGGCAGATCCAGCTCCATATACGGAGCTCCCCCGGCGGAGTACCGCGCCCCGCGGGCCGAGAGCCCCGCGGCCAGCTCCAGCACCTGGCCCGGGTCCTGGTCTTCGAGCAGGTGGTCGATCATGAGGTGCCGGTGCAAAAGACCCGCCAGGATCGGCGTCATCCCGGGACGCAGCCAGCGCGCCACCCGGTAGATGGCGGTGACACCCTGGTACACGGTTCGCCCCGAGCGGGTGTCGAATAGATCCGCCTCGGGGAGGCTGCCCTGGATCCAGGCCTGAGATGTGTACAGGGCGGTTACGCCGAGGGGGTTTTTCTCGGATGTCGTCAAGCGGTCCTCTGAGCTTGGGGGTCCAGGATCGGCGAAGCTCGGTGGGACATGGTACCAGAAATCGAAGATCCCGAAGCACCGATTGCCCGGTGGCGCGTATGGATCAACGCACAGGAGGTACGTGTACCAGCGCCAGGTCGCCCAGGGGCCGTCGCCGGTCGCGGGCGGCGCCTACTGCCGGCCGCCCGCCAACACCAGCGCCAACGCTAACGGAAAGTACCGCGTGCTCGCGCGCCGTCTTCACGTCCCCGGCGACTGCGCCACCTACGGCTCCTTCAAAGACTACGGCCCCTGTCGCGCCACCAGCTACGCCGGCCACACCAACCTTCCCGCGGGCTACTGGGTCTACCGATACCCCTACTGGTTCCTCTGGCAGACTTGAATGTCGTCACCGCCTCTTTTTTCGTCGCGTCTGTTTGCGCCAGCGGAACGCACACAAACCTTCGCGCCGTAGCACTCGACCTTCAGTTCACTGCCCCACGCGTCCTTGAGCATGTCATCCCCAACAAAGTCCTGATCCATCATGGGAAGATTGCTCGGACAGGGTTCACCACAACTCCAGCCTGCCCGCCACTCGTGCACACGGTCCAACACGCGTGGCAGGAGGTGTTTGGTGGTTTCAAGTCGCCTGTGGTCTCTAGCGGTAGAGGTCCGCCCGGCACTTGGGTTTTCAAAGCGGTCACAACTCGTGGACTTGGTTTTCAAGTGAGGTGATTGTGACCGGATTATTGGGTGCAACGGCCA
>JAOZUO010000092.1:0-19290 GCA_029938605.1 Deltaproteobacteria bacterium | reverse complement strand
TGGACTTGGTTTTCAAGTGAGGTGATTGTGACCGGATTATTGGGTGCAACGGCCATGCTTCAATTTCTCCCTTGGGACGTGGCCAGGGATAACGCGCCTGCCACTGGTTGGCCCGAACGCCTGGCGGGGGCGCCAACGCCCGGGCGTGCCCGTCTTCTTTCTGAACCTAAAAAAGTAATCGGCACGCCCCGACGTTGGCGGAGGCAGCGGCGGCGGAGTGAGTGTCGGCGGAGTCAGCGGCGGTGGAGTGAGCGGCGGCGGGTGGCCAGGGTCAACCGTTCCCGGGTGAGGGTGCAGAGTCCCTCGTGGAGGGCGGGCAGGGTCGCGGTGGGGTCGAGGTCCAGGCCGGCGAGGACGGCTTTGTCGAGGGCTTGGCGGTCCGGTTGTTGTACCTCGCGCCAGATGGGGAGGACGGGGCGATGGGCGAGGTGGCCGAAGGCGTCCAGGATGCGTCGGCGGGCGGCCGGGGACAGGGCGGCCGGGTCGGGCATTAGCAGCCTTTCCCGGGCGGTGGTCACCGGCAGGTCCAGGGCGCCGTCGCCGAGGCTCGTTGAGCCCACCACCTCGGTCATGAGCGCCACCAGGGAGGAGTTGAGCAGGGCCGCAGTGAGGTCCGTGTCCGCCGGGTCCGGCGGTGTTATGCCATAGAGGCGCTGGTCCACGGCGGTGGGGGTATCCACCAGGCGGTGCAGGTGGGTGTCGTGGGTGGTTTTGGTGAGCAGCAGCCGATACCGCACTGGCCTCAGGCTGTACCAGGGGCTGGGCTTGAGTGTCTCCGGGATGGGACGGCCCTGGCGGTTGGTCATTTGGAGTCCGGCCTGGATCCAGTCCAGGGCGCCCTGGTGGCCCGCGCGGCGTAGGGCGGCCTGGCTCGCCTGACAGACGAACAGGTGGGTGTCTATGTGACTGCCGGCCACGGCGATGGTTCGGCTCACCCGGGGAGACCGGACTACGGGGACCAGGTAGTCGTCTTCCACCGCCGCGTCCGCAGGTGGATAGAAGAAGGGGTTCCAGTTGGTGGTGTGGCCGCGGCGAATGGTCACCAGCGAGCCCAGGGGCCGCAGGGCCGAGTGGTGCCGCAGGCGGAAGTAGATGTCCGGCGCCCGCAGGTAGGCGGACCAGGGGTCACTCTCCTCTTTTTCGTCGCAGTGGATCTGGATCTGGATCTGGTCTTGGCCTCGGCCCTGGTCGCTTGGCGTTGCCTCCAGGCGCTCGGGTTCCACCAGGCGGATGCGGCACGCCGGGGTGTTGACGGTCACGTAGGGCAGGGGGGGATCCCCGGTGGCGTCTGCTTTGGGCCTGGGCCTGGTGGCACCTTCGATAATGCGGGCGAGGTCGTCGGGGTCCACGGGGTCCACGGGGTCCACGGGGTCCACCGGTTCGGCGTTGTCGGCGTTGTCGGTGTTGTTGGGTTGGGGCAGCAGCGGCCTGGTGAGCTGGACGAACCGCACGCGACGGTCATCGGTTGGCTTGGTCGGCGGCTCGGTTGAGCCTCTTCGCTGTAGCACGGTGATGACGGTGTTGACCGAGGCGTCGGCGAACCACGGCTCACAGCGGCTCTCCACCACGGCCACCACGTGGAAATGGCGCAGGAAGAACTGCTCGAGCATTCGGCCGTACCCCGCGTCCAGGTAGGCGTTGGCGGTGAGCAGCGCCAGGCGGCCCCCGGGTGTCACGAGGTCGGCGAGGTGAAAAAAGAGCAGCGCGTACAGATCCGCGTGGCCGGACAACCGGAGCGTCGGCTCCCCTCCCTTGATGCGAGTGACGAGGGTCGCGTCCCGGGGGGCCCAGCGTCGGCCCAGGTTCTGTCTCCACCGCGTCATTGTCTGTCGGTGCAGCCGCACGTAGGGCAGGTTGCCCACGACGGCTTCGCACTGGGGCAGGGCCGAGGCTGAAGGCGAAGGCGCAGGCGAGGCCGAAGGCGCAGACGAGGTCGAGGCCGATGGATGTCCCTGGATGTCGGTGCCGGGCAGCAGCGCGAGCACGTCCCCCGTGTGGATATGGACCGACGAGTCGTTGCCCTGTCCGCGGAGGTTGATTCTGGCCAGCCCGGCGGCCAGCGGGTCCAGCTCGCAGCCCCAGAGGGTCGCCCTCCCGGATCCCGCCGCGGCCCGGGTCAGAAAGGCCCCGGTTCCACAGGTGGGGTCCATGACGTTCGCGGCCGACTCGGCCCGGGCCAGGGCGAGCACCAGCGCCACCACCGGGGCAGGGGTAAAATGCTGTCCCCGCTGTTTCCGGGCGGTGCTTTGGGACGCCGCCTCGAAGAGCGGACCCAGGACATCGGCGGTGGCGTCGGCCGCGAGGGCGGCCTCGGTCTGTCCGACCACTGCGTTCAGGTGCAGCGCGAGCTCCGGTGACAGGGCGGACGGCAGGTCCAGGTCTCCGAAAATCGCCGCCTCCCGGGGCGCGTCGGCCAGCGATTGCCGGGCTGCGGCGAAGCGCTCGGACAGCGTTTGGGCTGCCGACGGACCTCCGTCTTCCGGAAGGCGCAGCGGTGGCAGACGTGGTTGGCCCCGGCGCAGCACCGCATAGGCGGCGCACCGCAGGGCGAGGTCCGACTCCTGGTCTCGTGGCGACGCCATGGGACCATTGTATGCGGCAGCGCACGACTCCTCGCAATAGCGGTGCGCCGGCGCCTACCACGTTCTGGTGGAATCGTCTTGGGCGGGGGCGGGGCCGGAGGCCTCTGTCCGTGAAGCCGGCGGCGAATTTGGAGATGGATCCGGGCGACTCGGGCTGCCCAGGAAGATCACGTTTCGGGCGACGATCTCCGAGGTGATGCGGTCGTGGCCCTCCTTGTCGACCCACTTGCGATTCTGGATCCGACCGTCCACGTAGACCTGGCTGCCCTTGTGCAGGTAGCGATGACAGTTGGTGGCGAGCTTGTCCCAGACCACCACCGTGTGCCACACGGTGTCTTCCTGGAGGGTCCCCTCCCGGTCCTTCCACTTGCGGCTGGTGGCCATTCGTAGATCGGCTACGGCCTGCCCCGTGGAGGTGGCCCGTAGCTCCGGGTCCGCTCCCAGGTGTCCGATGAGCATCGCGTTGTTGACTCCGTTTGACATGGCTTTTTCCTTTGCTGTGTGCGGTTGCAGTTGCGGTTGTCGCCCGCTGACAAAAGCAAGGAGTGTGCCGGTTGGCCCGACCGCAACAGGAACGCCATGGACCCGTAGCGCTCAGCCGCCACATCGTCCGAGATCCGTACTCGCCGTGCGGTATCCGTCCCCGGTCGTCCGAAATCCGTCCGATATCTTTTCCCTGGGAGGATCCTGGCTATGCGAAGCTCTTCGGGGCTGGTACTGTCGGAGGTCATGCGTCGTAAGTACATTGCCGTGGCGGGGAACATGGGCTCGGGAAAGAGCTCCCTGGTGTATTTTCTGTGCTCGCACTACGACGTGGAGCCCTTCTACGAGCCCAACGAGGAGAACCCCTACCTCAAGGACTTCTACAAGGACATGCGGCGCTGGGCGTTTCACAGCCAGGTCCACTTCCTCTGCCACAAATTTCGCATCCACCAGGCCCTGGCCAAGGCTCGCGACAAGCGTACGGTGGTCCAGGATCGCACCATCTACGAGGACGCCGAGATCTTCGCCTATAACCTCCACCGCAGCCGTCGTATGTCCAAGCGCGACTTTGGGACCTACATGGCCCTGTACCACTCCATGCTCGAAGCGTTGGAGCCGCCCGATCTGCTCATCTACCTCAGCGCGCCCCTGCGCACCATACGCCAGCGCATCAAGCTGCGCGGCCGCCCCGAAGAGCAGGCGGTGCCCGTGAGCTACATCCGTCGGTTGAACCAGCTCTACGAGGAGTGGTTCGCTCGCTACGATCTCTCCCCCACGGTGGTGATCCCCACCGAGCGCATGGACTACGTTACGGATCTCATGGATCGTCTCGATCTCATCGAGACCATCGAAAAACTCCTCTGAACGAGCGTTCGATCGGTTCGGCATGGGGTTTGCGCTGGGGTCCGCGCCCAGGTGGATCCATTAGCCCACCACGGTGCCGGGTCCCGTGTCAGGTCCCGCGCCGGGTCCCGTGCCAAGTCCCAGGGTGTCCCTGTCCTGGGTTGTAGGTATGACTACCCCCTCAATATTGTTGAAGACCTATGGCTAATGGGCTATAGAGTGGGCGGCCCAAAAGCGAAACGCCCAGTCCCTCGGAGGTAGCGCAGGATGGAACTCTCAGCCCAGTTCAGCAAGGTTGCCGAAGATCTCAAAGCCCAGGCCGATTTCCTCGGCGCGCAGATCGTGGTGTACGAGTCCACGGAGCCCGGCCGTCAGCGGCTTCAGGAGCTTGTGGATCTAGTGATGAAAGCCGCGATCCTGCTCGAGGAGAACCCGCCCAGCGCGGTTTTGGGGAAGGAGGCCAAGCCCGCCGTAGCCGCCGAGGTAGAGGCGGAGCCGGAGGTGGCCGAGCGACCCGAGGACGAGGACGATCTAGAGGGTTGGTTGGCGTTCCAGCTACAGAACCCCGAGGACGAGGATGCCCAGGGGCACATCAGTCGCCTCCTGAAGGTCGCCGAGGAGGCGGGCGAGTGGGATCGCGTGGCCGACGCGCACATCATCTTCTCGGAACTGGCCGCTGACACCAGCGGGCGGGTGAAGCACCTCGAGGAGATGTCGCGGATCTACGAGCAGGAGATCGGGGATCTCGCCAAGGCGTTCACCGCGATCATGGCCGCTGCCAGCGAGGACCCGGGGAATGAGCACCTGTGGGCCGAGGGTGCGCGACTCGCGGCGGCCACTGAGCAGTGGGGCGATCTGGTGGCGGCCCTCAACGAGGTCGCTCCCACGGTGGCCGAGGCCCCGGTGGCCGCGGCCCTGTGGCTCAGGCTCGGCCGGATCTACAACGAGCGGCTGGACCGACCGGACTACGCGGTTTCGGCCCTGTGGCAGGCCTTGGGCAAGGATCCCGGCCTCGCCGTGGCCTGGGACGACCTGGCCGGTATCTACAAGCAGAAGGAGCAGTGGGAGGACTTGGCCCAGGTGCTGCGGAAGCGGCTGCTGTCCAGTGAGGAGGACAAGGAGCGGATCTTCTACACCATCGAGCTGGCGGACATCTACGAATCGCGCATGAACGATCTGGGTGAGGCGCGGTTGCTCTATGACGAAGTGCTGAAGCTCGATCCCGACAACGAGACCGCCGAGACCTCCCTGGAGGCGGTGCTGCGGCGGCTGGGCCTGTGGGAGTCCCTGGCGACGCTCCTATTCCGGCGGGCCGATCGGGATCTCAAGGACAAGGCCGGCAAGCGGTCGCGTCTGGAGGCGGCCAACCTGCTGCGCACGGAGCTGGAGGATCCTGAGTCCGCCGTGGAGCACCTGGAGAAGTTGCTCAAGGATGATTCGGACAACCTGGATATCCTGATCCCGCTCTACGAGTCCTACGAAGAGCTGGGGGACACCACGAACTTCCTACGAGTGGCCGAGCGCCGCTCGGAGCTGACCGAGGACAAGGCTGAGCGCATTCGCATCTGCCGTCGGGCGGCGGGTGAGATGATGTCGACCAAGGAGCTCCGCGCCAAGGCGGCCGACGCCCTGGAGAAGATTGTCGAGCTGGATCCCGAGGAGGAAGGGATCTACCGCGACCTGGAGGGGCTCTACATCCGGGAGGAGGCCTGGGACGAGCTGGTCACGACCTATCGACGGCACGCCAACATCGCCGAGACCAGCCCGGTCATCTGTGAGGTGCTGCGCGCCATGGCCGCAGTGCTCGACGAGAAGCTTGGCGACCCCACGGCCTCGGTGGACGCCCTCCACGAGGCCCTCGAGGCTGACGCCGAGGACCTGGATGCGCTCGTGTACCTGTCGACTCTGCTCGAGGGGCAACAGGAGTGGGTGGAGCTGGTGGATGTGCTGTCCAAGCGGGCGGAGCTCACCACCGAGGAGTCGGACCGGGTGGAGCTGCACCGCCGCATCGGTGAGGTGACCCTGGAGAAGCTGGGGGATCGGGAAGAGGCGGAGCAGCGGCTGATGAAGGCCCTGGAGTTGGATCCCGAGAACGTCGGCGCCATGATGGCGCTGGTGACACTCTATCGCGAACGTGAGGAGTGGCTGCGGGCCGCCAACATGCTCAACGACGCCGAACAGGCCACGGGCAATCGGCTCGAGAAAGCCCGGCTCCTGTTCGAGTCTGGTGAGATCTTCCGCAAGCATCTGAGCGACGCGGACAAGGCCGTCAACATGTACGCCAAGGCCATGCTCGTGGATCCGGAGCACGAGCAGTCGGCCTCCGTGCTGTCGCAGCACTACTACGATGAGGGGCAGTGGGAGGACGCCGAGCCGCTGCTGGACATGCTCCTGCGCAAGACCGACGAGAAGAAGCGCAAGGTCCGGCTGCAACTGTACACGCTGCTGGGCATGACGGCCAAGAAGCTCAAGAAGGCCGACAAGGCCATGGAGATGTTGGATATCGCGCGGGACATGGACCCCACCTCCCTGCCGGTGTTGCGAGAGCTGGCGGATCTCAAGTTCCACATGGAGCAATGGAAGGAAGCGGCCAACCTGTTCCAGGCCGTGCTCGTCGCCCACCGGGACGCCCTCGAGCCCGAGGAGTTGGTGCAGGTCTACCACCGGCTGGGCAGCACCAAGATGGAGCTGGGCGAGAAGGACAAGGCGCTCAATCTCTTCGAGAAGGCGCTGGATATCGACGCCGGCTACGAGCCTTCCGTGCAGGCTGTGCTGCTACTGCGTGAGGAGGGCGGTGACTACGATCGCATCGTCGACACGAGGCTCGCGCAGCTTGATCGCGCCGAGAGCGATGACGACCGGCACAAGTACGCCACCGAGATCGGCGACCTATACGCCTCCAAGCTCGATGATCCGGACAAGGCGCTGAAGTTCTTCCGCCAGGCGGCGACGTTCAAGCCCGAGGATCGTGGACTGCTGCACAAGATGCTCGAGATTCATACGCAGCGAGAGGCCTGGGATCTGGCGGTGGAGATCGTGCTCGAGCTGGCGGACCTGGAGTCCAACGCCCAACTCAAGGCCAAGTACCAATACACCGCGGCCCTCGTTTTTCGGGACGAGCTGCAGGAGGAGGACAAGGCCCTCGAGCAGTTGGAGCGGTGCCTGGAGTCCGATGAGACCTTCACCAGCGCCTTCGACGCTGTGGACAAGGTTCACACGGACCGCGAGGATTGGACGGAGCTGGCGCGTGCCCTGCGGCGCCAGTTCAAGCGGTTGCCCGAGTCCACTCCGGCGATGGAGCGCATCGCTTTCCTGGACCGGCTCGGGGATCTGTACAGCGAGCGGCTCGAAGACGTGGACACCGCCGTGGCAGCCTACGAGGCGGCGGACCAACTGGACGTGGACAACGCCGACCGCAAGTCCAAGCTGGTGCAGCTCTACCTCAAGGCCGGCCCGGACAAGGTGGACAAGGCCATTGCGCAGCACCACGCGCTGCTCAAGCAGAGCCCCTTCAAAATCCAGCTCTACAAGGACCTCACGGAGCTGTATATCCGCACCCAGCAAAAGGACAGGACCTGGTGCATGTGCGCGGCCCTGACCTTCCTCAAGAAGGCGAGTGAGAAGGAGCGGCTCTTCTACGATCGCTTCCGTCCCAGGGAGCTTACGACCGCCAAGCGGAAGCTCTCGGACTCCCACTGGCGGGATGCCATTCGGCACCCAGCGGAGTCCCCGCGCATTGACGCGATCTTCTCTGGCGTGGTGCTTCAGACGGCGCTGATGAACGCCCAGCCCCATAAGAAGTTCCGGCTCAAGCGCAATGAGAAGCTGAACCCCGACGAGGACAACCGCGCGGTGTTCCGGATGTTCGTTTACGCCAGTCGCGTGCTGGACGTGACCCCCAGACCGGAGCTCTTTGTGCGTCCGGACCAGCCCCAGCCCATCCAAGTAGCCAACGCCGCGGAGAAGGGGGCGTTGATCCCCACCTGGCTCGTGGACGCGGCCAAGTTCGAGGGTCGGAGTCAGCGGGAGGTGCTCTTCGAGGTAGCCCGGCAGCTCACGCAGATGCGTCCGGAGCGGTACCTCTGGCGGGCTCTGGTCTCCCAGGCGGACCTGTTCAACGTGCTCTACGCGGCGCTGGCTATCATGGTGCCCGACGCCCCCGTGCCCAGCGATACCCCTGAGGTCAGAAAGCTCAAGGCGTACCTCAAAAAGACCGTGCCCCCCATGGTCTTCGAGCAGCTACTGCCCACGGCCCGGGAGCTCTTGTCGGCGGACAAGGAGGAGGCCAACCTGGCCAACTGGATCATGGCCACCCAGCGCACTGCGCTCCGGGCGGCCCTGGTGATCACCAACGACTTTGAGACCGTGGCCAAGGTGGTGGCGACCGAGGCCGATTCCATTACCGGGCTCGGGGCCAAGGAGCGGGTGGCCGATCTGCTGCAGTTCTCCGTCTCCCCAGACTACTTCGAGCTGCGGAAGCACCTCGGCTTCTCCATGGATTAGTCCATAGACCTTACGCTGGCTGTTTTGGATTTGGAGTCGTCATGAAGCGGTGTGGTATCACCTGGCTGCTCGTTGTGCTCTTTGCGTCCCTGGGGGCATGCAAGGGCCCGAGCAAGTCGAGCTCAAAATCGAAGCCATCCCGTAGCTCTGCGAAGCCCACTGCGGCGGTGCGTAAGATCGCACCCAAGATCCTGTGGCGAACACCCTACAAGGGGCGTCTGCGGACGTTGGCTTTGGTTGGAGATGTTCTGGTCGTCACCTCTCGGAGCCGGGGGGATCGCTCCTCGGCCCGACGGCTGGCGGGCTTGTCATCGTCCACGGGGAAGCTGCTTTGGGAGAAGGTCACCCGCGTGCGGCTATACGAGCGCAGCGTGGCCTGGTCGGTGGCCGTGGCCCAGGTGGGTGGGGTCCTGGCCGTGGCCAAGACGGCGCACCGCGTCGAGGGGATCGATCCCCAGAGCGGGACCCGCAAGTGGGAGGTTCGCGCCACGGGAGGTGTGGTGTCCGCCGGCGCGAGCTTCGCCGTGGCATCGCTAGATGAGGTGAAGCTTTTGGGGCCCACCGATGGCGCCGAAGTGCTGCGCTTGTCCTTGGGAGATCCCCGAAGCGGAGCGCCGGGCAACGGCCTCATGGACAGGTTGAAGCCGGGCACCATGCTCCACTCCCACCACGGCGGTCTGCTGTTGACCAGGCGTCACGGTGGGGCCCTGCAGTCCTTGGACTCCAAGACCTTGATGAAGCGCTGGCAGTTTCATGACTCGGGGGCCTTGCCCACCCGTCCGGACCGTCACGCGGTGGGGCGCACGTCGGTGCTGGTGCCGGTGCTCCAGCCCTCTCGGGAGAACCGGTCTTCGATTATGGCCTGGCGTCCCTTCGGGCAAGGGGGCCAGCCCCTGTGGACCGCTTCGGTGCCGGGGCGGGTGAGTCGTCGTCTGACCTTTGTTACCAAAACCCACGTGGTGGGTATCAGCCGCAGTCGCACCAAGCAGAGCCTGGTGTGGCGCGTGGACCGTAAGACCGGAGCGCTCGTGGACGCTCGGGCGGTGCCCATGCCGCACTTCTGTTTCGTGGGCGCCCAGACGCTGATCTGCAAACGACGGGAGGGCGTCTCCGCCCACGCCCTGGACACCCTGAAGCGGCGCTGGCGCTTTCCACAGCCCCGGGGGCGCAACATCCGCAGTATGCGATATTCCGACGGGTTCGTGGTCCTCGAAGTTGGACGTCAGCTCGTGGTCAAGCGTGTGACCGACGGTCGCCAGATCTTCTCGGTGAAGCGGCGGCTGGGGGAGCACGACTTCCGCGTGGTGCGTTTGCTGGGGGTGAGCGGCGGGCGTCTGTTGGTGGCGGTGCGTCACCTGGAGGAGACCGCCTGGGGGGACCGTCTGATATTGCTGGGCCTTTCGTTGACAGACGGGTCCGTTGGGCTCAATAAGCGGCTGGGTCGCTATCCCAAACAGGGGGCTCCGGTCTGGCCCGGGGCGCCGGAGAAGCTTCCGGGCACCCTGCCCGTGATCCTCGTGCGGGCGGGCAATGGCCACCCGGACCGGGTCGTCAGCGTCTTTGGCAAGTCCTTCCAGGTGCTCGACGCAAAAACGGGGCGCTCTCTCTTCGCCCGGGGGATCCCCCCTCAGACCGACAGGGAGGTGCGGTTGCTCCGTCGGGATGGCGGGTTCGCCGTGTATCGTCGAGGCAACGGGCTCTTCGGGGTGAACCTCGCCGGCAACCGGTTGGCCTGGCGGGCATCCCTGTGGAAGACGTCGCTGCACCGCGCCTTTGGTCACGGCGCCTTTGTCAAGGGGCCCAAGGAGAGGCTGGAGCTGCGACCCAAGATGGCGCCGGAGCCCGCCCGTCGCGGCCTGGCCACCTTGAACCGCGAAAAGTGCAAGCTGCGGTTTGCCGAGCCCGGCCGTTGGTTCTGCCAGACGTCCAAGAAATTGCTGGTGGTAAACCCGATCACCGGCGCGGTGATCGCCCGCCTGGATCGGGCGCACAACGTCTTTCGTGACAAGGACCTGGTTCTGGCCACGCACGCCTCCAGTCGCAAGACCGCGCGGCCCGACGCTTGGGTGGCTCTGGATCTGCGGACCGGCAAGCCGCGTTGGCGGGTGGAGGCCTCCAGTGACAGGGCCCAGGCATCCGCGTTGCCTCCGCCCTTTGACCGGGACCACCCGGATCCGGCGCGTTGGACCTGGGCGGGGCTGGGGCTGTTTGGGGTGACCTCCGCGGATGGGCGCTGTATCCATGCAGTGCACGAGGCCACGGGGAAGGTCGCCTTCAAGACGTGCTTCGGCGCGCTCGATGGACCACCCCTCGTCCTGGGAAAAAAGCTGCTGGTGGCAGCTCGTCCCACCCCTCCGTCGGGCGGCAAGACTCCGGCCGAACAGCGCCTCTATCTGCTCGATCCCGCCACGGGCCAGGCGAAGCAGATCTTCGACCCCGGTTCCGGCCAGAGAATCGTACTTGGATCAGCCGCCGTTCGGGCAGGGATCCTGTACGCCACCGTTCGCCCCACCAAGGGCATCACCACCCGGAACCAGGTTCTGGCGCTACGACTCTACGCCAAGCAATGACCGGCATTGGGGCTTGCTTGGGCCCTATTCGTCTTCGCCGTTGAACAGGCCGTGGAGCTCGGCGCGTACAGCGTCCTTGTTGGCGCTCGGGTCGTCAGGGCTCGGGGCGCGACGGCTGGTGATGGCGCGGATTTCATTCAGGGTGGACGACGTAACCGGGCGGGGCTGCTCAAAGGCCTCGTTGAACAGCCCCTGGAGCTCGGCGTTGATCTGAATCCCCCGTGGCGTGAGGCGGCGCTCCAGTCCGACCGTGTCCTGGTCGGCTGTGTTCGGGACGCCAGCAGCTGGTGCGGCTGTGTCCGGCGTAGTTTGCCACAGTAGGACAGTGGGCTGGCGTCGGACCTTGAGGAAGCGGTCGATGTCCCGGCCGTAGATCACATCCCCAAAGCAGTGGCGCAACTCCTCCAGGAAAGCCTCCGCGCTGCGGTGTCGGTCCAGGGGCTTTTTGGCCGTGGCCCGGGCCACGAGTTGATCCGCCTCGGGGGGGAGGTCCAGGTCAGGCCGGCGAAGGCGCATGGAGGGCATGGGTTCCTGCACGTGCTTGCCGAGAATCTCCTGGGTTGTGTCCCCTTCGAAGGGGATCTCTCCGGTGAGCATCTCGAAAAAGATGATTCCCATGGAGTAGATGTCCGAGTGGTGGTCTCCCGGATCTCCCTGGGCCTGCTCGGGTGAGAGATAGTAGGGGCTGCCGAAGACCATGCCCTTGGCCTTCGTCTCATGGTCCAATGCGGCGGTCATCTGCTGGATTTTGGCGATGCCGAAGTCCAGGATCTTCACCTCGTCGTAGAAACCCTCCCGCTGAACCACGGGATCGGTGTTCGGTATCCGGGGCACGGTGACCAGGTCTCGCCGTCCCTCCCGGCGCAGCAGCACGATGTTCTCGGGCTTGAGGTCCCGATGGGCGATGCCCTTGGAGTGGCAGGCGTGAAGGGCCTGGCACACCTGGGTGAGGATCGTCACCGCGCGGTACAGGGGCAACTGCTCTTCGCTGAGAATCACCTGGGACAGGCTCGGGCCGTCGAGAAATTCCATGACGATAAAGGAGCAGCCGTCGGGTAGCTCCCCAAAGTCGTTGACGTCCACGATGCTGTTGTGGCGGATCATGGAAAGAGCCTGCGCTTCCATGAGGAAGCGCTCCACCACCTGCCTCTCCTGGGACAGGTGCGGGCGCAGAACCTTGATGGCGATCTCCTTTTTGATCACCACGTGCTCGCCCCGGTACACGTGCCCCATGCCTCCCTCGCCTAGGGGGCCCATGAGCAGGTAGTTGCCCACCCGCATTCCCGTGCGGGGGTCGGTCGCCTCCTTCAGGAATACGCCATCTACCGGACATACGGCAGTTCCAGTCTCATAGATTCGCGCACAGGATGGACAGACCAACAAGTTCGATCCCTCAGATGCTTTCAGGGGGCGTTCATGGTCGTAAGCCTAATAACCTAAATTAGAGCAAATTTGCGTCGAGCGCTAGCCCTATCACTGCGCTGACCGCTACCAGCGTCCCGGCCGAACGCCGACCGTGGCGCTTTAACCTAGGCCCCGCCTTGTCTCCGCCTCGCCGAGGTTCCTCCCCTGTCCATTCACTTATCTTCAAAATACCCCGAATAGTACCCGGGATCGTAACGAAGCTCACTTGACGGACCCCGGGATTCTGTTACCTTATGACTGAAGTTTTCTGTGAATAGCAAAATGACAAGAACATCGAGGATGAACAGTGCCACGAAATAGATCCGGATCCAATGGGCAGGCGGGCGACGTCCTTTCCACCAAGGAGGCCGCCAATATTTGCAAGGTCGCGCTGAGTACCATCGTCTACTGGTTCGACAAAGGACTGATCAAGGGCTACCGCACCCCCGGGGGCCACCGGCGGATATTCCGCATGGATCTCGAGAAGTTTATGAAAGATCACGCCATTCCCCTGGGAAATCGGCTCGACGACCAGCTTCGGGTGCTGGTGGTGGGCAAGGAACCCGGTGTCATGGACGTGTTTAACAAGACCCTCAAGAGTATGAACGGCCACGTGGATTGGGCCGCTGCCGATGGTACCTTCCAGGCCGGCCAGATGGTGGCTACCTTCAAGCCGAACCTTATGCTGGTGGACTCCGATGTCCCCGACCTCGATGGGGCATCCCTCTGTCGACAGCTCAAGGAGGATCCCAACACCCGGGAGATCGACGTGGTGTTGCTTTCCAATACCGCCGGCCGCGCGGACGCCAGGGCCCTGCGAGACGCCGGCGCCTCGGAGGTCCTCACCAAGCCCGTCACCTCCGATCAGCTTCAGCTCGTCGTCTCGTCGTTTCTCTCGTAGGCCACTTTACTGAATCACGGTGCCGGTGTAGCCGCTGCTACCATTATAGTGGACGTACACGAACCGGTTTGTGGCCACGCCGCCCGCCTCGCTGGAGCCCCAGTCCACCTGTCCCAAACTCAGAGCCGAGCCGATTCCCAGGGTGTCCCAGTCGAGCCCGTTGACCCCGGTCACCGCGTTGTCCGTGGATTGGCCATCGGACAGGCCGATGGTGATCGTTCGTGACGTGTCGGTGGACGCGGCGATCTGGTAGATGGAGAAGTTGCCGTTGGGGTAGAGCACTGCCTGGGCGGACCAGGTGTGGGTGGTGGAACAGCAGTAGTTCATCTGCACGTAGGTGAAGATCGCTCGCTGGGCATTGACGTCGGCATACATGGTGGAGGTGGCGCCGCGGAAGCCATCAGCGCCGTGAACGTGGATCGTTGCAGCTCCACCGGAGAAGGTCCACAGCGGTATCTGGACGTAGGAGGTGTAGCCGCCCTCCATGCGGAGGCCGCCGTTGGTGCCAAAGCCGATGGTGGTCGTGGACGCCGTGTTGGTGGGCGAGGTCCAGTGGGGGAACGACCACGGCAGCGTCACATTCTGGTAGCTGTCGTCCGAGCAGGAGGTACACACCTCTGGGTGACCATTGGCCACGGGATCCTCGTTCAGGATGAACTCGATCTGGCACGAGGAGTCGCAGCCGTCGCCGGAGGTGGTGTTGCCGTCATCGCATGTCTCGCCCACCGTGGTGTTGGTGTTGCCATCTCCACAGGACACCGGGGTGCAGTCGTCGTCGCAAGTGGCGCTCTCGCCGCGGTCGTCGCAGTCTTCTCCGAGTGGGGTCTGGATGATGCCGTCGCCGCAGATCTCGAGCGCGCAGTTGGCGCTGCAGCCGTCGTTAGAGACGGTGTTTCCGTCGTCGCACTGCTCTCCGCACTCGATGGAGCCGTCGCCGCAGTTCAGAATAGGCTCGAGCTGGCAGTTGGTGTCGCAGCCATCGCAGTCCACGAGGTTGCCGTCGTCGCAGGTCTCACCCAACCCAGCCTGCACCTCCCAGTCGCTACAGAACTCCACCTGGCAGTTGTCGCTACAGCCATCGCCGGCGATGGCGTTTCCGTCGTCGCACCCCTCACCGAGGCCGGGCTGTAGCTCGCCGTCTCCGCAGATCTCTGGCTGACAGGAGGAGCTGCAGCCGTCCTGGCTTGAGACGTTTCCGTCGTCGCACTCCTCGAGTCCTTCCACAACCCCGTTACCGCAGGACGACTCCAAGAGGCAGGCATCGCTGCAGCCGTCGCCGGAGTCGGCGTTGCCATCGTCGCACTCCTCTCCCAACGCCGCCTGCAGGACCCCGTCGCCGCACACCTCCAGCAGACAAAGCCCGTCACAGCCGTCCATGGGGGCGGTGTTCCCGTCGTCGCACTCCTCCCCCAGCCCAAGCTGCAGAACTCCATCGCCACACAGCTCCTTGAGACACATGGCGCTGCACCCATCCCCGTCCAGTCTGTTTCCGTCGTCGCACTCTTCTGAGTCCTCCAGATCCAGCGTCTGGTCGCCGCAGTTCTGGGGGCCCTCCAGCTGGCAGCTCGCGTCGCACCCGTCCCCCACGTCCGAATTTCCGTCGTCGCACTCCTCCCCATTGACCGGATCCAGCGTTCCGTCGCCACATCCTTCGACCACGCAGGTACAGTTGCATCCGTCCCCATCCAGATTGTTCCCGTCGTCACACTCTTCGGTCCCCTCCAAGATCCCGTTGCCGCACACCCTGGGCGCGTTCCCCACCCCCGTCGCGCAGTCCGCCGAAAACCCTACCACCGCCGCCCACGCGACGAGTGCCACGGTCAATATTCCACGGGGTTTTTGCAGGCAAACCGGCATTAGTCTTCCTTCACACTCCAAGGATACCACAACCCCAATTCTTCGACGATGGATGCGAGGAGCTCAATGGCTCAACTCCGTCCTGTGTGTTGGGCAAGGTCGCCGATGGTGCGGACGATGGAGGAGAGCTCTTGGGCCAGTGGTCCGGGGTACAGTGCGGCGAAGGTGTCGGCCAGCTCGCTGTAGTACCAGAGCGTGCCTTCGCGTTTGCCGGTGAACCGGTCCCAGAGGGCGTCACCAATTTCGCGGTAGTCGCGGAGGATGGAGGTGGCGTTGTGGATCTTGTCGGCGAGGGACACGAGCAGTATGTCCGAGTCGGGGGGCAGACCGCGCAGGTGCGCGATGTAGGCCTCCTTGCGTGGGCGCCATGGCGGCTTGGGGAGGACGTCGGTGTCGGTGCAGCCGACCACGAGGTCCAGCACGTGGGTGCCGAACCGCTCAGCGATCTGGGTGCGGATGTCGGGCATGTCCGCGATGCAGTCTTCGATGGCGTCGTGGAGCAGCCCTGCGATGACCTGGTCTTCGGCGCCGCCGGCTTCGCCCACGAGGGACGCTACGGCCAGGAGGTGGGTGACGTAGGGCACGTTTGCGCCTTTGCGGACCTGGTCCTTGTGGACGCGTGCGGCGAATACGAGCGCATTTTCGAATCGCTCGGAGTAGGCCATCAGCGGGTGTGACGATTTGGTGTGGCTGGTGTGGCGGTGGGCGGGAGGCGTCGGGCGAGGAAGTCGTCGATGGTGCGGGCGAAATCGACGGGCTTTTCCATGATGGCGTAGTGGGTGGTGCCTTCGAACAGTTGGTACTCGGAGTCGGCGATGCGCTGGTGGAGACGTTCGGCCTGGAGGGGGGGCGTGAGGAAGTCCTGGTCGCCGGCGGTGATGAGGGTGGGCACGCGCACGGTGTCGACCATATCGTCGGTGACGTGGTCGTCGGCGGTGAGGGTCATGGCCATGTAGCGCGCGACGTCCATGTCTCGCCAGGAGGTGATGGCGGCTTGGACGTGATCGAGGTCGGCTTCGGCCTTGACGAACCGTAGCGCCTTTGCCACCCGGGCGGTAAATCGCCGGTGCAGGATGGGGCGCAGGGCGGTCTGAAGGGGTGCGCCGGCGACGCCCATGGCCCGGATGATCCCGCGCATGGCGTCCGCGCCCAGGCCCTTCCCCATGGGGCTGTGCAGGACGCGTTCGGAGGCGCCGTTGATGAGCACCAGCCCGTCCACGGCGCGTCTGCGCCGACGGTAGTGCTCCAGCGCCACCTGTACGCCCACGCTCCAGCCCACCAAGACGCCATGCTTGATGGACTCGGTGGTCATGAGCGCGTCCAGGTCCCGGCTGTGGTCCTCCACGGTGATGGGGAGGTCGTCGTCGGGCGCCGAGGATCCGAACTGGCCGCGGTAGTCCCATAGGAGTACCGACCAGCGCGGATCGAGCTCGTTGAGCAGGGGTTGCCAGGAGGGGAGGGTGCCGCCGTATCCCGTACAGATCAGGAGCCAGCAGTTTCCCGCCCGGCGGGTCCAGTAGCGCAGTGGGGTGTCGTCGAATCCGGCGCCGGCGTGCTCGGTCAGGATCGCCTTCACTGGTGCCCTGTATCGGTGATGGGTTTCATAAGTCGCGCGACAATTTCGTTCGCTGGCAAGGCGCGACGAGGGCGCGTACCGGGAGTACACAACCGAGGAGCAACGCAGCCAGCGGACGAAAGGGGCCGCGAATTCAGGAAGGAATCACGGATACAGGGCACTAGAAACCGGTGCCCATGAGCTTGAGCATGACCGCTTTTTGGGCGTGGAGCCGGTTTTCAGCTTCGTCGAAGATGATGGATGCCTCGGAGTCCGCCACCGCGTCGGTGACCTCCTCGCCCCGGTGGGCGGGTAGGCAGTGCATGAACTTGGCGCCCGGGGCCGCCGCGGCCATGAGCGCGGTGTTGATCTGATAGGGCGCCAGGTCCTTGAGACGCGCCTGGCGCTCCTGTTCCTGACCCATGGAAGTCCACACGTCTGTGTAGACGAAGTTGGCGTCGGCCACGGCGGCCTTGGGATCGTCGGTGACGTCGGTCTGCAGGTCCGGACTCACGGCGTGGCCGCGGTACCGCTCTATCAGGGCCGGATCGGGCTGATAGCCCTTGGGCGCGGCGATGGAGCAGTGCATGCCCAGCTTCATGGCGCCGATGAGCAGCGAGTTGTAGACGTTGGTGGCGTCTCCGATGTAGGCCAGCTTCTTGCCGGCCAGGGCCCCACCGTGCTCGCGCATGGTCTGGAAGTCAGCCAGCGCCTGGCACGGGTGCAGAAAATCCGTGAGGCCGTTTATCACCGGCACGGTGGCGTACTTCGCGAGATCCTCGATGTCCGAGTGGGCGAAGACGCGGGCCATGATCCCGTCGACGAACCTCGAGAGCACCTTGGCCGTGTCGGCGATGGTCTCGCCGCGCCCGAGCTGCAGGTCCGAAGACGACAGGAACAGGCCGATACCGCCGAGCTGGTAGATGCCCACTTCGAAGCTCACCCGGGTGCGGGTAGAGGGTTTTTGAAAGATCATGCCGAGGGTCTGCCCCTCGAGGGCAGTGCGGTATTTCCCCGGCTCGGCCTTCACCTGATCGGCGAGGTCGAGGAGAGAGACAATCTCAGCGGGGTCGAGCGCTTCGAGCGCGACGAGGTCTTTGTCGAGCATTGGCTCAGTCCTTTTTGATCCGTGTCTTAATGTAGTCGTTGACGATGGCTGCGAGGGAGGACCCGTCCATGTCCACCAGGTCGTAGGTGACCTTGGCGCAGGGTTTGTCGATCTCGATCAGGCGCCGCAGGTTGAAGGGGGTGCCGATGATCACCCCGTCACAGTCGGACTTGGCGATGGTCTCCTCGAGCTCCTTGAGCTGCTCGGGGTAGTACCCCATGGCCGGCACCAGGTTGCCGATGTGCGGGTACTTGGTGAACAGCTCCTTGATGGAGCCCACGGCGAAGGGGCGCGGGTCGACAATCTCGGCGGCGCCGTACTTTTTGGCCGCTACGGTGCCCGCGCCAAAGCTCATCTCACCGTGGGTGAGCGTGGGGCCGTCCTCGATGACCAGCACGCGCTTGCCCTTGACTGCGTCCGGATTGTCTAGCGTCACCTCCGAGGCGGCGGTGACCACCTGAGCGGTGGGGTTGAGGCGCTTGGCCGTCTCCTGCAGCGCCTTGACGTCGGCTTCATCGGCGGTGTTGGCTTTGTTGATGACCAGCACATCGCCGCTCCGGAAGTTGGTCTCCCCGGGGAAGTAGGTCTGCTCGTGACCCTGGCGCAGCGGGTCCGCCACGACGATCCACAGGTCCGAGTGGTAAAAGCCCCAGTCGTTGTTTCCGCCGTCCCACAGGATAACGTCTGCCTCCTGCTCGGCCTCCACCAGGATCGCGCCGTAGTCCACACCGGCGTACACCACCGTGTCGTTCTCCACGTGGAGCTCGTACTCCTCGCGCTCTTCGATGGTGCAGTTGAAGTCATCGATGTCCTTGATCGTGGCCATGCGCTGAACGCGCTGCTCCACCAGGTCGCCGTAGGGCATGGGGTGGCGGATGGCTACGGTCTTGAGACCGGCTTCTCTGAGCAGTTTCGATACGTAGCGGGTGGTCTGGCTCTTGCCGCAGCCCGTACGCACCGCCGTGATGGACACGATGGGCTTGGAAGACGAGATCATGGTCTTGACCGGGCCCACGATGCGGAAGTCCGCGCCGGCGGCCAGGGCTCGGGCCGACAGGTGGCCCACCGTCACGTGGTTGAGGTCGCTGTAGGCCAGGACCACGGTCTCCACGTGGAGATCGCGCACCAGCTTCTCGAGGTCGTCCTCGTTGAAGATCGGGATCCCATCGGGGTAGAGGTCACCCGCGAGCTCTACTGGGTAGCGGCGTCCGTCGATGTTGGGGATCTGGGTAGCGGTAAAGCCCACCACGTCGTAGCGGGGATCATCCCGGAACACCGTGTTGAAGTTGTGAAAATCTCGCCCAGCAGCTCCGAGGATCAGAATTTTTTCACGGTCGCTCATGACGTACCTCCGCTTGTTGGTTTGCCTACTGCCACGCCACTATCCGTCACCGAAAAGGATTGCTTCAATATAGGCCGGAATATAGCAACCCGCGGGTTCTTGGCAACCGGGAGTTTATTTCTGATGGTCGTGGGATTATTGC
>JAOZUO010000235.1:6290-10131 GCA_029938605.1 Deltaproteobacteria bacterium | reverse complement strand
CAGCAGCAGCAGCAGCAGCAGCAGCAGCAGCAGCAGCAGCAGCAGCAGCAGCAACCGCCGCTGATCAACGCTCCCGCCAATCTCACCAGCCGACAAAACGTGACATTCCTGTCGGGGATCCGCCGATCACGGCCCTTCACTCGCCGCGGATCTGTTGGACCTACCGCCCACCATCCCAGCGAAATCACAACCTAAAACCCCGATTCTCACACACGGATGGGGCTCACCCCTTTCGGCATAATTCTTGCGGTAAGAATGCCGTATTCAAAAAGGAGCACAGAACGCCATGGGACGGCAATTCGTGATTCTGGTGGCAACGGGGCTCGTGGTCGGCAACCTGACCGCCTGTGGGAATGCCATGGGCGACGACGGCAGCGGCTACAACTACAACTCCAACAGCTACGGCGACGCCAGCTCCTCCTGGGAGTGCTACAGCGCCAATGACTGCACGCCCGGGCAGTACTGTAACGAGTTCCACCGCTGCGTGTGGCCACCGGTGGTTCCCGACGGGGGAGTGGACGACGATGGGGGCGCCTATGTGCCTCCGGAGACGGAGTACGAGTATGGGCCCCCGGCCAGCGGCGAGCGATATGTGTACGTGGCCCTGTCCGACCAGGACTCCGTGGCGCGCATAGACTCCGAAACCCTGGACATCCTCACGGTGAACGTGGGGGATCGTCCGGGTTTCCTGATCACGGCGCCGGGCCAAGACGTAGCCCTGGTCTTGAACGAGGGATCCTCCACGGTGTCCATCCTACGCACGGAGGCGGGGGTGAACACCACCCTCACCCTGCCCACGCCGCCGCACTTCAACCGCCTGGCCATGGGCCCGTTGGGCTTGCACGCCGTGGCCTATTTCGATCTGGACGCCCCCGAAACCCAGGGCATCGGCAGCTTCCAGGACGTGACCATCATCACCCTGATCCCAGGCAGCGAAGGCGCGGTGAACGTCTCGGTGGGCTTCCGCCCCCGGGAGGTACACTTCGCCCCGGATGAGAGCGCCGCCTACGTCATCACCGAGGACGGCGTCTCCATCCTGGACCTCGGAGGCACCACCGGCTTCTTCGCGCCCACAGTGCCCATGTCCACCGATCCGGTGGGGGACGGGGATCCCGATGAGGTAGTCATTACCCCCGACGGACAGTACGCCCTGGCGCGCTGGTCCACCATGTCCCTGGTCCGGGCGGTGGACCTGGTCACCGGCGATCTGGTGGACACCCCCCTGTCCGGACCGCCCACGGACCTGGACCTCACCCCCGATGGCGACACCCTGCTGGCGGTGATCCGCAGCCAGTCCGAGCTGGCGCTCATGGAGCTGCCCGGCGACATCGGCGACGCCTCCGCCGTCCAGACCCTGGACTGCACGGGGCTGGTGGTGGGGTCGGCGCAGATCACCGACGACGGGGATCAGGCGCTGCTTTACACCAACGCCAGCAACGTCAAGTCCATCACCCTGGTGGATCTGATCACGCACGAAAAACGAACGGCGCTCCTGCGAAAGGGCATCCGCTGGGTGGCCCTGGCGCCGGACGGCACCTCGGCCCTGGTGCTACACAACAAGATCCCGGGCGACCCCCTTCCCACTGACGACTTCCAGACCCAGCTCGACAAGCGATACGGCTTCTCCCTGGTGGACCTGGAGAGCCTGTTCGTGAAGCTCCAGATCATCGACGCGGACCCCGGCGCCTTCGCCTTCTCGCCTGACGGGCTGCTGGTCTATCTGATCGTGGCCGATCTCGACAGCGGACTCAGAGAGGTGGCCCGGCTCAACCTGGAGAACTTCATCGTGGACACCACCACGGTGGGCTCCCACCCCGTGGAGATCGGCGCCGTGGTGGGCACCGACAAGATCTACGTCTCCCAGGAGCACAACCTGGGCCGCATCTCCTTCATCGATGTGTCCACCCACCAGCTGCACACCGTCACGGGGTTCCAGCTCAACAGTCAGATTATCGAGTGAGCGAGGTCTCTCATGCGCACGGCATATTGGTTGATCGGATGGCCCCTCATGGCGTTCACCCTCATGATGGGAATGGGCGGGTGCGGCGGCCGCCCCGAAGCCTACGAACAGAAACTCCTGGTCTCGACGCCCATGGTGGTAGGTCACCACCTGGCCTTTCTGGATAGGACCCGGGAGCGGGTCACCCTGGTACGACCCTACACCCGGGAGGTGACCCACGTGGACGTGGGGCGGCGGCCTTCGTTCATGCTGCCCACCCCCGACGGGGCCCGACTCATCGTCATCTGCAAGGGCTGGGTGGCCGTCGAGCGCGACGAGGTGGACGAGCCGCCCTCCATGGTGCTCATCGATCCCGCCGCGCCCGCCGACCCGGTGTCCTACGACCTGGGCAGCCCCTTCGACGAGGTGGCCGTGTCCCCCGACAGCCGCTTCGCCGTGGCATTCTTCTCCTCCACCTCCACGCCGGGAGCCGACGAGGTGTTCCGAAACCCCAACGCCGTGGCCCTGCTGGACCTCGGTGAGCCGGGCGAGATCCCCATGGAAAAGACCGTGCGGTCCTTTGGAGACGTACCCCTGGGGGTGCTCTTCTCCCCGCCGGACATGGCCCCCCTGAAATCCGATGGCACCCTGGGCGTAGGGCGCACCGTGGCGGTGGTCTTCGCCGACGGCTACGTGACCTTCCTGGACATGGAGCATCCCGAGCGCAGCGAGGTGACCGTACACTTGACCCTGCCGGACCACCCCCAGACCGTCATCCCCCAGGAGATCGTCTTCGCCCCCGAGGCGGGCACCATCTTTCTGCGCTGCACCGGGGCCAACGACATCTACGCCTTCACCCTGTCGGCCCGCAGCCCGGCCGATCCGACGGAGAACGACTTCGTGATCTCCATCAACACCCTGGCCGCCGGCTCGGTTCCGGCGGACGTGGGCGTGTTCATGGACGGCGGGGTACGCAAGATCCTCGTGGCCAACCAGGGCTCGGCCGACCTGACGATCATCGACACCCTCACCTCCGAGTTCGTGAACATCCCCATCGGAGACCCCGTGGACCGGATGATCCTCTACCCCGAAACCGATCCCACCGTGGCGGTGATCTTCAGCCAGGGCTCAACCCGCACACGCATCCACTTCCTGGACCTGCCCGACGTGGAGACCCAGGTGGGCCAGAACCACGACGTGCTCACGACCAACGAGCCCGTGCAGAACATCGAGCTCATCCCCGGCCGGGACCAGGCCCTGGTCCTGCACAACGACTCGGACTCCGTGATGTCAGTGCTCGACCTGACCCAGCGCACCCTGTCGCCCATCACCGCCCAGGGGCAGCTCGGCGGGTACGTATTCACCGCCGACGGCGCGCACCTGGCCGGGTTCACCTACGCCGACACCCAGGTGGGCCTCATCGACCTGTCCAACCTGGCCGTGCGTACGCTGCAGTTGACCCACACCCCCGCGCGTATCTTTGCCCTGCAGGCGGGCGCGGACACCACCGTGGACGCCGAGTCCCGCGCCGTGGTGGTGGATCACGGCGACCCGGCGGGACGACTCTCGGTGATCCCCAACCCTTCGGACCCGAGCCGGGCGTCCACCTACGTCCTGTCGGGCTTCCTGTACGACGGGCTGCTGGACAACCCCCTGTAGCCGAAAGGAGAACGACATGAAAATCGCCATCGCAACCATTGCCATTCTCCTGGGCCTGCCCGGACTGGGCCTACCCGGACTGGGGCTGACCACAGCCTGGGCCGCCCCGGCCCCCCGTAAGGACTGGAAAGATCCCTATCCCGGACGAGCTGCGCCACCGACCGCCCCCCCCGCCCGGCCACGCCGCGTCGAACCCCGGGAAGCGCCACGCCGCGTCGAGTCCCGGAAACCGCCACGCCCACA
>JAOZUO010000235.1:0-6190 GCA_029938605.1 Deltaproteobacteria bacterium | reverse complement strand
GACACGCCCACAGACACGCCCACAGACACGCCCACAGACACGCCCACAGACACGCCCACAGACACGCTCCACGACGCGGGTGAACATGCCCACGCCGCGCCCCCGGATACCGCCTCCCGAAGCACCACCCATGGAGCGCTACGCCCCGGTGGCGCCCACCCTGTACCGCCGGCGTCCGGTGCCACAACCGCGGCTGTGGCACCTTCGCATCACGGCCCAGAGCCACAACCTGCTAGTGCGCCACACCAGCCTCAATCCCCTCAAGAGCGACGATCTCTTCGCCCAGGGCGGCCTGTCCGCGGGCATCGATCTGGCCCTGGTGGACCGATTAGTAGTAGGCGCAGACCTGGGTTGGGTGGGCGGCAGCTTCAACGGCACGGTCTTTGACGCCGACACCACCGAGGTACACGCCCACTCCTTCGCGGCCGGGGCGCGGGTGGGCTTTCGCCTGTGGGACTCGGTGGCGCCCTACGTGCGAGGCGGGTTCATGGCCACCTGGCTGGTCGCGCGCATCCGTACCGACACCCAGTCCCTGGGCGGCCGCGACTTTGCCCCCGGGTTCTACGCCCTGGGTGGGGTGGAGCTCACAATCGGCCGAAGCTGGATGCGCAAGGCGTTCGGTTCGACGAACTTCACCATGGGGCTGGTGTTCGAGGCCGGCTGGGTACACCTCGGGCGATTCGACCTGAACGGGGGCACAGACACCTCCGAACTCGTCGACGACTACCGCGCCCCCCTGGGCCGGCTGATCCTCCGGGGAGCAACCATCAACGCGGGCCTCCTGCTCTCATTCTAAGGGCCCTCAGAAACGTTTCTCGCCGAGCCCCTCGCCCTCGGTGTCAAGTAGCACACTCTGCATAGGTCCAACTCAGACGCAGGTACCGCTACGTTCCCAAACGCAAACCAGAACCCAACCTACGCCCCTCAGGGCCCTTAAGGCTGCCGTTCCTCTCCACTTGATCCCCTAAAGGGGGTTCGCCGGTGGGGCGGGTGGGGCGGCGAAGCCGTACACCCGGAGGCGCGGGGGTTTCGAAGCCACCACGGTGAACAGCAGCGGAACAGGACCCCAAATGCACCGGGAGCCCTGACAAAACATGGGGAAAAGTATTCACAATACGTAATCCGAATACTGTATAATCAATCCAGCGAGATAATCCTAGTGCTTAAACCAATTGACATTGTTGTACTTTCTGAGCTGGTGCTCCGCTCTCCGGAGCGCGCCTGGACCCAATCTGGGCTAGCACAGAAGCTGCGGCTTTCTCAACCGAGCATCCATCGCTCTCTGAAGCAACTCGAGAAATCAGGTCTTTGGCGACATCAAAGTCCCCAGCAGTTGGCCTTTCACAAACTACTCGTTCACACTGTCCGTACCGTCTATCCACCTGAGCTGGGCGCTCCTACCCGCGGCCTTGCTACTGCCCATTCCGGCGCGGGGCTTTCCGCGCAACTGACTTCTGACACACCCTACGTATGGCCTCTGGAGGAGGGGCGCGCCTATGGCACAGCGCTGTTACCACTGCACCCATCGGTGCCCAAGGTGGCCATGGAGGACTCAGCATTCCACGAGCTGATGGCGCTAGTCGACATCTTCCGAATTGGCCGAACCCGCGAGCTCCGCTTAGCCGAGCATAGACTCACCGAAATCCTGGACCTGTAGCCATGAGCGAAATTGAGCGCATCCTGGATCGCGTGGCAGGGAACTTGAGTTGGCTTGCTCCTGCGCCAATCTTTCTGGGAGGAGCAACCATTGGACTGTTTCTGGACGACTTCGGACGCGCCCAGCTCCGCCCGACCCAGGACATCGACTGCATCGTGCAACAGGTACTCACTCGTACAGACTGGTGGAAGCTTGAGAAGCAGCTCCGCGATCGCAGTTGGGAGCCAGTGCCTGGTGGTCCCATATGTCGATATCAAAGCCCAGAAGGTGATTTGGTCGACCTCATGGCGAAAACGCCCGAAATACTGGGCTTCAGCGGGCGATGGTATCCCGATACCGTCAAGAACGCGCAACGCAGGCAGTTGGTTACCGGCCGGCTCGTCCGGGTTCCTACGCCCGAACACCTCCTTGCCTGCAAGCTCGAGGCCTGGAACGATCGCGGGCGTGACGATTCCTTTCTGAGTAGGGACCTCGAGGATGTCGTCTCGCTACTCGACGGATGCCGAGAGCTGGAGGCAAGGGTGACAGCTGCCGAGGATGAGCTGCTGGAATGGATCGCTGGTGTGTTCATCGACATCATCGACAGCCGCATCCATCGCGAGGCAGTGGTCGCCCATGTGCCCAGGGGAGGTGACCAACCAACACGCGAAGAGAGGATACTGAAACTGATGAAGCGCCTGGCAGGTCGCTGACCTTACGGGGTGCCTGAAGGGGTAGGGTCCAACCTGTTTGCCCACGTATTGGAAAGATGAAGGCACATGCCGGATTGGGATTGGGATTGGGTTTGGCTACTGGCGGCTCTGAGCTTAACGGGGCTGTTCTTTGTTCCCGTATTCTGGTTGTGGGTGCACCAGCGTGGACGAAGAGTCGGCATCCGGTCTTTTCTCCGTTCGGAGCCGCTCATTGTCACCCCACCGATCGCCCCGGGCCGTGTTCTGGCGCAGGGCTCCTGCACCACCGAACATCCTCTTCACGCGCCGCTTTCCGGAGAGCCATGCGTTGGCTATGTGCTCAGGGTATCGGTGCTCATCGACGACACCGACGGAGGAAGCTACTGGGACCTGGCCTATGTAGACCAGCTGACACCATTCAGGCTCACACTCGGCGACCGCCTCGTTCCCGTCGCTGTTGAACCCAGCTTCCTGTGGCTCCACGGACCCGCGACAACCCGGCGAAACGGTCTCCTCAAGGAGCTTTCGGTGGACCTGCACAATAGCGTCCTGAGACAGGCCCGCGAGCGTTGGGCTGGGATCCGCCCCGACGTTATTCCACGCCCAGGTCAGACCGTCCGCCTGTCAGAGACGCTGCTACGATCAAAGGCGACGGCATTGGTGGTGGGAGATGCAACGGCAACGACCCGCGCAGATGACGCCAGCATCAAGCCTCGCGACACGTGTCCCCTGCTGGTGCTGGAGGGGACGAGAGAAGAACTGCTCGGGCGGCTGTCTAAAGACCTGTACGATCCTCATCTGCTCCAAACGCTCGAAGAGCTCATCCCCAACGACGAAACCAGGCGATAGCCCCAAAGGTCGGGACGACACGTAAGGGCCCCAAGGACTCTTAGAGCCCTTACTCCAACCCACCTTCCGGTTCGGACCGTTTGCCGCCGATTCGTGCGCCTGCAGGACTTGGGTTGATCTTCAGCCAGGCAGCGCAAAGAAAAGCGGGGTGAATCAGCCGTGTGGATGACTTGCCGCACGCTGCCAACGGTCTATAATATGAATCATGAGCACGCTACGAGCCAGGGTTGTTAATGGCCGTCTGCTCGTCGACGAGCCAACCAGCCTTCCCGAAGGGACTGTACTGGAGCTGGTAGTGGACGACGAAGACGATGAGCTCGATCCAGAGGAGCGCCGACTGCTGAACGCGGCGATCTCCAAAGCCTGGGAATCGGTAAAAGCCGGCAGGGTTCGACCGGCTACCGAAATCATTGACGAGCTGCGCGCCCGACGATGACCTTCATCGTTGTCACGCCTCCGGAGGTCGAGGACGAGATTCGAACAATCGACTCCTGGTGGCGAGAGAACAGACCTGCCTCGGCCGGTCTGTTTTCGGAAGAGCTTGCAGCTGGTTTCGATCTGCTACGGGGTGCGCCTGGAATCGGTCGTCGGTTCCGCCATCCGGATGTATCAAACGTCCGGCGACTACTTCTCCGATCCACTCGATTTCACATCTACTACAAGGTGCGCGAAGATCAAATCTTCGTACTCGCGCTGTGGAGCGCTTTGCGCGGCACAGGACCAGATCTCACCTCCCGCTCCTGACCCTTTTACCTCCTTTTGGGGGGCTCTCATTCACTGAATGTGGGCCGGACAAGACGATGACGCCTCAGGACTCTTAGAGCCCTCACTCCAACCCACCTTCCGGTTCGGACCGTTTGCCACTGATTCGGCCGCTCACCCAGCCTGCGACCAGCCCCACGGGGGGACCCACAACCAAGCTCAGGGCGAGGGTGTGCAAAAAGGGCCGCCCGAGAAACCATAGCGTAACCCCCACCAGGCCGAAGCAGCACAGGGGCAACGACCACCTCGGGAGATGATCCGGCGAGCTCGTGACAACCTCGCCCTCGGACCCTTGGACCCGGACTGGCACCACGCGCAGCCACCAGAGCGCGGCGAACAGCGCACCCATTACGGCGGAGAATGTATAGACAACGAACATGGTCTTAGGACTTTCAGGCTACCGCACCCTGCATAAAGGACGGGCAGTCCTATTGTCAACGCCTGTGACCCCTACGATCATCTTGACACGACAGGGCCGGGACGTAATGTTAGCTCCCTTGGCGGCGGGAACTCATGGAAACCGTGATTTCAGATACTTTGGGCGCGTTGATGCCCCACACCATGGTGCGCGACGGCATCGTGCTTTTCGTGGGTCTGGTGATCTCCATCAGCCTGCACGAGTTCGGCCACGCCGCCATGGCCGTGTGGTTGGGAGATCCCACGCCCCGGTCGCCGACGCGACTGCTGCGGGGCCGGGTCACGGACCTGGGCGCCGTACTGGGCGTCACCCGGGGTAAGGACAACCGCTACACCATCAACCCTGCGGCCCACGCCGATCCCATCGGCACGGTGGTGCTGCCCCTCTTCGCGCTATTTCTCATGCCCACGGCCGCTCTGTTCGGATGGGGGCGACCGGTGCCCTTCAATCCGTCCGCCGCCCGGGCGAAAGTCTCCCAAAAAAGGATGGTCATCCTGGTGTCGCTGGCCGGCCCCATCATGAACCTGCTGCAGGCCCTGGCCTACTCCGTGCTGCTGGTGGGGCTCCTCGCCCTCGGGGTAATCGGAACCGGCTACGACCTGGCCGACGCCACCACGGGCTGGGTCTCCACCCTGGTGGCCCTGAACCTCCTGCTGGCCTTTTTCAATTTGCTGCCCGTACCGCCCCTGGACGGAGGCCAGATCCTGGTACACTCCCTGGCGCGAACCAATCCCCAGTGGTCGAGCTGGCTGCAACAGTACGGGTTGTTTGTATTCCTGGTCCTGTTCCCCATGCTGCCGTTCATCCTGTCGCCCGTCCAGGCCCTCAGCCGAGCTTGGATCACGTGGCTGATGAGCCTGGCCGGCGAGCCTCTGGTGCTACTCGGTTGATAGGCCTATGCCGGAAACGAACGATCATAGCGTCCAGCTAGAGCTCTCCTACGAGGTGAAGCTCGAGATGTTCGAAGGTCCCCTGGACCTGCTTTTGCACCTGGTGCGCAAGCACGAGCTGAACATCTTCGACATCCCGGTCGCCTTCATCACAGCCAAGTACCTGGAGTACCTGGACCTCATGAAGGCCTTAAACCTGGATGTGGCCGGCGAGTTCCTCTACTACGCGGCCCTGCTGGCCCACATCAAGTCCAAGCAGATGCTACCCCCCGACGAGCAGGAGACCGCCGAAGGCGACGAAGAAGACCTGGATCCGGCCAAGGTCTTGCAGGAACGGCTGCTGGAGTACCAGCGGTTCAAGGAGGCCGCCGAGCACCTGGAGTCCATGCCCCAGGTGGGACGCTCGGTGTGGCTGCGCGGCGCAAACCCCGCGGTGGAGCAGGAGGGCGACAACAGCCTGGCGCCCTTCGTGGAGGTGGGGCTCTTTCGGATGGTGGACGCCATGGCCAAGATTCTGGCCCGGGCCACCCCGGACGCGACCCACGACGTGCTCGTGGATCGAATCTCTCTGGCCGATCGCATCCACGAGCTGATAGACAGGCTCCGAATGACGCCACGAATGACCTTCTCTTCCATGTTCTCCGACGTGGAAGTGGGCCCGGCCTTCCGGATCACGGTGGTGGTGACCTTCCTGGCCATCCTGGAGATGGCCCGCCAGCACCTCGTGCGAATACACCAACCCGAGGACGGCGAGGAGATCTATCTGGAGCAAGGAAAGCACCCAGTGGAGATCGACGCCGAAGACCTGCAGATAGACGACAGCTACGATTGAGCTCATGACTACGAATAACGACGAAGAAAAGATCCAGGACGGGGAAGAGCGCCAGAACGATCAAGAGCGCCAGGACGATCAAGAGCGCCAGGACGATCAAGAGCGCGAAGA
>JAOZUO010000234.1 GCA_029938605.1 Deltaproteobacteria bacterium | reverse complement strand
CGCTGATGGAAGAGCAGGCCTCCTCCCCGGCACGCATTGGGACAATGCCTCTTGGGAGGCACGCCGTGGAGTTAAAGAATGGCTGTCGAGTCACTTCCGTAGAGGACGCCGCTACAAACCCACAGTTGATCAACTTCACATGACGCGGAGAATTGACCTCTCCGAACTACGAGCAGCGGATGTGCCATGCTTCGGCAGCCTGGAACGAGCGCTTCGTTTCATCAACAGGTCTCTCGCCACAACGGGTGCAGTCTACCCATCCACGAATCGCGCAGCCTAAGCCCTGACCACGAAATCCAGCCCGTTGATAAGAACACATCTGTACCGCAACCAGGGTGGTCGCAAAATCTAGATTGGCCCGCTTGCCGACGGTTGTCATTCCGAGCGAGCCAAAGGCGAGTTGAGGAATCTCTCCTACTTGCGTAGGTGAGAGATCCCTCCACTTCGGTCGGGATGACACCATTATTCCGACTTTGCGACCGCCCTGGTACCGGAACTTGATCTCGTTGATCATTGATGGGATTGTGCCCAACGTGTTCTTCCGTAAAAAAAGCGCACCTGGTGAGCGCCCCTTCTGGTGGCGCCGAGCGCCGGTCATCGCCGGCCTGGTCTTCGCTGCCTGGCTGGTCAGCGCCTTCACTCCGACCGACGGAGGTACGGCCGCCAAGCCCGCCCCAACAAAGTCTACCGCCGCCAAGCCCGTAGCCGCCAAGCCTGCCCCCACGGTTTCGACACCGACGGGCTGCGACTACAAACCGGATTCCGCGTGCACCAAGCAGCTCCAGCAGGAGTATGCCCGCGCCAAGCTTGCCAAGACCACGGCCCTGAATGTGCGCCGGGCAGGCAAGAAGAAATTTAAGCCCGGCCCCAAGGGGTTGCTGGTGGTGTTTCAATCCCTGCTGGGCGTCGCCCTGCTGCTGGGCATCGCGATCCTCGCCTCGTCCAACCGCAAGGCCATCAACTGGCGCCCGGTCCTCTGGGGGCTGGGGCTCCAGGCGCTCTTCGCCCTGATCGTGCTCAACCCCGTGGTGGGGGACTTCTTCTTCTCGGTGGTGGACTCTGGCGTGCGGAAGCTGCTGTCCTTCGCCGAGGCGGGCACGGCCTTCGTGTTGGGAGGCACCGAACCCCACCAGGTGACCCACGTAACGCCCCAGGGCCACTGGGTGGTCGACAAGGTCTTCCCCGGCAGCGGCGTGAGCCCGCCCCTGAAGTCCATCGCATTTTGGGTGCTGCCCACCATCATCTTCTTCTCGGCGCTGATGACGGTGCTGTACCACCTGGGCATTATGCAGTTCATCGTGCGCAGTTTCGCCCGGGCCATGCAGTTCATGCTGGGCACCTCGGGGGCCGAGACCGTCTCGTGCTCCGCCAACGTCTTCGTGGGCCAGACCGAGGCGCCGCTGCTGGTCAAGCCCTTCATCAAGTCCATGACCCACAGCGAGCTCATGGCGGTGATGACCGGCGGCTTCGCCACGGTGGCGGGGGGCGTGCTGGCGCTCTATGTGGCTTTCCTACGCGACATCCCGGGTATCGCCGGGCACCTGGTGGCCGCCTCCCTGATGGGAGCCCCCGGCGCCCTGGCCATGGCCAAGATTATGGTCCCCGAGACCGAGGAGCCGGTCACCGCCGGCGAGATCAAGATCCCCGTGGAGAAGCCCGACGCCAACGTCATCGAGGCCCTGGCCCGGGGCGCCACCGAGGGCATGTCCCTGGTGCTCAACGTGGTGGCCATGCTCATCGCCTTCGTCGCCATGGTTTTTCTCGTAAACGCCATCATCGGCGTAATGGGAGATCTCGTCGGAGTAAAACTGTCCCTGGAGCGGCTCTTCGGATGGATCCTGGCGCCGCTGGCCTGGTGTATGGGTGTGCCCTGGGCCGAGGCCGACATCTTTGGTCAGTTGCTGGGCAAAAAGATCGTGCTCACCGAGCTACTCGCCTTCCTGGATCTGCAGCGACTCTCGCCCCAGCTCAGCGAGCGCACATCGGTGATGGCTTCCTACGCCCTGTGTGGCTTCGCCAACATCGCGTCCATCGGGATCCAGATCGGTGGCATCGGTGGCATCGCCCCGGAGCGACGGGCTGACCTGGCCCGCCTCGGGCTACGCGCCATGTTCGCCGGCGCCATGGTATCCTGCATGTCGGCCATCTGGGCCGGTATGATTTTTCAGATCTTCCGGTAGCGCCCGAGCTGCGCACCGGGCGGAGGGGTAACCACCATGCGTGGAGACATAACGACCAAGATAGAAAAAGCCTGCACCAAGCTGCGCAAACGCTTCGGCGACCGCACACCGCGGGTGGGGCTCATCCTGGGCTCGGGCCTGGGCAGCTTCGCCGACTCCCTCAAAGACAGGGTGGTGGTGGGCTACGGGGACATCCCGGGGTTCCCGACGTCCTCTGTTAAGGGGCACGCCGGCCAGCTCGTGCTCGGCCGGGTGGGTGAAACCTGGGCCCTGGTGATGCAGGGGCGCGTTCACTACTACGAAGGCTACGAGATGTCCGAGGTGGTCTTCCCCACGCGGGTACTCGTCTCGTTGGGCTGCAAGATCCTGGTGATCACCAACGCCGCCGGGGGCGTGCACGCCGACCTCAACGCCGGGGACCTGGTGGTGCTGCATGACCACTTGAACCTCATGGGCGTAAATCCGCTGCGGGGCGACAACCCCGATGGCCTGGGGACGCGCTTCCCGGATATGTCCACGGCCTACGATCCGAAGCTGCGCGCGCTCACCAAAGAGGTGGCCCGGGCCGAGAACGTCGATCTGCGCACAGGTGTATACGCCGCCCTGTCGGGGCCCAGCTACGAAACCCCGTCGGAGATCCGCATGCTGCGCACCATGGGGGCCGACCTGGTGGGCATGTCCACGGTGCCCGAAGTCATCGCCGCCAACCACATGGGCGCTCGGGTCGTGGGCCTGAGTTGCGTCACCAACCTCGCCGCGGGCATCTCCCCGACGCCCCTGTCCCACGAGGAGGTAGCCGAAACCGCGGGCCGGGTGGAGAAGACCTTCGTGGGTCTCATCGGCGCCCTCACCCAGCGCCTGGATGAAGTCGCCTGATCATGTCGAAAAAAACGCAGTACGAAGAGCTGGTACTCCAGGCCCTAGCGGCCCGGGGCAACGCCTACGCGCCCTACTCCAGCTTCCGGGTGGGCGCGGCCCTCCAGACCCCTGACGGCCAGATCTTCACCGGTTGCAACGTGGAGAACGCCGCCTACTCGCCCTCCATCTGCGCCGAACGCGTAGCCGTGGCCAAGGCCGTGGAGGGCGGCGCCCGTAGCTTCGTGGCCATCGCCATCGCCACAGCCACCTCCCCGCCGGCCACCCCCTGCGGCGTCTGCCGCCAGGTCCTACGCGAGTTCAACAGCGAGCTCCCCGTGATCTGCGTCAACCCCTCGGGCGACCGCCGGGACCTCTGGCTGTCGGACCTGCTCCCCCACAGCTTCTCGAAAAAAGATCTCGACGTCTAAGCGTAGGACCGGTCCCCAAAGGTCAGTACGTGGTATGTGCGATGGGGTAGCGGCCACGGATCAATGAAGTCAACCGGGCGGAATAGAATCCCCATTGGCCCGGTTGTCTCTACCAAGACTCAAGGAGTAGTCGATGAAACGCACATATCTCGCCACGATCCTCGGCGTGGCGGCCCTGGCGCTGGTGCTGGGCACAGGCTGTAGTGACGACAAAAAAAAGCCGGGTTGCGTCAAGGATACGGACTGTAAGGGAGAGCGAGTGTGCCAGAAAGGCTCGTGCGTCTCTCCCACGGCTGAGTCCGATGGTCCGTCAAAGACCGGAAAGGGAAAAGCTCCCACGGGGCTCATGGCCGCACTCCAGGCCACGCGTCCCCAGGGTGCGCCTCCCAGTGGCTCGGCCACGGGTCCGGGCGCACCGGGTCAGGGTCAGGGCCTCGGTCCGTCCACTCCGGGTCAGGGGCCCGGCTCGTCCGGCGCCTGGAAAAAGGGCTCCATCCGCATCTGTCTGGGGCCGCAGTGCGTGGGGCTCGGGCGGGGCTTCGGCAGCAACACGCAGGACATGCGAGCCATGCTCGACATGCTCAAGAAGCTGGTGTTCACCGGGCTCGGGGGCATGGGCTCTGGTCGGATACCCAAATTGAAGGTCTGCGTGGGGCCCCAGTGTGTGAACCTGGACAAGACCCTGCTGACGAACCCCTTGGCGCTGCTCAAGCTGTTTTCGAACCTCAACCCGCAAATGCTGCGTGACCTCTTTAATAAGGCCCTGAACCGAGGTCCCGGCCGTTCTCCGGGGCTCCGCCCCTTCCGCCCAGGGACCCGCCCAGGAACCAGCCCAGGGACCAGCCCAGGGACCAGATCGCCCCCCAAGACCACACCGCCGGCCGGGGGAGTCAAGCCCATCACCAGCTACGCAGACCTCCTCTCAGCCAGCGACAAAGCCGTGGGTCGGACGGCAGCGCTGACCCAACTGACCATCACCTCGGTCAGCGACACCCGCCTGGTGCTCGAAGGTCCCGGCCGCGAAATGATCGTGCTGCGGATCCCGGCCACCCTCAAGTCCCTGCTACCCAAGCTTCGCATCACCACCACGAAGGTCACTGTCCGCTTCCGTGTCCTGTCCCGCCCCATGGGCAAGCTCGTCCACGGCGAGCTGCTGGGCTACGACTGAAACTCTGGTAACAGCTCTGGCAACAGCTCTGGCAACAGCTCTGGCAACAGCTCTGGCAACAGCTCGGTCAGCAGCTCCCGCAGTCGACAGCGCAACTGGCGCAGTCTTCAGTGGGACCGCACTGGCTGTCGCCGCACACGTCAGGACAGGCGCCGCAATCGCTCGCGCAGTTGAGGCAGGACTCGGTGGGACCGCAGGGACCATCCCCACACACGTCGGAGCAGGGACCGCAGTCGGTGGGACAACCGGAGCAGTCCTCGTTAAAGCCGCACACGGCGTCACCGCACAGGTCGGGGCAGGAACCGCAGTCGTCGGGGCAACTCACGCAGCTCTCATAAGGCTCACAGGAGCCGTCCCCACACCAGTAGCAGGTGCCGCAGTCACCGGAGCAACTCACGCAGTTCTCACCCGTCTCGCATTGACCGTTGCCACACTCGAGCGGGCAGAAGCCGCAGTCGAACCGGCAACTCGCGCAGGTCTCGGTGGGCTCGCACTGGCTGTTGCCGCACAGATCGGGGCAGGCCCCGCAGTCGGGTTCGCACCGCCAGCAGGACTCCATGGCTCCGCAGATCCCGTCGCCGCAGACGTCTGGGCACTGACCGCAGTCCTCCATACAGTTCAGGCAGTTCTCGCCCCAGTTGCAGATCCCGTCGCCGCAGATGGACGTGCAGTACCCGCAGTCCTGGGGGCAATCCTGACACGTCTCGGAGCCCAGGCAATTCCCGTCGCCACAGTCCGGGCAGGTGCCGCAGTCCCAGGCGCAGGTGACGCAGGTCTCGGACCCCGCGCAAATCCCGTCGCCACAGATGCCGTCGCAGACGCCGCAGTCCGCCGGACAGGTGTAGCAGATCTCCGCCGTACCACAGACGCCGTCTCCGCAGGTGTCAGGGAATTATCAACCCACGCGATCAACCGTACACAGCCACGATACCGGCGATGGTCAGGGCAGCGGCGCAGACGCCGGCGGCCACCAACGCAAAGCCCCTGGGAGGACCCGCGCCGGCCACCGACCAGGCCGCCACAGCAAAGGCGACCCCGGACCCGGCGCTCACCAGGGGCAAGGCCGCCCCGCCGCCCGCAAAGGGGTCCACCTGGATCCACAGCGAAAAGAACCCGCCAACATAGGCGAGCAGCACAAGCACAGCAGCAAAGAGGACACGTCGTGGCACGCCGCAATTGTTCGCCCTGAGCGCCCAAAGTCAAGGGATAGTAACCAGACGCCCCCCTTCCCGCTTGCTCCTGGGGAAATCATCCACATATTGTCGGGCAGGTACTCAGAGACAACACATGCCAGGTAGCAAAAAAGTCAAAGTCGTCGATCGACGCACATCTTTCTCCGAGGACGCCCCGATCCCGGACGAGGTACCCAAAGAGTTTTCCAACGACAAGCCCACCTACGTGCAGCAGCTTGAGGAACGCACCGCGCGAGCCGAAGCACAGGTAGCCCGGACCATTGAGGCCTACAAGGCCGACGCCGAGGTGGAGCTGGCCAGAACCAAGGGCCGCCTGGAGCGCGAGGCCCAGCGGGATCTGGCCCGGCTCCGAGGTCAGCTCGCCCTGGAGCTACTCGAGGTGCTCGACAACTTCGACCGGTCCCTCCAGAGCGACTCAGGGTACGAGGCGATCCGCCAGGGTCTGATCATGGTCCGAAAGCAGTTCTTCTCCGCACTCGAAGGCATGGGAGTCTCCGAAGTGGACGCCCAGGGGCAACCCTTCGATCCGAACCTTCACAAAGCGGCTGCCACATCCGAAGTCTCAGATCCAGCACAAGACGGTACGGTCGTCGCCGTGTTCAAAGCCGGCTACACCCTCGCAAACGACCTCATCCGCCCCGCCCTGGTCCAAGTCGGCAAGCAGATCAAGTCCACTGAGCGATAGGCCTGAGTCGCGCCGGCAGCGATCTTGACAGGAGTTTGGGGGGAGCGCACGGTTGGGGGGAGTACAGCTTTGGTGGGATACTGACTTGGCTGATTTGCGATTTGCGTGTGAGGTTCCGATTCGGCGGCAGATGGCCTTTGATCGGCTGCTGGCACAATTTCGTGGGTTGGGATTTCGTCTGGAAGAGGCGGATCGGATGAACTTCCGGCTGGTGATGGATCGGGGCAACATCCTGGGGTCGCTGTTTGGGGGCGCGGTCTCTTTTCGACGCATCTGGATGCGAGCCCAGGTACAGCAGCGTGGGAGCGACGCGGCGGCGGTGGAGATCCAATTCTCGGGCTGGGGCAAGGCCGTCGATGACGAAGCTCGTACGGCCTACGCCGCCCAGATCCAACGCTTCGAGCAGGAGTCCGAAGACCTCGCCGAGAAGCTCGCGGCGGCTGGCGAAGCGGAGCCGGCCGTGGTAAGAGAGGTGGTGATCAAGGAGGTGGTTCGCATTCCCTGTAAGTTCTGCGGCTCCCTCGTCGACAACACTGCCCGCAAATGCCTTGAGTGCGGAGCTCCGCTTACCTGACCCGACACCCGGCACCCAGCACCAGCGAATCTGAGAGGAAACACGCATGATCGAACATGTCATGGCCCTTGGGCCGTTTCAGACCAACACCATCATCCTGGGCTGCGAGACGAAGAAGGAGGGGGTCATCATCGACCCCGGCTTCGAAGCGAAGACCATCTTGGGCCGGGTCAGCCGCGAGGATCTGAAGATCGTCGCCATCTTACTGACCCACGGCCACGTGGACCACGTCTCAGCCGTCAAAGAGGTGAAGGACGAGACCGGAGCCGAGGTGTATATCCACCCCGACGATGTGGAGCTCTACAACGCGGCGCCCCAGTTGGGCCGCATGTTCGGTCTGGACGCCCCCCAGCCGCCCAAGGCCGATCACCTCCTGTCCGAGGGGGATACCATCAACTTCGGACAGCACGAGCTCAAGGTCCTACACACCCCCGGTCACAGCCCCGGAGGGGTGGCCTTCCACTGCGCGGCCGAGGGGCTGCTCGTGGCGGGGGACACCCTGTTTTACCGCTCCATCGGACGCACGGACCTTCCGGGAGGCTCCATGGCGGTGCTCTCGAAGTCCATCCGCGAAAAGATCTACACCCTCGATGACGATACCCGGATCATCACCGGGCACGGTCCCGCCACCAAGGTCGCTGACGAGAAGACCGGCAACCCCTTCGTCAGCGCCTAGTTGCTCAAAAAGAGTTGCGGGATCAGTAGGTGGCCAACGGCCGCATGGCCGGCATGCGAATCGGGTTGGGCGGGAGCAGCGCGGCCCGGGTGTAGGGACACCCCAGCGTGGGAAACATCTTCTTGCAGGCGTCATACACAGCCCGGGCGGTCTTGCGCTTTCGCTGCTGCACCAGCAGGGTGCCGAGCTTGTCCAGAGCCACGGCGCGGAACACCGGCGGCCCGCCCTTGAGGCCGGCGGCCTTGCGGTAGGTGCGCTCAGCGGTGTGGATACGGCTGAGACCCCAGTAGACATCTCCCAGCAACGTCAGGGGCCACGGATTTTGGGGGTCCAACCGCACCGACCGCTCCAGCGCCACGGCGGCCTTCTTGAGCCGACGCCACTTGAGGTAGATGTTGCCGAGGATGCGCCAGAGGTCCGCCCGCTTCGGCGCGAGCTTTATGGCGAGCTGGATCTGATGGGCCGAGGCGTGGCGCGCCCGCCACGCCAACAACGCCATTGCGAGCTGCTTGTGGCCTTCGACGTCCCTGGGGTGAGCCGCCACGTGGACCTTGCCCAGCTTCACGGCCTCCTCCAGTCGGTAGACCCCCCGGAGCAACCGCACCAGCAGCACCCGCGCCGTCGAGGCGTGGGTCTTGGCCCCCAGTAGACTGCGCAGCTCGGCCTCGGCTAACGCCACCGCGCCCGCCGACAGCAGCACCCGCGCCAACTTGAGGCGGGTGTCGTGATCCTGCGGCTTGCTCTTGAGCACCTCGCGGAGCCGGTCCGCCTCGGTGGGCTGGGCCTGGAGGACCGAAACGGATCCGGGGGACTGGCCGGCTGCCGGGCGCGACAGCGCGATGACTTTCGTAGGCGCCATGGGCTCGCGCGGCGCAGAGGTCGTCTCCATGCCGGCAGCCGGCGGCAACCGCATGCCCCGGGTTCGCGTCGGGGCGTCTCCCCCCGAGCCCGTGGCGCCGCAACCGAACCCAAAGCCGAACACCAGAACCGTCAGGAGACAGGAGAGACTGAAGAGACTGAAGAGACTGAACGTACGCAGTATATTCATGACTAGATCCTACCTAACACCATAGCCAATATCTGGTCCACGGCTAGTTTTTAACGAACCATCGGTCCGGGGCAACCACGAATCAGCACCGATGCCGTATACTCACACCATGCGATTCCTCCCACGCCGGTACTCCCTCGTCTGGTTCGGCCTGGTGCTATTGTTGCCTGGGCTCCAGAGCTGCGGCGCTCCGGACCACACATTCCCCTTCGACTATATCGGGGAGCCCGGCGTTTCGGTGCCGGTCACCTTCTACTCGGACGTTCCCCAGGTGGAGGTGGCGGTGGACGACGGGGAGTCTCACGATTTCCTCTTGGACACCGGCGCCCCGGCCACGCTCCTGGACGCCGCGGCCTATGCGTTTGATCCGGGCGTCTACCCGTCGTCCACGGTACAAACCCTTGGAATCACTGTGCTCGACCTGGACTGCGCCGTGCTGAATCTATTTGGGGGCGCGTTGACCGTGGGCGGCATCGTGGGGGGAGACATTCTTCGCAACTTCGCGCTGACCTTGGACTACCGCGACGCCTGGGCCACGCTCTACACAGACCTGGACGGAGCTCCTCCCCCCGGGGGTGGCGACTTCGGCTCCACCACCACCCGGAGCTTCGAGCTGCGCGGCGGTGGGCTCCTCTCCACGCCCTCGGGAGAAGACCTGCCCGTACCGCCCACCCGGGTGGTGATGACGCTGGACATCGAAGGCCACGACGTGCTGGCCGTGCTGGACACCGGCGCCTCCTCGGTGGTGGTCGACGAAAGCCTGTACCAGGATCTGCTGGACTGGCGTCCCGAGCGGCCCGTGCTCGAAGGTTTTCAGGTGCTCACCGTGGACGCCGCCCAGGACGTGGTGATCACCCGACTCGCCTCCCTGCGAATCGCAAGCCAGGGGGGCGTAGACACCGTGCAGACCTCCGTGCCCGCCCTGGTAGTGCTGGGCTCAAACGCCCTGGAGCACCTCAGCGCAGAGGTGGGACGCTCCATCCAGGCACTGCTCGGCGGGGCGTTTCTGCGCTACTACCAGCTCACCATCGACTACCCGGCCCGACAGGTAACTCTGCAGCCCTACCTCGAGACGGATCACGTGGACCCCGAGGAGTACATCGGCGTGGGCTTCACCTGGGACCAGGTGGCCGTAGGGAACGTGGTGGTGGAACGAATCGTCGGGGGCAGCGACGCCGATCTCCAGGGCGTGGCCGAGGGCGACCGCATCCTGACTGCGGGCCCGTACGACATCCTGCTCACCGGCGAAGGTGGCGTGAGCAGCGCGGTGGCCGCCTCAGTCCTGGGCGAAACCGTATCGTTCACCCTGGAGCGAAACGACGCCACGGCGATCTACGAGATCCTCACGGAGGATCTGCTGCCGCCCTTCTTGTAG
>JAOZUO010000091.1:29839-32414 GCA_029938605.1 Deltaproteobacteria bacterium | reverse complement strand
CCTCCGCACGATGGAGAGGAGCTCCTCGGTTTCGAAGGGCTTGACCAGGTAGCCATCCGCGCCCGCCTGCAGGGACTGGCGCACGGTCTTGGCGCCCACCCGGGCCGAGACCATATAGATGGGGATGGAGCTGGTTTCGGGGGCGTTCTTGAAGGTCCGACACAGCGTCATGCCGTCGGTGATGGGCATGGCGATGTCCAATAGAATCAGTCCAATGTCCTCGGTCGTGCGGGCCAGGTGAAGCGCCTGTTCTGCGTCCAGAGCGGTGTAGCTGCCGATGGACTCGGAGGTCAGGAGCTCGGTGGTGTACTCCAACAGATCCCGGTCGTCGTCCACCACCAGTACTTTGTTGCGCCCGGTCGTCTTCGGGACGGGGGTGGCGGCGCGGGGGAGCGGACCGCTTTCCATGGGCGCGGCGACGGACGGCAGCTTCAGCTGGGACGAGGGCAATGACACCGTGAACACACTCCCGGTGCCCTCGGTGGATGAGACCTCGATATCGCCTCCATGGTCGCGTAGGATCTGGCGGGCCAGGGACAGCCCGATGCCGGTGCCTCCGTATCGGCGTGTGGAGGAGGAGTCTACCTGATGAAACCGTTCGAATATGTGGGCCAGGTGTGGCTCTGGGATGCCATCGCCGGTGTCGCGCACTTCGACCACCATGGTGCCAGATGGTTCACGTCGGGCCTCAACGGACACCTCTCCGCCGGGGTGATTGAACTTGAGGGCGTTGTCCAACAGGTTTGCGAAGGCCTGCTCCAGACGTCGACGGTCGCCATCGACCACCAGCGGCTGGTCGGTGGTCTGTAGCACCAGGTGCACATCGGCCTCCTCGGCGCGGGCACGGAGCGCCTCGGCGAGCTGCTCGAGCACCTCGTTCACATCCAGGGGGGCGTGATCGATGGATACGGTGCCGCGCTCCAAACGGGAGAGGTCCAGCAGATCTTCGATGACTCCCACCAGCCGCTTGACGTTCACTCCGATGACTTCCAGGGCCCGTTGCTGCTGCTCGGTAACGTCCCCCATACGACCCATGCGCATCAGGTCAGCGTAGCCGCGGATGGAGACCAGTGGCGTCCTTAGCTCGTGGGAGACGTTGGTGATTAGCTCGGTTTTGACGTTGTCCAATCTCTTGAGCTCGGCGTTGCGTTGGGTCATCTTGGCGCTCTGCTCCTCCAGGGTCATATTGCGCTCCCTCAGGGCATCCACCAGCTTCCGGTTGTGCCGGGTCAGCTCATAGTGCTCCACGGACTGCGCGATGAGGGCCCGCAGCTCGTTCGGCTCCCAGGGTTTTTCCAGGTAGCGGCGCACGCGACCCTGATTAATGGCCTCGATGGTCACGTCGAGGTTAGGGTACGCGGTGACCAGGATGCGCACCGTTTCCGGCGAGATCTCCCGGGCCCGCGTCAATACCTCGATACCGCTGAGATCGGGCATGCGTTGGTCGGACACCATCACCGCGATCCGATCCTTCTCCAGCAGCTGCAGGGCCTCGGCGCCCCTCCGGCAGGTCACCACGCGGTGGTGACGCTTAAGCAGGTTGCTAAACAGGTTCAGGTTTTCCTGCTCATCGTCGACGAACAAGATCGCGGGCCGGTTGGAGCGCGGCATGGTCTAGTACCTCGTAACGGGGATTTTTCTAGCCTCCCGCCGGAATTCGTACTGTGAACGTGCTGCCACGTTCGGCCGTGGACGCCAGCTCGATTCGTCCACCGTGAGCTTCCACGATACTATAGCAGATGGCGAGCCCGAGTCCGGTGCCCTGGCCGATCTCCTTGGTGGTGAAGAAGGGTTCGAAGATCCGATCCTGATCCGATTCCGGGATGCCGTGACCGGTGTCCCGTACGGTCACCACCACGTCGTCTCCGTCCGTGGTTGTGCCGATGGCGATCTCCCCAGGGCCGTCTATGGCCTGGGAGGCGTTGAGCAACAGGTTCGTGAAGACCTGGTTGAGCTGCGCCGGGTCGGCGTTCACCGGCTTGACCTCGGCGAAGTTTCGCACCACCTGAATCCGCCCACCGAGCTCGTGGGATAGCAGGGTGAGGGTGTTGTCCAGACATTGGCGGACGTCGGTGGGGACGCGCCGGTCCCGTTCCGGGTGGGCGAAGCTGCGCAGGCTCTGCACGATCTTGCGCACGCGCCGGACGCCTTCGGTGCAGTCGGTCACGATGCCCTTCATGTCGGCGAAGAATACCGCTGGGTCCGGGGTGCCGATGATCTCCTCGAGGCGATCGCTTTGGGCCTGGGTTGGAGCGGCTCCGAGTGTCTCCTGCGTGAGCGTTTGCATATTCGCGCAGGCGTCGGCGATGAGAGACAGGTTGCCGTAGATGAAGTTCACGGGGTTGTTGATCTCGTGGGCCACCCCGGCCAGTAGCTGGCCCAGGGCCGCCATCCTCTCCATGCGCACCAGCTGCGCCTCGGACTGCTTTCGTTCGGTGATGTTGCTCACCACGCCGAGCACGTCGGCTGAGTCCGCGATGGGCGAGAGGGTGGCCTCGAAGTGGACCCAGCCGGCGGGACCCTCCGCGCTGTATTCGAAGGTGACGCGGTTTCCGGTGTCCCGCACCTGGCGCAA
>JAOZUO010000091.1:19399-29739 GCA_029938605.1 Deltaproteobacteria bacterium | reverse complement strand
TCGAGCTCCGCGTTGAGAATTCGCAGGCGCTCCTCGGAGTCGCGCAGGGCGCGCTCGGCCTGTTTGGCTTCGGTGATGTCGCGGATGACGCCCATGTTGGCCCCGCGCCCTCGGTACTGAACCGGTGCGGCGGTGACCTCCACCTCCTTGATGGACCGGTCCTTGCAGACCATCCCGAGCTCGTAGACGTTGGGCCTATCTTCGCCCGCTCTTCTTTTCCTGACCTGCTCCTTCAGCGCGGTGGCGGACTCCGGGGTGAGGAGGTTCTCGAGGGGCAGGTGCAGCATCTCGGAGGGCGTGTAGCCGACCATGTCGGCCGCGGCCTGGTTGACGTAGACCAGCTGGTCTTGCTGAATCATGCTTACGCCCACCTTGGCCTTATCCATGAGGATCTCGTACTTGGTCTCGGACTCGGAGAGCTGGTCCTCCGCGGCGCGTTGGGCGGTGACGTCGCGCATCGACGCAATGCGGGCGGGGCGTCCCTGGTAGCGGAACGCGCTGGTGCGCACTTCCGCCTGAAAGGTGGACCCGTCCTTGCGCAGCCCCACGAACCCGAATGCATGATCCCGCCTGGCGGCCATCTGCCGCCACACCTCGTCGAAGGACTCCGGGGCCGCGAACCGCAGGGCGGACTCGCCCACGAGCTCCTTCTCCTTATACCCGAACAGCTCGACTATGGTCTGGTTGACTACGCGTATGATCCCCGCCTCGTGGATGATGATGCCGCTGAGGGAGATGTCGAGCAGGGGCTGAAGCTGGGCCATCTCGTCAGCGGTATCAGAGCCCGATCCCGAGATTCCGCCCAGTTGATCGCGCAGGATCGAGGTCCCCCGGTTGGCCAGGCCCCAGGCCTTCATGATCAACCCAATGGTTTTTCTTTCGAAGCTCATGGTTTGCCACCCGCCGCCCTTCACCACCCAGGTACGCTGTTGGGGTCCTTTTTCCCGGACCCTACAGAGTTTGGCCCGAAGAATGTACATCGATAATAGAGGAGCCGTAGTCAAAGTAAAGCGTCCATCGACACCCTAGCGGCCCAGCGGTACTCATTTGACGTGGCGGTGGGTATAGCGCAGACTCTTGGCGAACCCTCAAGGAGCGAGACGTGGACGATTCGAAACCGCGCACCAGTGCTCTCGACGAGAGCCCGCGACGTAGCGAGCGCCACAATGGCGACCGGCGAAATGACGAGCAGGTTGAAAACCAGGAGCGTCGACGTGGCGAGGACCGCCGGGCGGAGCCGCGCGTTCCCCTGGAGATGTGGATGGAGGAGGTGGAGAAGGGGCACTCCGCCCTGCGGCGCACGGGGGACGTGAGCGTTGGAGGGGCCTACTTTGAGCGTATCGTACCCCATCCCCTGGGCACCCGAATCGCCTTGCGGATCCCACTCCCTGGTGACGAGCAGGAGGTGCGGGTGTACGGCGAGGTGGTGAACCTGGAGAAGGACGGAACGGGCATGGGCGTGAAGTTCATCGAGTTCGACGGCGACGGCGAGCTGCGTCTCGGCGCCTATTTGTCGAAGGCCGGTGCAGCGGTCGCTGCGTCGAAGTAGCTCCGCGCCTCCATTCATCCGTTCCCCCCGTTCCCCCCGTTCTCCCCGTTCCCCCCGGTTTTCAGGGGGACCCAACGTCTGCCCGTCTGCAGATCCACGTGATACAGATCCAGTCCGTGACCGCTGAGCTCCAGCACGCCGAAGGTGATGGGGAGCCCGAAGCGGCGCGGCCCCGCCGAGCCCGGATTGAACAGGGCGAAGCGCCCATCCCGACCTACGAAGGGCATGTGGGAGTGGCCGAACACCACCAGCTGGGCGTCGGCGGCCTGGGCACGGGATCGCACCGCCCTCAGGAGGTGCATTCGCTGCACGGCGATGTGGGTGAGAAGCAGCCGAAGACGGGGTTGGTTCGGGCGTTCCAGAGTCAGGTCCACGGAGTCTGGCAACGCGCTGTCTCGGCCGTCTACGTTGCCGCGTACGGCTACCACCGGGGCGATGGCCTCCAGCTCGTCGAGCCCGGGGCCCGAGCCGATGTCCCCGCCGTGCAGGATCAGCGTCGGGGTGCGCAGGGTCACAAGGGTCAACAGGTCGGCGTGCGGGCGACTGTGGGTGTCAGATACCACCACGACGCGCGCGTCGTCGGACGGAAGCTCGAGGGTCTGGCTCTGAGGGACGTGGCGCATGCGGCCGGTGTCAGGGCAGTGTGGCGTGGAAGGTCGACACCAGGTGGGCGGTGACGCCGTCCTTGGTCCAGGAGACGTCGATGGTGCCGTCCACCGATCCGCCGGGGGAGAGGTCGACGTTGGTCAGGGTCACGCTGCCCGCATTGACGTTGCCGAAGTAGAAGCCCCGCGCGGCCGCGGGCAGGGAAGCGTCATTGGCCGACAGGGTCGCGTAGAAACCGGTGTAGTCCGTGGAGAGGGGGTGCGTCCCCGTGGTGGCGCCGTTGGGAATGTACAGCGCCCAGATCGTGTACCCCCCTCCCTGTTGATAGCGAATCAGGGTGTGGGTGCTCGCATCGCTCGCGTCGCAGAAGTAGCAGTCGTCCAGGTCGACGCTCTCGGCGACCCCGCCCCCGGAGTAGTCGATGTGGGTGTTGGCCCAAAATGGCAGCGGACCCTGTGCATCCGCTCCCGCGCCGCTGTCGGCCAGGGTTCCGCTGTCCGCTCCTGCGCCGCCGTCTGTTCCCGCGCCGCCGTCTACTCCCGCGCCGCCGTCCGTCCCCGCGCCGCCGTCCGTCCCCGCGCCGCCATCGGCTCCCACACCCCCGTCGGCGTCATCGGAGCTTCCATTGCTCCCACAGCATGCGAGCTGGGTGAGCAACGCGAAAACAGCAATCGTGGCTCCAGTCGTTCTCATGGCCCCAAGCCTAGCATGTCGGTGAGCGACGGGGGTGGCTTTCGGCGAGCCATGGACTCTGCTACTGTGCGGTTAAACACGCGAGAGATAGCTATGAAAATACTCGTCGCCGACGACGATCGGCTCACCTGTGCCCTGCTCAAGGGGGTGTTCTCCAAGCTTGGACATGACGTCACCACCGTGGACAACGGCGTGGACGCTTGGCGGGTGCTCAAGGATGGACAGTTTCCGCTGGTCACCCTCGACTGGATGATGCCTGGGCTGGAGGGTGTGGAGGTGTGTCGGCGGATTCGCGCCGAGCCCATGCCTCAGTACACCTACGTGATCCTGGTCACCGGGAAGGTGGATGAGAGCAGCTTTCGCCTTGGCATGTCCGCCGGCGCGGACGACTTTTTTACCAAGCCCGTGGATATTGGCCTGCTGGCCACCCGGCTGCAGGTGGCGGAGCGGATCCTGTCACTTCAGCGGGAGGTGGGGGAGCTCAAGGCCATCCTGCCGGTCTGCATCTACTGCCGCCGGATCCGCACGGATGAAGATGCCTGGGCGAAGATCGAGCGGTACCTCGCCCAGAACGCGGACGTGGAGCTGTCCGAGAACATCTGCCGTGAGTGCTACGAAAAGCACCTCGCCTCGGAGATCGACTCGTTGGAGTAGGGTAGGTCAGGTGGATCAGGTACTTCAGGTGCTTCTGGTGCGATCAGAGTCGAGGTGGATCTGCCGTCAGGGCTGTGGCACACTCCAGCGGAGTGAAAACGAGAGATTTCTTCATGGGCAAAGACGACAACAAACGCATCACCAAGATTGTAGACGAGCGCCAGATCGTCGGACAACGACCGGTCACCGCGGAGATCGAGTCCGAAGAGGCCTTCAAACCGAAGCAGCGTTCACCGCCGGTGCGGGACCTGGCGCGTACCGGAGTGTTTCACGCCTTCGGCAAGTCCTCCCAGCCGCAGATCCCCCCCGACGAGGCGCCACCCACCGAAGACGCTTCCCGGGTGGTGCGGGATGTGGTGGAGCCCGGCCATGTGCAGTTCGTCCAGTTGTGCCCCACGCCGCTGTTTCAGCTCGACGCCGAGGGACGCATCGAGTGGGCCAATGAGCCCTTCGCCGACTTCGCCCGCAAGGGGGTGGTGGATCTGGCCGGAGAGCGAATCGACACGACCCGGTTGGGGGTCATCTACCCGTCGGTGTTCGACGACATCACCACCTGTCTCGCCGAAGACCAGCCCCCAACGCTCAGGCAGACCCTGCGATATCAGAGTCAGGACGGAAGGGATCTCGCCCGGGGCTGTTGGATAGTACCCGAGTTGGACGAGACGGGACGCGTTGCGAGGCTCTACGGCTACTTGCTGCCCATCGAGGAATGAGCCGTCCGTCGCTCATGGATCCATCCGTTGCACACTGAGCTCCAAATTGACATCGGGCAGTGGGCAGACGCCGAAGCCCTCGTGGGCTTCAACCAGGCCATGGCCAGGGAGACCGAGGGCAAGGAGCTGGATCACGAGACCTTGACCGCCGGAGTCAAGGCGCTGATCGACCAGCGGGTTCGTGGCTTCTATGTGGTGGCGCGCCATGGTGGTGAGCTCGTGGGATCGCTGATGATCACCAAGGAGTGGAGCGACTGGCGAAACGCTGACTTCTGGTGGATCCAGTCGGTCTACGTGCGTCCCGAATTTCGGCGGCAGGGGGTGTACCGGCAGCTCTACGACTTCGTGCGGGCGCGGGCCACCGAGAGGGACCACGTCTGCGGTTTCCGCCTCTACGTGGAGCGCGACAACCACCGGGCCCAGCAGACCTACGAGGCCTTGGGAATGCACGAAAGTGTCTATCTCATGTATGAGGCCCCGGCCGATCATTGACAACGCTTTGGGGAGAGGGCAAATTGCCGCTCATTGGCACCAGGAAATCGACCCTATGCTGCTACGCACCGAAGCTATCTACCACTGTGAGCCCGGGTTCTACCTTGAGCAGTACTTCGAGGAGAAGAGTCGGACCGAGCGCGAAATAAAGGGAGTCGGCAATGTCTCCTTCGCGGTGCTCGAGTCCCACTGCGAAGGTGAGGTCTGGAGCCATGTGGCCGAGTCGATCTCGAGGCTGGATGCCCCCATGCCCGTGCGCAAGATCCTCGGAGAGAACACCCGCATGGAGGAGCACGCCTCCTGGCGCCGCTCCACGAACACCATCGATGTGGAGTACAAGCCCGACAACCTGCGCAAGCGCATCTCCGTCAAAGGGCACATCCGCGTAGGACCCGCCGGCGATGGCAAATGCCGCATCGTGGTGGAGATGGACGTCATCTTCAAAATCTTCGCCGTGGGCGGCATGCTAGAAAAGCTCTCCGCCAAGGAGATGCCCCAGGCCATCGAAAAAGACTGCGCCTACTTCAACGAGCACCTGGCGCCCAAGTAGAAGCGGTTTTAGGGTCATGAATCGCCCCGGGATTCCCGGAGACCGCAGCTATGTCAGTCAGACGAAGATGGATCTCGAATGATGTGTAGCTTACCGTTAAGTGAGCCGACGTAGAGCAATCCATCGTCGGCGAGCACGACCGAAGTGGCAAAGAACCTCGGCCCGGATACCCCGTCCCCGTCAGTCAATCTCTCACCAAGGTTCAGAGACATTCGGACGGCGCCATCCGGCTCGAAGCCCATGATCCCGGATGGATCCATCCCTCCCCTGTCATACGTCGAGAGATAGACGGCTCCGGTCGCGTCGATCGCCAAGCCGCCCGTTGGGCACTGCTCGAATTCCCTGGACCACTTCAGCGTTCCATCTGGATGAAGGGCGAAGAGCTTTCCCCTGTAGGAGTGATCGTCGGCATCGTCTCGAACCCTGGCTGCTGCGTAAACCGTACCGTCGGCGGCAATGGCGACGTTCGTCCCCCAGAACGTGTGGACCTCGGGTGGCCAGAACTGCTGCAGCAGCTCACCACTCGGGGCGATGGTCAGCATCGTGGCTGTGGACCCATCGGCTTCCACCTCCGCATTCGTGTACACCGTGCCATCGTCACCGATCGCAATGTGGCCGATCTCGTAGCTTGAGCGTGGGACGAACCACTTCTCATTCCCGTCGAGATCCAGCGCGTACAGCCCATTCTCCGGGTCGCTGTCCATCCCACTGACATCCCGATCCACGTTCACATACAGAGTGCCGTCCGAGCTTATCGCGGGTATGGCAGTGAAGGTGCCGACCATGCGGTTCCAACTCCAGCGCGGCTGACCGTCGGCACTGAATGAGTGGAGGTAGCTGGTGAACTCATGATCATGCTGCTGCTCGTACGTCAGCACGATGTAGATGTTTCCCTCGACATCGAAAACGGGTGAGCTGAATTGCCGGAGACCGCCGTATCTGGTCAGTTGTTCTGCCGGGAGCTAGGCCCACCGAAGGTCCGCGTCAACGGTCAAGTTGACGAAGGCAAACAGATCCGGCCAGCCCGGATCAGTCCCTTCCACCACGATCCGGCCCTCGAAAGTCAGCTGCCCCGCCACACTCAGGGCGAGGCCGCCGAGCACCGCAACGGGCTCATCCGGGAACACCCAACGAACCTCCCCATCCGGTCGAAGCGACAGCACCTGCCCATGCTGGTCTGCGTCACGTAGATGTACGAAGACTGCGCCATCCGGCCCCACCGCATTTACCGCGGTGGTCGTGTCGTACCCATCCGCCGATGCGAGGATCACGACCGCATGCTCTGGTTCCATCTCTCCAGCACTCGGGCCCACAAAGATGCTGCGCCCGTTGCGGCGTGCGTTCGCTCCGGTCATTGCCCAGCGCGGAGCCCCCGTTACCGACGCGTCCGGGACATCGGGCAAACCGCCGTCGTGGTCCATCCCAACGCTACGATGGTCGCAGGCAGCAACCAACATGATGGCGGCACAGGACACCGCGAAGCCAGCCATTCCGCAGCGCGATTGCAATCTTCCCATGATGCGCCTCACAACCACGGATCAAGTATGATGAGGTCAAACAATACTGTCAACGCCGTTGCAAAGGGGCCAACAGAGGGTGTCGGCGTCGTCGCCTGAGGCGCAGGGCCGGCCTTCGACGCTCGTCAATCCCGGCCAGGTCCCGCGAGCGTCATCGTTCATTGCTGACGGTGCCCCGGATTGGGGAATTTGTTTCATATTTGGCTCGGATGAATCATCTGGGGGGAATGTGGAACACCCTGGGGCCATTTCTGTTTCACATTTGGTTGAGATGAGTCATCTGGCGGGAATGTGGAACATTCTGGGGCCATTTCTGTTTCACATTTGGCTGAGACGAATCATCTGGCGGGAATGTGGAACATTCTGGGGCTGCTGGAGGTTTGGCATATTACGGCGATGCTGTCCTTGGTTGCGTGCGCCTACTTCAACGAGCACCTGGTGCCCCAGGGTACAGACTGATAAAGATTCAGCCTGCGAGGAATCGGGGGAGGTCGGCGGGGGGCTTTCCGGCGTAGTCGCAGGGGAGCTGGCAGTTGGAGCAGACGGAGAGGACCGGGTCGGGGGTCGGGGTCTGGGCGTCGGCGGCCTTGATGGATTCGATGGTGTCCAGGGCGGTCTCCACGGCGGGAGCGTCGCCTTCCAGGACCAGGGTGACGGAACCTTCGGAGCCGCCGATGCCGCCGGCGGCCACCTGGGTGACGCCGACGTAGGCGAGGCTGGACAGGGCCTCTTTCTCGGTCATGAGGAAGCGGGTGGTGACGGGCATGAGGCCCACCTTGGCGCCCAGGCTGCGGTCGAAGGTTGTGCGACCCATGCGCGAGGCGGCGTCGACCACCGAGGGGATGAGCTTCTCCAGACCCACGGGTACCACCACGGGCCAGCCACCGGCCTGAAAGGTGCCCAGGAGGCGTCCGATGGTGCCGCCGTCCGGGGCGGCCATGAGCACGCCGGCCATGCCGCCCGGGTCCACGGCGTTGGCGCCCTTGATCAGGACCTTGTGCTCGGCGGGCAGGTCCAGCGCTTCGGTGGGCGTCATGTCTCGCGCCTCGCCGCGCACCAGCACCAGATTCGGCTTGCGCTCGTCGCGTGGGGTGACGCAGGTCATGCCCCGGGTGATCATGCCGGCGAGAAAACGCGCGCGATCCACCGGGTCTCCGGTGCAGGTCTCCACCACGTCGGCGTTGGTGGAGCCCGTGCCGATGATGACGATGCCGTCGGCCAGCGCCTGGCGCACCTCGGGCATTTTCGCCACGGCTTGGGCGATGAGCTTTTTGGACTCCGTCGGGCGGAGGGTCACGAGGGCTCGCATGTCTTCTCCTGTCTTTTCCTGTCTTTTCCTGTCTGTTCTTGGGTCACGATCCAAGAGTGGATCATCCCGCGTTCGTCGGGCATGTCAAGCGTGTCCGTTGTTGGATCTGTGATATGGGTACCGGCGTAGAGACGTTCTTGAGAGAGGTATTGGTCCCCTATGAAGTCCCGTAGAGTAGCTGGTTGTGATCTCGGTAAGGCTTCGGCCCGGTTCGTGGTCGGCGCGGTGGACGACCACGGCGAGCTGACGGTGGAGACTGCTGAGCAACTGACCCACGGCGGCCATCCATTCTCCGTCTTTGACGACTGGTACCAGCGTGCTCGGATCTGGCGCTGTGATGGATTGGGCGTCACCGGCGCTTATGCCGAGGAGTTTTTGTCGCCGGCCCAGGTGTTGCCGGAGGACGCCTGCGCCGAGGCCGCCCTGGAGTTGGACTCCTCGCTGCCTGCGCGGCTCAACCTGGTGAATGTGGGCGCCCGGGGCTACAGCGTGCTCACCCGGGAGCCGGTGTCCGGAGCCCAGGGCGGTCACGGCCGCGGTCACGGTCACGGCCGCGGTCCTCGATTTCGCTACCAGTTCCTGGAGAACGACAAGTGCTCCTCGGGCACGGGCGAGAATATCCAGAAGATCGCCCAGCGGTTTGGTCTGTCGGTGGCGGAGGCGGACCGGCTGGCTCTGGAAGCGGCGGGGCACATTCCCATCACCGCGCGTTGCTCGGTCTTTGCCAAGAGTGAGATGACCCACTTCGCCAACCAGGGGCGGCCGGCCGGGGATCTCTTCGCCGGGTTCTTCACCTCGGTGGCGCGCAATGTGGCCGGTCTCCTGGCGCGCAACCACGTGGACGGCCCGGTGTACCTGGTGGGCGGTTGCAGCCGCATCACATCGCTGGTCGACAGCCTGAGCGAGCTGGTGGGACAGCGAGTGCACGTGCACCCGAAGGCGCTACATCTCGAGGGGCTGGGCGCGGCGGTCCTCGCCGGCCACGGCGGGCCTGGACTCGGGCGTGGGCTCGGGCGTGGGCTCGATCGTGGGCTTGATCGTGGGCTTGATCGTGGGCTCGATCGTGGGTTCGCGCTGCCTCGGGAGGGGGCGTTGCTGTACGAGCGCAAGGTGCGCCACTTCTCGGTCTTGCGGTCCGCGGCCGAGCACCAGGAGAATGTCACCGTTCTGGAGGCGGCTCCCCCGCGGCGGGACTGGGCGGAGCGCCCGGCGGTGCTGGGGCTGGACCTCGGCTCCACCGGGGCCAAGGCCGTCCTCACGGACATAGAGACCGGAGCCCCCCTGGTGGACGTGTACGATCGGACCCGGGGCAACCCCGTGGACGCGGCCCGTCGTCTGGTGGAGGCGATCTTGGGTCGGGGCCAGCCCGACATCCGCGGCGTGGGCGTCACAGGATCCGGCCGGGAGGCCGTGGCCCAGCTCCTGCGGGCGGTGTTTCCAGGCAACGTTCCGGTGGTGTTCAACGAGATCGTGGCCCACGCCACAGCGGCCATTCGCGTGGACCCCGACGGCGGTCGGGACCTGTCGGTCATTGAGATCGGCGGACAGGACGCCAAGTACGTGCGGGTCAGCGGCGGGCGCATCGTAGAGAGCGACATGAACAAGGCCTGTAGCGCGGGCACGGGCTCTTTCCTCGAGGAGCAGGCCGCCCTGTACGACGTGGGCGACATCGAGGAGGTCACCCGTCTGGCCCGGGAGGCGGAGCGTCCTCCGGACCTGGGGCTCATGTGTACGGTGTACGTGGCCGAGGCCGCCGGCGCTGCCCTCAAGGATGGCTTCACCCTGGGCGACGTCTTCGCGGGGTTCCAATACTCCATTGTGCACAACTACCTGAGTCGGGTCATGGGGCAGCGCACCCTGGGGCGGACGGTGTTTTTGCAGGGCAAGCCCGCCGAGAACCCGGGCCTGGCCTGGAGCTTCGCCGCGGTGACCGGACGGAAGATCGTCGTCCCCCCCAACCCGGGCGCCATGGGGGCCTGGGGCATCGGTCTGGGGGTCATCGATGAGGTGGGTCGCGCCCGCCTGGTTGGGCGCCAGCCCCTGGACCTGGCGGAGCTCCGTCGCGCCGATGTGGAGGAGCGGTCCGAGTTCGTGTGTCGCGACAAGGCCTGTGCGACGCACTGTCCCATTGAGCGCACGGTGATCCGGGTGGGCGACGAGCGACGCATCGCCCTGTCCGGCGGCGCGTGCCCCAAGTACGAGGTGCGCCGTGGCGTCCACGCCAAGCTGGACAAGGGCGCGCCGGATCCCTTTGCCG
>JAOZUO010000091.1:0-19299 GCA_029938605.1 Deltaproteobacteria bacterium | reverse complement strand
TGCTGGATCGTCTCGGCTACGGTGTCCGGTTGCTCCGCTCCACGGGGGAGTCCCTGACCCGGGGCGAGCAGCTCTGCAACAGCTTCGATTCCTGCGGACCGGCCAAAATCGCCCACGCCCTGTGCGACGTCCAGGAGCCGCTGATCCTGTTTCCGAAGATCATCGAGATTGCGGATCCCCAAGGTCCGGGCGGGCAGCCCTGCGTCACCGAGCAGGCCATGCCTGAGCTGGTGCGGGCCGGCCTCCAGGCTCGCCAAAGCGCCACCCGTGTGGTGGTGCCGAGCCTCTATTTCGACAAGGCCCACAGCCAGGTGTCAAACGCCATGCGGGTGGTGGACGCCTTGAGGGAGGTGGACCCGACCCTGCGCGTGGGGCCGCTGGATCTGGGCGCCGCCGTGGCCGACGCCAACGCCGCTCAGCACCGCTACGAACTGGCCTGCCTGGACCTGGGGCACGAGGCGCTGGTCTATGCCCGGGAACACGGCCATCCGGCGGTGGTGGTCTGCGGCTCCTTGCACGTGATTCACGACCCGGCCATCAACGCCTCTATTCCGCAGCTTCTGAGGCAGAACGGCGCCCTGGCCATTCCCATGGACTGCTACCCCATCGTGCCCGGTACGCCACTGCAGCCCAAGATCCACTGGGGGGATGCCAACCGTGCCGTCCGCACCGCGGCGTCCGCCCGGTCCGAGGGGGACGTCTACCCGCTGATGCTCTCCTCCTTCGGCTGCGGTCCGGCGTCCTTTTCCGAGCACGTCTTCGGGGCGCTGCTCGAAGGGTACCCGCACACCATTCTGGAGTCCGACGGCCACGGCGGTGAGGCGGGCTATATCACCCGTATCCAGGCCTTCGGGCAGTCCGTGGCCCAGCACCGCGCTCAGATCGCGTCAGCATCGGGGTCAGCGTCGTCGTCAGCATCCGGGTCGTCGTCGTTGTCGTCTCCTGCCTCCCAGGACGCCATCTCCCTGGCCGAGCCCGCCAAGCGGGACGGACCCTACCTCGACCATAACGCGCGCTACGTCTTTTTGAGCGGCACCGACAATCTCGGTCCTGTCCTCGCCGCGGTGTACCGCTCCTACGGCCTGGACGCCGTGTCCGCCCCGCCCTTGTCTCACAACAGCTTGATCTTGGGTCAGCGCGACTGCTCGGGTAAGGAGTGTCTCTCCTATCAGTTGATCTGGGGCGCCTTCCGGGAGTACCTGGACGAGCATCCGCCGGACCGGCCCCTGAGGCTCATGCAGCTCAGCGGACGCCAGTGCCGCGCCGGCGCCTTCCCCATCAAGGACAAGCTGGCCTTGCAGAAGGGCGGCCTGGCCGACCAGGTGCGGGTGTTGCCCATTCGCCTGGCGGGCGGCGCCGGCATGGCGGCCCGCACCTGGGCAGGGCTCGCCACCCAGGATCTGTTGCAGCAACTGTACCTGTACCATCTGCCCCTGGCCGAGGACCGCGTCGCCTACGAATGTCGCTATCGGGAGCGTGGGGCGCATCTGGTGGAGGTGTTGGAGCAGCCCGTGGGGCGCTCCTTCGGAGCGGTCGGGCGCCTGGGGCAAACCTGGCGAGAGCTCTGTGCCATCGTGGACGAAGCCGCCCGGGACCACGCGGGCTACGAGGCCATGGCTCAAGGGCGCTCCCTGCGCACGATCTTCGTGTCCGGTGACGCGCTTACCAAGGGGAACGACTTCGCCAACGGCGGTCTCTACCACCACCTCGCCGACTTCGGGGTGCGCGCTCTGGCCGAGCCCCTGTGCGACTTCCTGGAGTTTTTGGCCATCGATCACCCGCATCTGCTCTTTGGAAGGGGCGCCAAGAGGTCGCAGCAGCTCAGCTACCTCCTGACCATGGGCGTGGTGCGTACCGAGCTCTATCGCCGGGTGCGCCGACTCCACTCGTGGCTGCCCATGCCCGACGTGCGCGCTTCCCTACGCGCCGCCCAGCCCATGATCGACCGTACCACCAACGGTGGCTCGGTCCTGGTCGTGGGCAGCGTGGTGCACCACTGGGACACCGCGCCGGTGGACGGCGTGGTCATCACCAGTTGCTGGGGCTGCGACAACGGCCTCATCGAGGAGAGCCTTCTTCGCCACCGCCGAGACATGCCAGCCTATTTCTTCTACGACGACGGCACCCCCCCCGACCTACGCCGCCTACGCGGCTTCGCCTACCGCCTCGGACGCTCCCCCCGGGCCCGGCCCAACGCCTGAATCGGCTTACTCGAAGAGGATGTTGTCGAGTAGTAGGGGTACTGCGTCGCCGCCGTGAGATAGTGTGATTGATGATAGCATCGGGGCGGAGTTGCAGGCGGCGGCCAGGTCGAAGGTGATCTCGGTCCACTCGGTGGAGACGAGCACTTGCTGCTCGCCGCACACGGTTCCTTCATGGCTTGGGCCCACGGCCAGGTCCATGGTGCCTTCCAGGGTACGCGCCCACAGTGTGAGGGTAGCGAAGGAGTCGGTGGGGAAGGGTTGCCAGGTGTAGATGTGCATGCCGCTCCAGCTACCCATGTTGTCCACCCGAACACAGGAGGCGGAGTCGTCGTGGCAGCCTTCGCTGGTCTCGGATACGTCCGTGTCGCTCCAGGGGTTCGGCATCCAGCGCACCTCCGGGATCCCGCCCCACTCGTCGCCGTAGACAAGCCCCGCGGGCACGTATTCGCACACACCGTCGGGGGGCTGCTGGTCGTCGAGCTGGATGCCTGTGTCATGCACCAGGGGAGTGGTGCCCGGCGAGACCGTGGTGAAGGGCAGCGGGTTGGCGCCTTCGACCACCTGGCCCTGGGCGGACTCGAAGCGGTACACAACGCTGTCGCCGTCGGCCGGCTCGGGGCCGTCTGTCACCTGCCAGGCCCCTCCGGATCGCTCGAACGGGATCCACGATCCGTCCGGTGACGCCCGCACGCTCGCATGGCGGATGGGGATGCGGTGGTTCACAAAGGCCAGCCGTTGGTAGCCCCACTCATTCCAGTCGCTGATCTGTACGTGAATGTTGCCCGAGACGGGGCAGGGGACCCGACGGGCGAAGGCCGCTTCCAGCCCGCCGGACTGGTTCGCCGCGGCCGCCTCCTGGGACAGGTCGAAGTGCAGGATCGCTCCGGCGCACAGGGGATTTCCCTGGATGGGGCACAGGTCGTGCATCATCACGATCTGCGTGGCCCAGGAGTTCGACAGCTCCCAGCACTCACCGCAGGCCTCCCCGGGCTCTCCCCCGTAGGACCCGCCGTTCCACGGCTCGGCGATGGCAAAGGTCAGCCCGTTGCGCACGAAGTCCGGCAGGATGGCCAGGTCCCGGCTGAACTCACACCAGCCCCCCTCCGAGGCGGTGTAGCTCGTGGTGCGAATGGACCCACAGTCCGGATCGATGGTCGTGTTGACGTTGCCGTTTGCGTTGTCGTTGACGTTGCTGTTGGCGGACCCGCCATCGTCGTCACTGCACCCCATCGCCAGCAACCCTGCCGCCATCACGATCAGGTAGGAATGTCTCCGCATGATCTTCGACCTCCAAAAGTCCAATGCCCTCTCAGAGTACCGGATCAATCCGGTACCTGGTTGTTGAAATAATGGGTGTACATAATACGCAACCGTTCTGGTGAGACGTTTTTGCTATAGTGCGAACATCAGCCCCGGTGGTTCAGCCGGGGATCCGGGAGGTGTCATGAGTCGGTCGTGCGTAGCTTCTATGGGCCCTGGTTCGCTGGGTGTAGGTCGCGTCCTTTCGGGCCTTGTCGTGATCACGATGGTCCTGGCGGCCGCTTGCGGTGGCAGCAAGGGGGATGTGAACCAGAACGTGCCCGTGTCCACCGCCTGCCCGGAGCCGCTTCAGTCCCCCGTGGGAGAGGACTGGCCCGAGGTCTTCGTGGGGGTGTCCGACTGCGACGATCTGGGTGCAGGCACCCGGGCGGCGCCCTTTTGCACCTTTGGGGCGGCCTTCGCCGCGGCGGATTCGGTGCCGGGCATCGTTACCGTGCTCCAGGGCGAGTACCGCCTGTTTGGCAACTATCCCAACGGCAGTTTTCGTCACGATGTGAGGCGCACGGGTTCGGCCACGGAGTACTTTGTCATCCGCGCCGACGAGGGAGCGACTCCGCGGTTGTACGGTTCGGCGCTGTTTGCGGGCAGCGATTTCGAGGCCGTGTCGGGCGGGTTGTACCGCGCGCCGACCCATGAATTGGAGCGGGATCCGGCGGGCATGTGGACCTCGGACGGGTCGCGCATTGACCACCGGGCCGGACCCTATGGCACGTCCTTTCACGTGGACGCCAGCGAGCTTTCGGTGGGTGAGTGGACCAAGGCCGACGACGCGGGAACGGCCTGTGGAGACGACAGCGCGGACTGCTACATCTACCTGTACCCCCAGGCGGACATGGACGTGGCCGCCGAGTCCTTCGAGGTGGATCAGGGCGGGTTCCTCTCCGCCACGGGTAGCGATTTTATGGTGGTCCGCGGGTTGACCATCTATTTCACCCACTGGACTCCGATGTTCTTCTCCGGCGCGGTGAATGTGCTCGTGGAGGACAATGACCTCGCCCACAACGCGGCTCAAGGAGGGAACAACGCCTACGGTCTGAGCCTCTGGGGGGTCAACGGAGGCCTGGTGCGGCGGAACCGGGTGGCGGACACTACCTACTGGAGTCCCGTGAACGCCTGGGGTGTCACCTTCATGGTTTCGGGTGAGCAGGAGGGGGGCGACTGCTGGGTCTGTGCGAACGAGCTGTCTGGATTCGGCCGCGCCGCGGTGGGCTCCAAGGGGGGCTCGTCCAAGGTCCGGATCATCGGCAACATCATTTACGATTCGGGAAGCGGGGTGGAGATCCCCGAGAGCCGCTGCGACGGTCCCCAGTGCGATTTCCGCTTCCGGGGCGGGGACTGGACCATCCGGGAGAATCTCATCTACGACTGCGAGCGGGGCGTGGAGATGAACGTCGTCTCTTCGGATCTGGTGGACTTCGTGGATCCCAGCCTGGTGCACAACAACGTGATCCTGGATGTAGAGTTCGCCATCGGCGTGCAGCTCGGTGATCCCCTGTGGACCGTGCGGAACAACGTCTTCATCGACGCCCGTGAGGCCGCGTATCGGTTGGGGGGCACCGAGGATGTCAATGACCTGGTGGGCGTGGTGCTGGACTCGGACTACAACTTCTTTTCCAACTCGACAGCCTACGTGCACTACGCCAACTGGGCGGTGCAGGGTACGTGGACCGTGAGTGAGGCCCAGACGGCCCTCGGACTGGAAAACAGCTCCCTGGAAGGGGATCCTCTGCTCGACCCCAACGACGAATACCGTCCCCTGGACGGGGCGCCCACCCTGGGCAGCGGCGACCCATCAGTGTACCCCGACCACACCGGACCGGTGAACATGGGCCGCTTCGCCTGGAGCGAGTAGTGATTTGGTTGGGGAGGTGGGAGCTCAGGGCGAACAGAGGTTGAACGTCGTGTTCGTGGCGTTGATCGTGCCGCGCTGGTAGATGTCACAGGTCATGGCGTCTGAGAAAGTGACGTCCTCCAGCGCGATTTCGGCAATGTAGTCCACGTAGAGCATGCCATAGCTGTCGGCGCCGCCGGTGGCCCCGCCGTAGCTGAAGTCGGTGAAGCGAAACAGGCTGTCAGTCGAGGCGGAGTCATCGATCTCGATGTTTCTCCAGTCGCCGGCGACGGGAGTGGGTTGGGCGCTGGTCACGGTGACGTGTGCATCGGAGGTCCCGTCCAATAGCAACGTGCCCAGGTCCTGGACGTAGATCGCCAGATCATCGCCCATCAGGAGCGTGACGCCACTGGCCACGGTGATCGTGTTCAAAATATAAATGTAGCCATCGGTCTCATAGGGAACCCCGAGGTCGTTCCAGGTTCCGTCAGTGAGGGTGTCCCCGCCCATGATGAGGACGACGTCTCTGGAGTTGTTCGTCGAGGTGATGGGCGAAAGAGAGGCCACTGCCTCGGGATGGATCTGGATGAGCTCGGCTTCGATGTTGTCGAAGCTGTTTCCCGTGAAGCCAACGATTTGAGAGCCGGGTTCAAATTGAACGGCGTGTAGACGAGCGTTTCTGAAGGTGGAGTTTGTCACCTCCACGGAGGCGCCGCCGTCCAGGAGACGGAGCGTTCCAAATCCATTTCCGTAGCCGCCGCCATACTCGAAAATCGTGTAGTCAAATCGGCTGTCCGCGGCCGCCGAGGGGTAAATTTCGATGTTTCGCCAGTCTCCGGCAGCCGGCGTGGTTTCCGAAGACGTAAATGTCACAGGGTATTGTTCGGAGCCCTCCGATTTGATGGCGCCGTCGTCCTGCACATAGATTGCTCCATCATAGACCATGCGAACTTCAACACACTCCTCAATGATGAGCTCACTGGATACATAGAGATAGTCCGTCAGGGTGATGGTCTGGTGTGATTGCCAGACCGTCGGCTCGGTGATGTCCGCCGACACCTCGATCTCTTCTCTGCCACAGGTGAGTCCGTCTTCGGCGTAGCAGGTGTCACACTCGCAGTAGGCCTGATTGTCGGCGTCCACGAGGCAGGTTCCGTGGTCTGAGCAGGTCACGCCTTCACAGGGATCCGGCGCGGGGTCATTGTCGCACGCTGCTCCTAGGAGAAGCGTCATCGATGAAACTATTAGTAGTCTTTTCATAATAAGTTTCCTTCAGTCGTCAGTTGGTAGAATCGGTAATACTCAAGGTGCGGTGGGATCTGTATCAATTTATCAATATTGCGACAAGCATTTGAGTTTATTTGCGAAATCCAGGTGTGGCATTTGTGACTATTGGGATAAATACCCGTGTATTTGACTATCGGTTTTTTCGACGAATGGTCGTCACAGGCGCTGAGCGATTTCCAAATCTGGGGTGCAAAGTTGCTGCGTCGCTCCCAGGAGCATCGGATGGTGTGTATACTAGGGGGGTACCCGTGAGCCGAGGAGATCCCAATGAAGCGTGTCATCGTCATCCTTTCTATCATGTTGTTCGCGGTTGCTTGTGGACCAACCTATACAAATACTGGCGATGGGCAGGATGGCTCCGCCCAGCTCGATGCCTCCGGGCAAAATGACGCTGGACACATCTGGTTGGACGGTTTTGTCTACCCCGACGCCTCCGACGGGGGGGGAGACGTCTGCGACGAGCAGGACTTCGTCATCGACATCGTGCCGGTCCGGCTCATGATCCTCCAGGATCTGTCCGGCTCCATGATCGGCGACAAGTGGGACCAGACCAAGGCGGCCCTTTCGAGCATCCTCACCACCTGGACCGGCGTGGAGATCGAGTTTGGCTACGACATCTTCCCGGACGGCACCCAGGGCGACTCGGGGGGCTGGTGGTGCGGCACCACCGACCCGGTCCAGATCGACTGCGACATCAACCACCAGGCTGACATCATCGCACACCAGAACACCGTGGACCCGGACCTGGGCTACGGCCTCACCCCCCTGTGGTGCGGCATGAACAACTTCAACTCGCCGACCTATGCCCCGCTGTTCACCGATCCCGTCGTGGAGTCCTACCTGGTGGTGGTCTCCGACGGACAGGACTCCTGCGGCACAACCTGCCCCCACAGCGGCGGCTCGGTCACCGAGGCGGAGCTGCGGCAGGTGACCCAGCAGCTCCTGGCGGCCGGTATCAAGACCGTGGTGATTGGGTTCGGAAGCGGGGTTGATCCGGACCAGCTCAACGGCATCGCCGAAGAGGGCGGCACCCCCTGGAATACGTACTTCACGGCTAGCGACCAGCTCAGCCTGGAGAACGCCTTCGACCAGATCGCCGCGTCGGTGATCGGCTGCACCTACGATATCGACGAGCCCAGCGCGGAGGCCAATCCCGACGAGGTCAACTTCTACTTCGACGACGTGGTGTTGGCCTACGATGAGGACTGTCAGACGGGTGCGGGCTGGACCTGGGTAGACGCCGAGCACACCCAGGTGGAGTTCTGCGACCAGGCCTGTACCGACCTGAAAGCCGGGAACGTCTCGGAGATCTCCGCCAGGTTCGGCTGCCCCACGGTTATTGTCGAGTAAGGCCCCGCTCAGTAATTAATTGGTCAGTGCAGGGCGCTGAGGTGCCCGACTGGAAAGGCGCCAGAAGGACGCATATCGGGAATATGCAACCGCCTGGCAACGAATCCAGTCGGGATGGATCGGCGGTCTGAACGATCAAGTAATTGCTGATCGGGGCCTAACGGCCTCGAAGCCGGCGCGCAGGGCGCGCTTGTTCAGCTCCCACCAGCGTGTTTGCATCTTCTGCTCGATGGCCGCGTCCACCTCCTCCACGGTCAGGATTCCGGTGCTGGCGAGGAACGCCCCCATCATGATGAAGTTGGAGCCCTGTCGGTTGTCGAGGGTGTCGATGGCGAGCTGGGTGGCGTTGACCTCCACCTGGCGGACGGTGGGCCCGAGCTCGGTGGGGTGGACCACGAAGGAGTCCACGATCACCAGCGGTGGGCGCGGCTCGTCCGCCGTATAGACGTCGTAGGCCTCCTGGGAGATGAGCACCAGCGCGTCGGGCTGTTCCACATGGGGGAAGTCGATGGGATCGCGCGACAACACCACGTCACTTTTCGAGGCGCCGCCCCGGGCCTGCGCGCCGTAGCTCGTGGATCCGGCGGCGTGCCAGCCCGACAGGGCGCCGGCCAGGGCGATGGTGTCGCCGAGCACGACCACGCCTTGGCCACCCATGCCGCCGAATCGGAGCTGCCAGTGGGACCGTGCCTGGGACTCACTCATCGATCCACTCCCCTACGACGATCCGTTGCAGCCTCTCGGCGCGCGTCAGCTCAGCCGCCTGGTCTGGCGTGATGCAGTTTTGATCCATCGCGGCGTGGATCTCGCGAATACTTCCCTGCTTGTTCATCCGGCCGTAGTGGGTGGGGCAGGGGCTGATACACTCGACCATGGAGAAGCCCGGGCGCTGCAGCGCGTGCCGGATGGCCCGGGTCATCTCGATGGGGCGGCTCACGGGCCACCGGGCGGCGTAGGCTGAACCCGCTGCCCGCACCAGCTCCACCAGATCGAAGGGGCGGTGTACGTTGCCTTTGGGCGCGGTGCTGGTGAAGGCCCCCAGCGGAGTGGTGCACGCGGTCTGTCCGCCGGTCATCCCGTAGATTTGGTTGTTGGCGCAAAGGACCGTCAGATCCACGCCGCGGCGGGCTGCGTGGATCAGGTGGTTGCCGCCGATGGAGCTCAGGTCGCCGTCGCCTGAGACGACGATCACCGTGAGCTCGGGGTTGGCGAGCTTCACCCCGGTGGCGTAGGCCACCGCCCGGCCGTGTAGGGTGTGCAAGGTGTCGGCGTCTATGTGCGGGCTGGGGATCCAGGCCGCGCAGCCGATCCCCGAGACGAACACCGTCTTGGACATGTCCAGCTTCTCAGCATCGATGGCGCGCAACAGGGCGCCCAGGATCAGTCCGTGGCCGCAGCCCGCACAGAAGGTGGTTTGGGCCAGGCCGGGGCGCAGGTACTGGCGAATGTCGTCGAGGATCATCGGATCGCCTCCAGGCGCTCCATAATGGTGGTTGGCGAGATGGCCAGGCCGTTGACCTGGGTGAGGGAGACCACCTCGGTGTGGGTGGCCGCGCGCGCCGGCAGCACGAGCTGCCCCAGGTTGAGCTCCGGCATCAGCAGGCGCTTGACGGTGGACCCCAGCGCGGCGATCTCCCGCGCGGGGAACGGCCACAGGGTTTGCAGTCGCAACAGGCCCGCGCGTACTCCCCGCTCACGGAGCCGCTCCACCGCCGCCCAGGCAGCCCGGGCCGTGAACCCATAGGCGATGACCGCCACCTCGGCGTCCTCGAGGTGGTAGCGTTCCACGCGCACGATGTCGTCGGTTTGGTGCTCGAGCTTGTCAACCAGCCGGCGCACCAGCCGATCGTGTACGTCCGGGTGGTCGATGCGACGAAAGCCGCGCCCGTCGTGGGTGGACCCGGTCACCAGCAGCTTCGCGCCGTCGCCGAACCGGGGCATGGGGGGCACGCCGTCGGGCTCCACGGTATCGAATGGCTCGTCCTGGGGTCCCCCGCGGAGCCGATTCGTTACCGTGAAATCCGAGTGGTACACCACGGACTCCCGCAGGTGCCCGACCCCCTCGTCGCTCATGAGGAACACCGGCACCCGGTAGCGTTCGGCGAGGTTGAAGGCGCGGATGGTCAGGTCGTACATCTCCTGCACGGACCAGGGCGATAGGGCGATGGGTAGGATGTCACCGTGGGAGCCGTACCGCACCTGCAGTACGTCCCCGGAGCCGATGTGGGTGGCCTGGCCGGTGCAGGGACCGGCGCGCTGGATGTTCACCACCACCAGCGGGGTCTCGGTGAAGGCGCCGTAGCCGAACCCTTCCATCATGAGGCTGAAGCCCGGTCCGGAGGTGGCGGTCATCGCCTTGGCGCCGGTCCAGGAGGCTCCCAGCAATGCGCTGATGGAGGCGATCTCGTCCTCCATCTGGACGAAGACCCCGCCCTCCTCTGGCAAGCGGTTGGCCATGGTGGTCATGACTTCGCTCGAGGGCGTGATGGGGTAGCCGGCGAAGAAGCGACATCCCACCGCCAGCGCTCCCTCGGCGCAGGCCACGTTGCCCATTACAAACCGGGACGTGGGTTGGGCGGGAGCGTCTACTTTCGCGGTATCGGTGGCCGAACTCGGGCTCATGGATGCACTTTTGCACTTTCTATCGGGTTTGGTTCAGACGTCGGTGGAGTGGACAGGAGGCTTTTTCGTGTTTTGCGGTCTGGTCGGTGCAGCTGTCGATGGCCGAACGTCTATTTAAGGATCATGCGGTATTTTTCCTGGTTGTTCAAGGTTGACGTTCCCGCAGGAATCGGGGCGTGGGGACATTTTGGTGCAGCCAGCGTTGGGCGGCGTGGAATTCCGGAGGTGGCGTCTATGGCGTGCTGGACTTCTTCGAGGGATCTCGGCAGGTGCGGTTGTAGTAGGTGGCCAGGCTGATCATGACGTCCACCTTGGGGGCCCGACGTTTGGTCTGTGACCTGTAGTGTTTTGCGATATCCCGGGCGATGGCGCGCTCCAGCTTCACCAGGCGCTTGCCGTGGAGCAGGTCCAGGCAGGTGAACCGGTTAGCGCTCAGGCGTACGGCCTTCCAGGTGGCGGCCTTGCTGCCGTTTTTGTGGAGCCATTTGGCGAACTTGGGGTCTTTGCTGAAGACGTGCAGGCGGTTGAGCTGGTAGTTGCCGCCGCGGAAGCTGAAGTACTGCTGCAGGTAGGTGAGCTTCACCTCCCAACGACCCTTGATTTTGGTGATGTTGGGCCGGGGATCCCGGGTGGTGCGGTAGCTCGGTCCACAGGCCCGGGCGTCGGGCGGGGTTCCACGGGGTCCGAGGCCGAGGATGAGACCCAGGGCGATCACGCCCATGACGGCGCCGGCGGGGATGAGTTTGCGTCTCAACATGGGGAACCTCCTGCGCGTGTTGACCCGAGCCGTCTTCATTCTGACGCCTCTTACGCGCGGAAGTTCCAAGAGCTTCCTTACTGGACCTTAGCCCAAGGCTATCGAGTTCTACGTTAGGTAATGAATTGGAAAACGGGGATGTTGGGCGCATGGAGCCAAGAACTAGAACTCGATCGCCCAGGCCGGTTCGGGTCACGCATCTTGACCCTCCAATCCTCCTACCCGATACTCGGTCAGATGGCCATGAGCCGGCATACTGTTCATACCCCTGTGACAACGTTGGCCTTTGGCTCCAGCTTTGCTGTAAAACCAGTGCCCCGGAGAAGTGCCATGTCCATTCATAAGCAACTGTTGGCCGAGCTTGGTGTCCCTGATCCCAAGCAAGTCGGCCGCGTCATGGGCGCCATCATGATGGCTTTCGGGGTGGCTTCCACTGTGGTCGGCTGTGGCGGATTCGGGTACCGCACCACGCCTTCGGCAGAAGACAACTTGCCCACGCTCACCAGCTACTGCCGGGAACTGTCCGACGACAACGTCGCTCCCTGCCTCAAGGCGGGGCACGAAAAGTTCATGGACCGGTACGCCCTGGAGCGTTGTTCGTACATCCCAACGACGGAGCAGGTGCGGCGAATCCGCTGCGTCGAGGCCATCGCCGGCAAGGACTACTCCAATGCCGAGTTGAACACCTGCCACTCCATCAAGGCTATCGACGCTACGGTTAAGTGCTTCGCCTCGAGCGGTACGGCCAAGGCAGCAGACACTGCCAGTGAGGACACTGCACCGACGAAGTCGAAGACTACCTTGGACGACTACTGTCGTAAGATGCAGGACTATGCCTACCGACCCTGTCTGGTGGCAGCAGGAGGAAAGAGCGTGCAGGCCGCTGCGCTCAAGGTGTGTGATCGCATCGAAACCAAGGCGATCAAGGTCCGGATCGCCTGTATTCGGGCTATCGCTGGCTACACCTACACCGATGAGAGGCTACAGAAATGCGACGAGAAAAAGACCGGTGAGGACACCGTTCAGTGCCTCGTTGGAGAGGCCCCCGAGACCTCGGGCGCCTCGCCGGAAGGAGGCAGCAGTGGGAACGGCGGCAGTGGATACACGGCGCCCGTATCGGGCACGAAACGTCTGACCATCAACAACTGCACGTTTACCGACACAGCAGCGGGTTACCTGGGAAAGCTCTGCCGGTTTAGACGGGGTTGCCCCAGCGGCTACACCTGCCGGTCTGCAGTGCGGTCGACCACAGGCGTGTGCGTGCCCTCTGATCAGGCCAGACGTTGCCGCTAGCCTCAATGCACATGCGCCACCAGGGGGTCTCGATGTGCGGCCCCAGCCCGAAAATGGCCGAGTGCCGGCGAAGTTTTTAGCGTTGACGCTCCCGCAGGAATCGGGGCGTGGGGACATTTTGGCGCAGCCAGCGTTGGGCGGCGTGGAATCCCGGAGGTGGCGTCTGTGGCGTGTGGATGGAGGGTGGGACTGGCGGACTTGCCGGGTTTTCCCACAGGTCATCGGTGCCCAGGAGGAACTGGCTGTGGGGGTGGGCGCCATCGAAGTCGATGGGCTCGATGTCTGACAGGCAGGCCGCGTCCGGTGCCACGGTGGGATCGTCTACGAAGTCCAGGAGCATCTGCAGGAAGCAGTGGGGAGCGTCCGGCGTGGTGACCGGGGACTGGTTGAGGAGCCCGTGGGCGCAGCGTGGGAACTCGAAGTAGTAGTGGTGCGTGCCCGTGAGGTGCGTTTGGGCGGGCTGGGCCACCCAAGGCGGGGTCTGCGGGTCCAGGTCTCCGTTGCCCATGAGGATGGGGGTGTCGGTGGTGGGCCAGGCGCCCACGTACTGGTCCGGTGGGTACAAGGGCCACAGATCCTGGAAAGCGGCGAAGCGGGTGCTGACCCCGAGGGTGAAGTAGAGATCGTCTTGCAGGGCCTCGAGGGCGGACGCGTCGGGCAGTGGGGCGGACCACATCTCCGACAGCCCGATGTTCATGCCGAGCACGGCGCTGCTGAGGGCCTCGCTGGGGGCGATGTAGTTCTCCCAGGAAAACATCGTTGTGAGCAGGTGCTCCACGGCGAGGACGTCGTCGTCGTCGCAGCGGTTCAGGCGGTGCAGGATCGCGGGGATGATCTCCCGATAGATTTCGATTCTGATCAGGAAGCCCAGGGCCCAGCGCAGATAGAGACGCTCGGTGCCCGGGTCCACCAGAGCGGAGTAGCCCGGGCAGGATCCCTGGGCCACGTCGTCGAACACCTGCCCGGCCGTGGCCCAGGGGTCGGACCCCAGGTGGCTGGCGCAGAGGGTGTCGGTGGCGCAGTAGCCGAGGAAGTCCTCACCGATGTCGTTCATGAATTCGTCATAGTCCGCCAGAGAGATGCCGGGGGGCGCGATGGAGTCGAGGATCACTCCGTCCACCTGGTTCGGATATAGTTGCAGGTACCGGATGAGCCAGTAGGTGCCGTAGGAGACCCCGAACAGGTGTACGTCCTGATCCGGCTCCCGGATGCGTTCGACGAGCAGCCCCATGTCGTGGGCCGCGGCCGTGGTGGTGAACTCCTCCAGGTCGGCACCCCAGGTGTCCTGCACGTGCTGCAGACAGGCGGGCATCTCGGCCTCGGTGATGCCGAAACCACCCTCGCTCCCGGTGGCCTCCTGCACCGGGCAACCCAGCCGGGCGGAGTTGCCCACGCCGCGGTGGTCGGTGGTGAACAGGTCCCACTCGGGGGCCTGCTCGGCCACGATGGCGAGCCAAGTGGCGAGGTCGGCGCCGGACGCGCCCGGGCCGCCCTGCAGGAACCAGATCTGGCCCCGCTTGGGAGTCACCGTGGCCTCCAGCCGCTGGACCCACAGGTCGATGGTGGGCCCGTCGGGCTCGGCGTGGCGCAGGGGCGCCTCGATCATGGCGCACTCGGCCAGGGGGCCGAAGGGGTTGTTTACGTCCAGGGAGCAGAGGTCCCACTGTACGTCGTTGTTGTTGGAGCCGGCGTCGGGCGCGGCGTCAGGGCCGGCGTCCGCCGGGGGCACGTCTGCGTCCACTGCCGCATTGGCGTTGTTGTTGCCCACGGCGTCGTCGTCCGAGCAGGCCGCCACGGTTACGATCGCCACCGCGAGCACAATAGCGAATAAGAATCTGGTCGTGCGTTTCATGGTGCACCTCCGTAGCGAATCTATGGTGCCAACGTGATCAGCTCGGCCACCGCCAACCGTTCCCAGTAGCTGTTGGTTTCGTCCACGTCGCCCACCACGAGCCGTCCCGCCAGGGCGTTGGTGCCGTATAGCTGGGCCGTATCCATGGTGGAAGGGGGATCCGGGATGGTGAAGCTCACCTGGCGGTCCTGGAGGATGATGGCCACCACGTGCACCAGCGAGTAGTGCGTGACGTTGTTCCTATACACATAGAGCTGCGTGCGCTCCACGTCGTCAAAGTACTCGAACGTGATCTCACTGTGCAGGGGATGGACAGTCGTCGGGCTGGCCGGGATGATCCACTCGGGGACATCCACCAGGCGCGGGAGGACCCCGCCCTGGGGATAACCGTCAATGCGCGTGATCGAATACAGCTCGTAGTCCCCCTGGATCATCTGGTACAGGGTGTAGGGCGTGTCCACGCCCACGGGCTCGGTCCAGAGGTGGCTTATGTCAAAGAAGTCTCCGGTGGTGCTCACGTTGCTGTAGCTGGCCCAACCGAAATCATGAGGCGTGTCGTCGGCATGATTGAGGACTATGAGGCGCAGGTCGTTGAGCGGGCTCTCGGGCCGATAGTCGCGGGTGACCGAGGCGTCCACGGTGAACGTGGCGACCTCGTAGGCCTCCAGGTCGAGATCGATGGTCGTGGCGTCCAGCAGTGGGTCCACGTCCATGTGCATCACCCGATGCATGTTCAGCTCGTATCCAAGGCCGCCGTTGATTTCGGCGCTGGTGAGCTCGGCCGCCATGAGCGTGAATTCGGTCTCGGCCTGGATGCTGATGGCGTAGTCACTTGTGCAGTCCCCGTCCCAGGGGTCCTCAGTCAGGGCCCGCGCCACGCGAACGATGTACTCGTGCGCCGTATCCACGAAGCCCGTGGCGGATCCTGTGACGTCCACGTAGGTGTTGGTGTCTTCGGCCAGCTCCACGTCGTAGAGCCAGATCTCCAGGTCGCCTTCGTCGGAGTCGGCGACTGCTTCGGCCACGGTGCTGGCGTCAAAGCCAATGATCGTAGTGAGCGTTTTTTCAGCGAAGTAGCCCTGGAGGTTGGCCGTGCCCGCGGACCAGACCACATGTTCGATGGTTACCCGGCCGTCGGCGTCCGTGGTGAGCTCGGTGCGCCCGCCGCCGGGCAGGTCGAAGGTCACCGTGGCGCCTTCCATGGGGAGCAGGGAGCCGTCTTCGGATTGGTTGCCGTCGATGATCCGGACGGTGATGGTCTCGCCTACTGGGCCGGCGTCTGGGGCGGCATCGACACCGGAGTCGGGCATCACGTTGTTGTTGTTGTCGCCGGCGGAGTCGTCGTCGCTGCAGCCGGGCGCGAAGGCGAGGGCCAGGGTCAGCACACAGCCGGCGATGAGGGTTCGGGTCTTCGTGGTCGGGGTCAGCATCTGGTTCCTCCCAGGGCGATGATGGTCCGGTGCGCGATCACACCGGTGGAAGCGCGTGCTCCCAAGCTCATGCTCCCAAGCTCGCGCTCCCATGTTGCGAATACCGACAGTCACGCTGGATCCAACCACTGCTCCCCCGGTTCCCGACCAGGCGTGTCGTCGTACTTCTGATTTGTTATTGTGAGATTACTAGCAAAAATTAGTTTGCATGTATACTAGATATTCTGAAGTTGTAGAAAAAAGTGGACTCTAAACTGCATGGATTTACTGGATCTTAGGGGATGGCTGGAGCGAGGGTGGAGACAGTACGAGCGAAAACTGGGGAGAGTTACGGCGTGCTGGACTTTTTCGAGGGATCTCGGCAGGTGCGGTTGTAGTAGGTGGCTAGGCTGATCATGACGTCCACCTTGGGGGCCCGACGTTTGGTCTGTGACCTGTAGTGTTTTGCGATATCCCGGGCGATGGCGCGCTCCAGCTTCACCAGGCGCTTGCCGTGGAGCAGGTCCAGGCAGGTGAACCGGTTAGCGCTCAGGCGTACGGCCTTCCAGGTGGCGGCCTTGCTGCCGTTTTTGTGGAGCCATTTGGCGAACTTGGGGTCTTTGCTGAAGACGTGCAGGCGGTTGAGCTGGTAGTTGCCGCCGCGGAAGCTGAAGTACTGCTGCAGGTAGGTGAGCTTCACCTCCCAACGACCCTTGATTTTGGTGATGTTGGGCCGGGGATCCCGGGTGGTGCGGTAGCTCGGTCCACAGGCCCGGGCGTCGGGCGGGGTTCCACGGGGTCCGAGGCCGAGGATGAGACCCAGGGCGATCACGCCCATGACGGCGCCGGCGGGGATGAGTTTGCGTCTCAACATGGGGAACCTCCTGCGCGTGTTGACCTGAGCCGTCTTCATTCTGACGCCTCTTACGCGCGGAAGTTTCAAGAGCTTCCTTATGGGCCTTAGCCCTACCGAAAGGCCGTGGTGGTTACGGCAAAGGTGCCCGCGCCCGTGGCCACCAGCCGGTCCGTGGCCGAGCGCACCTCCATGGAGGTGATGGCGATGTTCTTGGCGGCCTTGAGCAGGGTGCCCACGGCGCGGAGATCTTCTCCCCGGGCCGGCTCCAGGAGGCGCACGGTCAGCTCCACGGTGGCGATCCAGGTGTCGTACTCCACCGCCGCGGTGAACCAGCCCGCGTTGTCCAAGAGGGTGGCGATCGCCCCGCCGTGGGTATCCTTCAGGGCGTGGTCCAGGTCTGGGTTGTGGGGCAGATGGAACACCGCCCGGTGCGCTTCATCAAAGGAGAGCTCCATGCCGAAGGTCTTTTTGATGGGCGCCCGGGAGAAGAGGTCGGCGAGGGCCTCTTGGCGCTCTTGGCGGAGTTCCCTGTGGGCCCCGGGCCCGGTCATGCGCGGACCCTGGGGACGGTGTCGTCCACGAAGTCCACCACGCGCTCTATGACGCCGGCGTCGCGCAGGATGCGGTGGTGGCCCAGGCCATGAGTGGTCACCAGGGTAGAGTGGGGCGCCGCCTCGGCGATGGCCCGGGCGGACTCCAAGTCCACATGTTTGTCGTCCTGATCGTGGTACACGAGCATGGGCACTTCCATGGAGCGCGCCACTTCGGAGGCGCGGATGCTGGGCCACCGGGCCATGAAGTCCTCCACGCGGTCGATGATGCGCCGCTTTACGTCGTCGCCCAGGTCCATTTGGGAGGCCAGATTCTCTACCCAGTCGTGGGGACCGGGCGGGGGGGCCACGAGCACGAGGCGTCCCGCGTCCAATCCCACCGCCTGGGCGAGCATGGCGGCGAGGGCGCCGGCGGAGTGGCCGATGACGGCGTGTACCGGACCCACGGCCCGCGACACGGCGAGGAGGGCGTCGGCGAAGGCGGTGAGGGTGGCCCGGTGGCCGGCGGTGCGGCCATGTCCGGGTGCGTCGAAGGCCACCACCCGGTAGCCGCGCTGTCGAAGCGGCTCCACGAAGGCGCCGAGCTGGGTGCCCCGGCCGTTCCAGCCATGGGCGAGCACCACCGTGGGCCCTTCGCCCCACTGCAGGGCGGACAGGCGCGTATTGTTGAGCTGCACGTCCACCGGAATCGCGGAGCGGCGAGTTTCCACCTCCCGCATGGGCGCCCGTGGCCGCCAGGTAGTCGTCATGAGCTGGGTGATGAGATCTCCCGTGGTGGTGGGTGCCACCTGACCCATGGTTCGGAGCCCGGCGCCGAGGAGTTGCAGGGGCCAGGGCAGGGCTTGAACGGTCGTGCTATTTTCGGAGTGTTCAGACTGTTGTGATGCCATGTCGGCCTCCTGATCAACCGCTCAGCGCGATCGGGCGATGAGCGTTTCGTATGCGTGTCGCAGCCGGTCGCCCGCGGACTTGTCGTCCAACAGCCGTTGGAAGATCTGGTGCGCGCAGAAGATCCCCTGGGCTTCGTAGGCGAACTGCTCGTGGTCGAGATCCGGGCGGAAGTGACCCTCGGCCATGGCGATTCGGGTTGCGCCGGCGAGGGTGTCCAGCCAGTCCCGCTGGGTTTGGGCCAAAAATTCTCGCAGGGTACCAGGGCGGTCGTCCACCTCGGAGGCGGCCTTCAGAAAGACGCATCCTCCAGGTAAGCTATTGATCCAATTACACCAATTCTCGAAAAGAGCGCGGATTCTAGGCTCTCCCCGGGGCTGGTTGAGGGCCGGGCTCACTACGATCTCCACGAAGCGCGCCGCCGACTCCTGCAAAATGGCGAGCTGAAGCTGCTCCTTGGACTTGAAGTGTGCGAAGAGCCCGCTTTTGGACATGGACATGTCTCGGGCGAGGCTCCCTATGGTGACCTTGTCGAGGCCCAGGGTGCTGGCCACGCCGATGGCCCGAGCTACGATGTTGCGCCGTGTCTGATGACCCTTGCTCATGGATCATGAAATAGCACGGTCGTTCGGTTTGTCAATCCTGAATTTTGGTGTCAGTGGAATATTGCATACCGACGGTGAGGCCGTTACCCATCGTCTGATTTATCATCAGCGCCGTATCGGATTTGCAGGATCTCCAACTCCACGTTGCCGCGCGGGAGCTTGACCTCCACCACGTCTCCCACCCGGCGGTTGAGCAGGGCCATGCCGATGGGGGACTGAACGGAGATGCGTCCCTGCTTGGGGGCACTCTCGTCCTTGTCCACCAGGCGCCACTGCTTCTCGACGCCGTCCTCGTCCTCCACCCGTACCAGGGCGCCGAAGCGTACGTGGTCCGACGGCTCCTGCTGGTCCAGGTCCACCACCTCCACGTCCCGCACCTTGCGGCTCAAATAGCCCATGCGGGAGTCGATCTGTCGGAGCCTCTTTTTGCCGTAGATGTACTCGGCGTTCTCCGAGCGGTCCCCCAGGGCGGCG
>JAOZUO010000233.1 GCA_029938605.1 Deltaproteobacteria bacterium | reverse complement strand
GCCACAGACACGGTTCATGTCCGCCCATCCATTCCCAGGGCGGTGGCGGAGGCATAGCCTATGCTTCTCGGATCAAACCTGCTGCTAGGGTGCCGCCCCTTGACATAGATGCTAGATGGTTATGCTAGACGTTCCCCACGCATGGACCGAGAGGGTCTGAGGAGCACCGAGCCCATGGAAACCTGGATGCTACTATTGCTGATCCCCGCTGCGTGGGTGGGCTTCAGCTTCTACAGGGGCTACCGCTCACCGGAGCAGCTCCAGCGCATGGCCGACGGCCTGGCAGACGGCGGCACTCTCATCGACGTACGCACGCCGGCGGAGTTCTCCCAGGGCCACCACCGACAGGCGCGCAACATCCCCATGGGGGATTTGCGCTCCGCGGCCTCGGACCTCGACCCGGACCTGATGGTAGTGCTGTACTGCCGAAGCGGCTCCCGCAGCGGCCAGGCCATATCCATCCTGCGGTCTGCGGGTATCTCCCGAATCATGGACCTGGGCCCCTACCGCAACCTGGAGAAGCTCCCCGAGATCCGCCGACGCCGAGACAAGAACGCCGCCCCGATCCCCACTACGCGCAACCAGCGCAAGCGCCAACGCCGCCGCGCCCGAGGCTGATCCCTCCTCTCTTCGAATCCTGAGTCTCCCTGCTACGGTTGGCCGTCCCACCCCGCGATGCGGGCCCAGAGCCACCAGATGGCGCGCCCCTTGAGCACGCAGTTGAGGTTGGCCTGCTGGGGGTCGTCCGAGTGGGCACAGCCCTGGGTACCGTCAAAGCCGTCCACGCCGACGCCCGTGGTGAGCTGCTCGAGCTCCGACCCGCCGTTGGCATCGCACCACTGTACGCCCCAGTTGCCGCCGGTGTAGTCCAGGTTGTCGTTCATGTCCTGGTCCCAGTAGTAGGCGCCGTCGGGGTCATGGGCCTCGATGTCGGCGAAGTCAAAGAGCCAGCGGCTGTTGGCCAGGCAGTGCGCCCGGATGTACTCGTTGTTGTAGTGCACGCTGTCGGGCGTCAGGTCCTCGCCCTGCCCCTCGGCGTGACCGGTCAGGAACACGAAGATCACCGCGGGGTACTCGTCGATGAGCTTCTCCATATTGGTGACGTACCGCTCGGCGTCGTGGCCGTTGATGGAGCACCAGGACCACACCACTACGTTGACGTGGGCATTGGCCGAGTCGTCGAGTAGGAGTCGGGTGTCGTTGGCCCAGGGCGTGTTGCCGCTGGCGTCCTCGGTGTCCCCCTGGCTCAGATCGCCGATGCCGGGGATGCCATAATCGTCCAGATCCAGTCCACCTGAGGTCTGGCCCGAGTCGTCCCAGGCGTAGAGGTCGCCAAAGGCAGGGAAGGCCATCAAGGAGCTCATGCCCGTGATGATCTGGCTGCCGTGGGAGGTGTGTTGATAAACGATGTGCAGGCCGGCCTTGGCCTGGTCGATGGCCGCCTCCGGGATCTGCGAGAGATCCGCGTGGCGGTGATCTATGAACCGGTCGGCCGCGCAACCGCTTTCGACAAAGCTCGCGCAGTCCGCGGAGCAGGCCAGGGTGCCCCCGGAGAAGCCGAGCCCCTCACAGGTCTCCCCTCCCAACGCCTCGCCATCGCAAACCTCGCTGCCATTGACAACGCCGTCACCGCACCCGTCGCCGGTGCAGCCCGACACGTCCACGCCCAGACAGTCACTGTCACAGGTCAACGTGCCGCCGGAGAAGCCGCGGTCCTCACAGGTCTCGGCGCCCAGGTCCGCGCCGTCGCACAGCTCGTTGCCGTTGGCGACGCCATCTCCGCACTCGGCGCTTTGGCACGACGACGTGTCGAAGCTCTGGCACGTGTCAGCGCAAACCAAGGTCCCGCCTACGAACCCCTGATCCTCACAGCTATGTCCATTCAGGTCGGCGCCGTCACACACTTCTCCGGTATCGACCACATCGTCCCCACAGACTCCATCGCCGGTCCCGCTGTCGTCACCACACCCCGCAAAGCCAAGAGTCATCGCGAAAAACACAATCATTCCGATACGCATAACGTTACCTCCCGATTTGGATAGATGGCCTGCGTACTATATCAGACGACGACGCAAACCGCCCCACACCTTCGGGCGACGCAAAGAGCGCTCGCATGGAACGTGGTATGCTATTTTTCATGCGCGGTGTTTCCTCTCAGCTGGGCCTGCTGGACCTGCTGGGCTACGTGGCCCTTGCGTTGGCCCCAGCGCTGGTTGTTGCATTTGACGGCGGGTGTCTGGTCAACTTTGGCCAAGACGGCACGAGATCGGACAGCGGAACTGGGTACGACGCCCAGAGCACCTGTGGCAACGGCCTGCACGAGACGGGCGAGGACTGTGACGGACCGGATCTGGGAGGTCGGGACTGCGAGTCGCTCGGCTTCCACTCGGGGACGCTGTTTTGCGACGAGGACTGCACCTTCGACGTCACCTCCTGCCGGGAGGAGGGCTGTGGCAACGGACTGCTGGACCCCGGTGAGCCCTGCGACGGCTCCGAGCTGGGTGGCAACACCTGCACGAGCCAGGGCTACTCCGGCGGGATCCTGGCATGCACCTACGGCTGCGCGCTGGACGTGAGCAGTTGCTTCTGGTGCGGCAACGGCGTCGTGGACCCTGGAGAGCTATGCGACGGCAGCAACCTGGCCCAGACCACCTGCACCGACCTGGGTCTGAGCGGCACCGGGCTCGTCTGCGAGGACTGCCAATTCGACATTTATAGCTGCGAATGGTGCGGCAACGGCCGCCTGGATCCCGGAGAAGGGTGCGAGGGTACGGACCTTCGGCAACAGTCCTGCACCTCCCTGGACTTCAGCGCCGGCGGCGACCTGGCCTGCGCCGAAGACTGCACCCTCGACCTGGCGGCTTGCGTCCCCTGTACGTCGAGCAACTGCCTGGTTGGATGTTGCCGCGCCGGACGGGAGTGCATGGCCGGCACGTCCCTGACCAACTGTGGAGCCAGCGGCGCGGTCTGCGAGATCTGTCCCATCGCCGAGCAATGCTGTATCTCCGGCCAGGGCGGCAACTGCGGCGTCTGCATGTGAAGTGTCGGGTTCGGAGGGCCGAAGGGTAGGAACCAGCCCCTAAATGGCGTAGGTTATGCAGGATGCGTCTTACGTCCTTGAACGAAGTGGCCCGCTGGGCCGGCTGTGAGTTGGTCTTCTCGGAGGAGGAACTCCGCTCTGAGGAGATCGGTGTGGAGGCGGTGACCGTGGACAGCCGGCGGCTCACTCCGCCCAATGCGCTGTTCTTCGCCCTGGGGGGACAACACACGGACGGTCATCGGTTTGTGGCCGACGCCCTGGCGGCGGGGTGCGTGGCGGCAGTGGTGGACGCCCGACGGGCGGAGGATCTGGCGGGTCTCGGACCGCTGTTGCTTGCGCCGACTGGAGGGGTCGAAGGTGACTCCGCCCAAGCCGAGGAAGAAGATCCGGTCCTCGCCGCCCTGGTCCGCCTGGCCACCTGGTGGCGCGGGCAGCTCGAGGCGCGGGTCCTGGGCATCACGGGATCCAACGGGAAGACCACGGTGAAGTCCGCCCTCCACGCGGTGCTGGCGCGAACGGTACGCACCGCGGCCAGCCCGGGCAGCTACAACTCCCGCCTCGGCGTGGCGCTGTCGCTGCTCGGCATGGACGCCGGGGCCGAGGTGGCCCTGCTGGAGGCGGGGGTGTCCGAGCCCGGAGACATGGCGCCCCTGGAGGCCATGATCCGACCCAACCTGGGCCTGATCACGGGTCTGGGCACCGCGCACATCGGCCGCTTCGGCACCCGCAAGCGCATCGGCGTCGAGAAGCTCCGGCTCTTTGGGAACCTCGCCGAGGGGTCTGACCACGACCCCGGTTGGTTGCTCATCCCCGACGATCCCATCTGTCGTGACCTGGCCCGGGACCTGCGCTGCGCCGTGCATGTTTTTGGACACCAAGAGGCCACCGCGAGCACCGTGGGGGTAGGGCGGCTCTCCACTACCTTGCGCCTGGGCCAGGTGGTGCGGCTGCGCTTCCCGGACGGGGACCGCTTCGACATCGAGGTGCTCGACACCTCCGACGCCCAGGTACAAAACGTGGCCGCCACGGCGTCGGCGGCCCTGCTGCTGGGATTGGCACCCGCGGACATCGCAGACGCCCTGGACGGCTTTCGTCCACCGCCCCAGCGACTGGAGACCTGGCAGACCCCTGACGGGGTGACCATCATCAATGACTGCTACTCGGCGGATCCCACCTCCACGGACGCGGCCCTGCGCGCCCTGGGGGAGTACCCGACCGACGCCCGTAAGGTGTTCGTCTTCGGTGGCATGGCCGGCCTGGGAGATCTCGCCGATCAGGAGCACCGCCACGCGGGTGGGGTCGCCGCCGAGGTGGGGGTGGATCTGCTCGCCGCCGTGGGCCACCGGGCCGAGGCCACCGCTCAGGCATTCGCGGAAACGGACACCGGGCAGTTGCTGCGTTTCCCCGATCCGGCCCAGGCGGCCGACCGTCTTTCCCAGGAGCTGCGACACGGCGACGTGGTGCTGGTCAAGGGGCCCACGGAGCTCCGGATGAACGGGCTGGCCCGGGCCCTGGTGGAGAGCTCCGCGCCCACCCGGCTCATCATCGACCTGACCACCGTGGAGGCCAACCTGCGGCAACTGCGCCACCATGTATCCACCGGCGTGAAGCTCTGTCCCATCGTCAAGGCGGCGGCCTACGGCGGAGACCCGGTTCGTCTCTGCCGCTTCCTGGAGCGTGTGGGCGTGGACTACCTTGGCGTGGCCTTCACCGACGAGGGGGTGGCCCTACGCAAGGCGGGCATCTCCCTACCCGTGCTCGTGCTCTCCCCCGGCCGGGGCGAGGAGCGCCGCCTGGTGGATCATGGGCTTACGCCGGTGCTGCACTCCGTCGACGGCCTCGACGCGCTGGAGGAAGCCGCCAGGAGCGTGGATTCGCCCCAGCGGGTACACCTGGAGATAGACACGGGCATGGGGCGCTACGGCTTCTTTCCCGACGAGGGTATCGAAGTAGCGCGCCGGATCCACCAGTCGGCCCGGCTGGACCTCGAGGGCGTCATGACCCACTTCGCCGCGGCCGAAGACCCCGCCGAGGACGACTTCACCCGCTCCCAGATCGCCCAGTTCAACCAGGTCCTTCAAACCCTCGCCGCCGAGAGGATCCCCGTGCCGATCCGACACGCCGCCGCCACCGCCGCCGCCCTGCGTTTCCCCGAGGCGCGGTTCGACATGGTGCGGGTGGGCCTCGGCCTGTACGGCGTGCTCCCCTCGGAGCCCTGTAAAGAGATCCTCTCCCTGGAGGTTGCCGTGGCAGCCGTCTCTCGCATCAGCTCCATCAAGACCTTCCCGCGGGGCCACACCCTGGGCTACGGCAGACGCTACCGCGTCCGAGCGGCCACCGAGCGCATCGCCTTCATCCCCTGCGGATACCACGACGCGGTCTGGCGGGACCTGCACCAGGGCGGAGGCGAGGTCCTGGTGCGCGGCGTGCGATGCCCCATCGTGGGCACGGTCAGTATGGACTCAGCCCCCATCAACATCTCCGCCGTACCCGATGCCGACGTGGGCGACGACGTACTACTCTTCGGTCAATGGCAAGGTCAGATCCTGCCCCCCGAAGAGGTGGCCGCGCGCGCCAACACCGTCACCCACCAGCTCCTGAGCGGCGTAGGACCCCGGGTGCAGCGCATCTACCAGGAGGGCTGAGGAGGCTGGCGGGGGCCAAAGTCCGCTTAGAAGCTGAGCCGGAAGTTCTCCAGCACGTCGAGGGTGTCGGCGAACAGAACCACGGAGTCCACCATGTCGGCCACACTGGCGGGCATCTCCTCGGCGAAATGAGTGAAGGCCTCGATGAAGGCAGTGGCCAGGAGGTTGGCGCGGATCTCGTATTCGGCGGAGTCGACAGCCAGCGCCCGCGGGTTGAGCTGGGGCGCGTCCACGCCCGGGCAGGTCTGGGGCACCTCATAGAGGAACAGCGGATCCGGCTCCATTTCCACGTGGTCCAGGTCCCCGGCCATCGCGGCGCGGATCAGGGCGCGGGTCACGCCGAGGTCAACTCGCTCTCCACGGCCCGCGGGCTCGCCCACCCACCCGGTGTTTACGAACCAACAAGTGGCCTCGTGGCTCCGGATCCGCTCCAGGAAACGGCTGGCGTAGGCCGCCGGCGACAATGCCAAGGAAGCTCCGCTCCCGGAGGCGCCTCCCAGGGAAGCCTCGACGTCCGGGCGAACATCCCGCTGGCCGGCCTCGGTGTCGGCCAGGGAGGAGGTGTAGCTGATCAGAAAGGCGAAGACCGCCTGATCCGGCGTAAGCCGCGCGATGGGCGGCAGGACACCGGCCGTGTCCCGGGTGAGCAAAAAGATGTGCTTCGGATGGCCGCATCCAGTCTGGGCGTCGGTTCCCTCGTCTACCCGAAACGCCGCGCGGGTGTTCACCGCCAAGGTGGCGTCGGAAAAGTCGGGTTCGCGGTTGCGCGGATCCAATGCAACATTTTCCAGTACGCAGCCGAAGCGTTTCGTTCCGTGGTGAACCGCCGGCTCGGTGGCCGGATCCAGGCCGAGAACGCTCGCATAGGCGCCCCGCTCGAACCCTGTGAGCCCCTGGTCTGTCCAGCGCACGGCGTGATCGGCTACGGCCCGCCGCTCCCCGTCCAGCGCCAGGGTCGTCTTGCCCGTCCCCGTGCGCCCGAGGAACAGCGCGGCGTTTCCGTCGTCGTCCACGTTCACCGCGCCCCGCAGCGGCAACACTGACTCCGGTGACCCGAACCCCACCAGGGTGGACACCGCCTTGCGGACCTCTCCTCCGTAGGCCGAGCCGCATACGTAGACGACCGCCTGGGCCGGGTGGTAGATCGTAAACGCCGCTCCCCGGGTACCGTCCCGGGCGGGATCGGCCCCAAAGCCCGACGCGTGAACCACGGTGAGGGGCCGCCTCTCACCCTCGGTGGCCCGGGACGTGGGCCGGTACAGCGTGCGGGCCAACAGATTGTGCCACGCGGTCTCGGTGATGATGCGACAGGATCGCGCCTCGTCCGTGGGATCTCCCGTGTCCATGTCCATGTCCAGATCCTGCACGTACACATCGCGGCTTCGCAGATAGGCCAGCAGGCGTACAGACAGCGCCTCGAACCGCGCCGCCGAAAACTCGGCGAACCGATCGCCCACCAGCCAAAACGCATCCTCGGTGGATCCGGTCACCACGTAGGTGGCGTCCAGCTCTCGCTGGGTGTGGTGCCCCTGTCGGATGGACACTCCGCCGCTGGCCGACAGGTGCCCCTCCTGACGCCGCACGACGTCCTCCATCAGCGCAGCCGCGGTCATGTTCGTATGGATCCGCCCCAGGTGGCGGGCGGCGATGGACTCGAGGTCCACGATGGTTATCGGGGTGTTGTTCATGACTCGACCTCCTCCCAACTTGGCTACTTGGGTACCGCGCCCGTGAGACGCAAGGCGTAGACGACCAGCTTTCGCATCATCCGCTCTTTGGTGTTTTGGGGATCGGTCAGGTCCAACCGCGCCAGAAACGGCTCCGCCTGGTTGGGAACCGAGCGGATGGCGGTGGCGTGCCCCAGGCTCGAGACCTTCTTAAACCGCGCGGACATGCGCGCCTTCAGGGTCTTCAAGGCCTTGCCAATGACCAGCTCCTCACGTGTGAAATCGCACCCGAAGGGGAACGGCCCGAAGTGTCCGGCCTCCACGGCCGGTGCGAGGACCTGGACGAGCCGCTCGGGCAGATTGGAACGAAACGCGTCCGGGATCTCGTAGCTCTCTTTGATCTTGCCCGCCCGCTTGGCCTCGCCAAGCAGCTCGGACTGGAACCGCGAGTCGGTGATATTCAGCAGGGCCGCGATGATCTCCTGGTCGCTCTTACCACGCAGATCCGCGATGCCGTACTCGGTGATGTAGATATCCCGCAGGTGGCGCGGAATGGTGATGTGGCCGTAGTTGAAGACAATGTTCGAGTGCACCTCACGCCCCTTGGCGCGGGTGGCCTTGCACATGAGGATGGACCGGGCGCCCTCCAGGGCGTGGGCCTGGGACACGAAGTTGTACTGGCCTCCCACGCCGCTCACCATCTGTCCGGTGTCCAACCCATCGGACACCGCCGCCCCGCTGATGGTCACCATGAGGCACGCGTTGACGAACCTCGCATGCTGTCGTTGAGCGCGCTTGAGCTGCTCGCTGGCGTAGTCTCCACCATAGAGCTGGTTGACATTTAGCACGCTCGTCATATTGATCTGCCGGCGCTCTTCGTCGCTCATGTCGCGCAGGGCGTCGTAGAAGCTCTCCGGTCCCAAGAAGAACCCGCCGTGGATGAGCACACCGCCGCGTACACGATCCCCCAGACACTGGGCACAGAACTCGGCCCGGGCCTCGGGATCCCTCAGATCCGTCGAGAGGGTCTTGGTTCCGTCGGTGAGCACCGAGCCGTCGCCGTCCTCGTCCATGCGCCAGCCCGGCCGCACCACACCGTACCGTCTGAGTGTGTCGAGCTCTGGACCCGTGAGCGTCTGCGACACACCGCCCGCCGCGATGATGGCGTCCAGCAGGCCCGGCGTCACCTCGTCGCCCAGCCGCCCGTCGTTGGCCAGCCTCTGTAGAGTCAGGTCGCCGTACGTCTTACGTTTGACCACGCCCGCTTTCATGAGGTGCAGGTACCCGTCGACGAGCATCTCCGTGGAACCGCTAACCCCCTCGACCAGCGGGGAGGCCCCGCCCACCTTTACCACCGTGTCCCAGAAATTCTCGACGATTCCAGCGCGATCCAGCGCCTCGCGGTAGACCTCGTTGTGCTGCTGGCGCAAGGTCAGCCCGTAGCACAGCGCGTCCCCCAGGCTCCCGATGCCGATCTGCAGCGTACCGCCATCCTTGATGAGCGCCGAGGCGTGCAACCCGATGAGATAGTCCACCGGGGTCACCGCCATCTTCGGGGCTCCAAACAGGCGGAAGTAGTAATCTGGGTTGTCGATGATCCCCGTAAACAACGTCGAGTCTACCTCCGCGTCACCGTACATGAAGGGCAGGTTCGGATTCACCATGGCCAAAATGGCCACGTGGCGCCCGTCGGCCTGCTGCCGCCGCATCTCCCGGGCCACATCCAGGGTCACGTCGGGGTTACAGCTCAGGCTCAAAGGCCCGCCGTTGGTGCCGTTGGTGCCGTTGCTGCCGTTGCCGCCGTTGCCGCCGTTGCCACCGTTGCCACCGTTGGCGCCCGGGCCATCGCCACCGGGCGACACGAGCTGCGCCACCACGTTCACCCCTGCGTCCAGCAGATCCCGGTAGGCGTGGGTGTAGTTACAGCTCACGTAGTTCTGTTGTGCGTGGGCGATGTTCAGGTAGGCGCCGGCCTTGGCGTAGAACTCCCGAATGTGGATGTTATCGGGCAACCGGCCCCGCTTCATGTCCGCGATGTAATCCAGGTCCACGTATCCGCCGAACATGCGCTCGACAAAGGGCTGCATGAACCGCCGCTCCAGGTCATTGGACCACCCCGGCCGCTCCAAAGACAGCGCCGTGCTGATGGTGAGATTGATGGTTGGATCCGCCTTGGCCCGCTGGTACATGGCGTTGACCAGCGGGTTGGGCTTCCCCAGCCCCAGGGGAAGCCCCAGCACGATGCGCTTGCCCACGTGGCCAAGGACGTCGTCCACACAACGCTCCACGTCGTCGTACCGAACCGGCTCTTCGGGTCCCATGGTTTCCTCCGTGTGGCAAGTTGGCTACAAACGCGCGCCCGTAAAGTATCGATCCCTCACACCCACAACGTCAAGGGACCTCCCGCAGAACCCTCCCGCAGAGGCCTATCGCCCAGATCCAGGGCGATCGCTCACCCCTTTGGAGACCGACGGAGGCGGTGGCGCCATTGCCCAAAGCGCGCGGCGAGGAGGGACTCGGCGAGCAGGAGCATCAGGCACAACAGGGCGAAATACACGGCGATGTCGCGACGGATGGTGGCAGTACGTTGAGCGCCTCCGGCGGCGTCGGTGACCTGGCCGGGCTGACCGGGAACCTTCGAATGTCGGCGCAAATCGGACTCCGAAGCCGGAGGAACCACCGCGAAAGCGGCGGCGGATTGCTCCACCAGCTCGCCCGTAGGTCCTACGGAAAAGACCTGGTAGCCACCAGGGAGCTCCGTCTGGTGAAAGATCACCGATCCCGCTCCCACCTTGGCGGTGGTGAAGCCGGGGGCGGGACCGGAGGCGGGAGCGGAGGCGGAGGCGGAGGCGGAGGCGGAGGCGGAGGCGGAGGCGG
>JAOZUO010000347.1 GCA_029938605.1 Deltaproteobacteria bacterium | reverse complement strand
AGGACCGGCGTGGGGGCCAGGCTTGGGGTGAGCGTGGCGTCCCCGAGCTGACCGTAGTCGTTGGCGCCCCAGCACCAGGCTGTTTGGTCCACAAGCACGGCGCAGCTATACGTCGAGGCGGTGGCGATCTGGATAGCGGCGTCGGGCAGCACGACGATGCCGGGCGTGATCCGGGACACCCCGAGGCCGTCGCCAAGCTGTCCCGACGCGTTTTCGCCCCAGCACCACACCTCGCCGTCAGTGGTTAGGGCGCAGGTGTGCTTGGTTGCGGGTGCTATGTCCGCTGCGTTGGTCAAGCCCAGGACCTGGCGCGGGGAAAGCCGGTTGCTGGTCGTACCGTCGCCGAGCTGCCCGTCGGTGTTTTTTCCCCAGCACCAGGCCGTTTGATCGGCCAGGGTTGCGCAGGAGTGGTCGTCTCCTGTGGATATGGACGCCACCCCCATACCCTCGAAGTCCAGCAGCCGCGGGCTGGACCGGTTGTTCGTCGTACCGTCGCCCACCTCGCCCAGACCGTTTTCGCCCCAGCACCACCCCTCGCCGAGGGCCGTCCGGGCGCAGGAGTTGTCTTCTCCGGCGCTCACCTGCACCACGCCGGAGAGGTTCTGCGTTTGTACCGGCAGCTCGCGGTCGGTCGTCGTGCCGTCGCCCAGGGAGCCGGCGCCATTGACGCCCCAGCACCAGACCGTGGTGTCCTGAGCCACGGCGCAGGCGTGCATATTCCCGGCGTTCACTGACACAAAGTCGGGTACCACCCCGACACCTCCCACCGGCGTAGGGGTCAACTGATCGACCTGTGTGCCGTTGCCGAGCTGTCCCTGGTTGTTTTTTCCCCAGCACCAGGTTGTGCCTGACCCGTTCACCGCACAGGAGAAGGACTGACCGGCGCTCGCGGCGATGAGGTCCACGATTGGCTCCACCCGGGTGGGACTGGCGTGGTTCACCAAAGTGGAGTCTCCCAGCTGACCGAACTCATTGCGGCCCCAGCAGTACACATGGCCTGTGAGGGTCAGGCCGCAGGTGTGGTCGCCCAGCAGGTGCACCTCGCTCCAACCGCAGTCGGCGGGGCAGGAGACACCGGACTCTCCCTGGGCCTGATCGCACTGGCCGTCGCCACAGCTCGAGCACGCGGAGGTGTCGTACCGGCAGTCCGCCGCGCAGGCGAGGAGGCCGCCGTCTCGGCCCAGGCCCTCGCAGGTCTGTCCGTTCAACGCCTCGGAGTCGCACTCCTCGGTGGCCTCGATGATTTGATTCCCGCAGGTGTGGCAACCGGCGGTGTCCAGATCGCACTGAGTCGTGCACCCCAGCGTGCCATCTATGTGACCGGTGGCCGTCGCGCAGGTCTGCCCGCCCAGCGCCGAGCCGTCGCAGACCTCCTCGCCGTCGAGCTGCAGGTTGCCGCATAGACCACAGTCGCTGGTGTCGAGCTCGCAGGTCGCCGAGCATGACAGGACGCCTCCGCCGTAGCCGGCGCCCAGGCAGTCCAGGCCGCCGAAATCCGATCCGTCGCAAGTTTCACCGGGACCACGCACGCCGTCGCCACAGACGCCGTCGTCGTCGTTGGTGCCGAAGCTCACCAGGCAACCCAGCAGCAGGCACCCGCTGACCAGCCCAACTCCTACGACGGGTCCTACACCCCGGAGTCGAAGCGGTGCTTTGTTTTGCGCCATCACGAAAAAAGTATCGCGCGGGGTCAGAACCTACGTCAAGCCGAAACTCTTAGCCGAAACTCTTAGCCGAAACTCTTAGACGAGAAATTACATTTGGATGACAACTTCGCCCGACTCCGCCAGCTATACTGAAGATCAGTGCTTTGACGTGGAGTGTGTGAAATGCCCGGTGCCACCTTACTGGTAATCGAAGATGAGCCCGCCATGGCGGCCGGGCTCCACGACGCCCTGGGCTTCGAGGGGTTTCAGATCCTCAATGCGGAGACAGGGGAGCAGGGGATCGAGCGGGCTCGCCAGGATCAACCGGACCTGATCGTGCTGGACCTGATGTTGCCGGACATTAACGGGTACCAGGTTTGCGAGGCGATCCGTCGGACCAGCCCGTTGGTGCCCATTCTGATGCTCACCGCTCGGAGCCAGGAGTCCGACAAGGTCCGGGGGTTCAAGGTGGGGGCTGACGATTACGTGACCAAGCCCTTTGGCATCGCCGAGTTGGTGGCGCGTTTGCAGGCGCTCCTGCGCCGATCCCGTCGGGTGGGAACCGAGCTCGAGGTCATCTCCGTGGGTACCTCTCAGGTGGATCTGCGTAGGCAGACCGTGACCCGCGTCCGCCAGGTGCATGACCTGTCGGTCTACGAGACCGAGCTGCTCCGCCTACTGTACGATCGGAAGAACGAGGCGGTGTCCCGGAACGCGATTCTGGACGCCATCTGGGGGATCGACGCCCTGCCCACCAATCGCACCGTGGACAATGTCATCGTGAAGCTTCGACGAAAGCTCGAGGACAACCCCAAGGAGCCCAAGCACATCCTCACCGTGTATGGCATGGGATATCGTCTGGTGCCGTAACCCCGCCGCCGCCGTCCGCCCTTCGTCCGGTACCAATGGTCGGACAACGTTGCACAATGAATTACATGGTGGTGACAAGTCGCTGAGCCTCACCCGGTATAGATGAATCATTGGTATCGGCCAACATCAACCCAAGGAGGTAGAGCAATGCGAACCATCAGTCTTTTCATTCTTGTTCTGGGTCTGACCCTGGGGGCCTGCGCGTCCCAGACCCCGCCCCCCCGGACCACGGAGCCCGCGCCGGTGGAACGAAGCGCGGGCATGACCCCTGCCGAGGGCGCTGGTCCAGAATCGGGCACGCCGGAGGCCCGGCCCACGCCGAGCAACGAAGATCCCGCCCGGACTCCGGGTGACATGGC
>JAOZUO010000232.1:6442-10370 GCA_029938605.1 Deltaproteobacteria bacterium | reverse complement strand
GGTGCCGGCCCCCGTGATCGTCCAGCGCTGACGAGTAGGGTTCCCGTCGTCGTTCACATCCATCGCGAACCCCGCATCGCGTAGCCGTTCGGTGAGCTTGCGGTAGCGTCCCTCATCCAGCAGCGCGAGCTGCAGCCCCACATCCAGATCCATCGTACCGACATGGGCATCAGCGCCCGTCGGCAGCGTCGTCTGCTCAACGATGAGCGACGGCACGAGTCCTCCGATGATGACCAGATCGTCCATCAGGTCCCCGAGCTTTGTAGCGACGTAAAGGCACGTGGCCCGCACGAGCTCGACTTGCTCGCTCATGTACTCGGATGCTCGCTTGGGCTTGTCTGCCATGGGTGTCTACCAGGTGAGGTACTCGGCGCGGACGCGCTCGGCCGCCTCGGTGGCGCGCTCGGGGTGTTCCTTGAGGTCTAGGAAAGCTTGGACGGGATGGACGCACCTCACTCCGTCTCGGTCTTGTGCGCCCTGAAAGACGCCAGCGTCGTTGGGGACCACGAGCCAGAGGTTCGCACCCCGAGAGTCTTGGCGAAAACCCAGCTTGTCTCTCAGCGCCTCGTCAGGCTCCTCGTCGAGATAGAAGGTGGCGATCCGAAACGTGGCGAAGTGTGTGAGCTGCCACGCGGCCGAGTGCCCGGTGGCGACATGTTCGGCGTCTGCCAATTTCAAGCTGTCGCTCACGAAGTGGGTCAGAGCGTCGCCCGAACGTGAGGCGACGTGTCCCCGGATAATGCTGTGCCTCGAGAAGCGGTACTTCTCCTGCCAGGCATCGAGGAGGAGCTGCGGATCCTTCACGCTGAGCGCCCCTCGGTCGTCCCGGACCACGTAGTGCTCCTCTTGCAGCCGCGCGACGATCCGGCTGACGAAGCCCTCGCTCACCCCGGTGGCACGGGCGATTTCTCGTTGCGTGGCCACTTTTCCAGGGTGCATGAGGAGAAATCGCGCCACGCGCGAGCTCTTCGGTGCAAAGACACTCGCTGGCCGACCGGGGACTCGGAACAGGTTGGGGCGACCGGCGACGATCACCCGGAGCCCGGTCGCGATGATGTGAGCGTTCCCGCTGAAGTCGAACCAGGAGGCGCCTGCTCGCTGGCAGGCTTGCTTGCCCGACTGGCCCATGAACGGGACAGCGACGACGGGAATCGCGCGTTCGCTGAGCGCAGTGGCCACTTCGGCGGCGCGCTCAGCATGGGCAGCGACAGGCCCCGCAGCTGATGCCCGCGAGACCTCCACCGCGAAGGACTGCCCGGCCGCGGAAGCCACGAGGTCGCAGCCGCTGGATCCCTGGTCGCGAACATGCACCTCCCCCTCCGGCACGTCCAAGAGGGCAGCCAGCGTGGCTGGGACCATCGATACCAGCCGCTTTTTGTCGGAGCGAGCGGTCATGCTTCACTAAATACCGTACTTTGCTCGTACTGTAAAGTACCCGCTTTTAGTGAAGTAGAAAACCTCCGACGTCGTGGCTCCGAATTGCGGGAGACCGGGCAACACCGACCTGGGCATATAGCATCGCCGGGTATCGCAGCGATCCGCGGACGCTTAGTATTCACTGCTCGTCTGGTAGGCCGTACATGGGCTCGCCGAAGGCTACATCGATTCCGAAGTGTGATCATCCGCAGGTCTACGCCGACATGATCGCGCTCGGCGATGACGAGTTCGGCACCGTCACCTCGGTCCCTCAGTGCGTGTTCCACCGATGGGCCCGGAAGAGCAGGAAGCCACCCACGAGCACTAAGGCGAACCCGAACAGCGCAGGCGTGGGGGCCCCCCCGGTTGCGTACTCCAGCTCCAGGACCGCCTCCGACGGCTTGTCGGGGTTGTAGTGGACCGTCACCTTGGATCCCGACCGGTACTTCAGTGCTTTGGCGGACCAGTCAGAATGTTCCTCCGAGGGGCGCTCAAAGGAGAGCCTGGTGCCCGTGTATTTCTTTGAGTCGACCTCGTACTCGTACTTGATGTCGAGGTGATAGATCGTGCTCTCCGAGCCCGAGCTGTGAAAGTCATAGTTGCCCCGCCTTTGGCTGCCTCGTCTAGGAGAAGCACGTTCCCCGTGGCTCGTCGTCGTGTGACTGGACACCTCGCTGCTCAGGACCCTGCCCTTCACGGTGGGCCACCGGGAGGCGGAGCGGGTCTGCAAAGCGGGGTACACAAGCCAGTAGCCGATCATGGCGAGCCCGCCCAGAACGAGCGCTGCGTGGAGGAACAGCAGTATCGGGATGGGCCTAGCACAGCGCACGAGCTTCTCCCGGAGGCCATTCCAGTAATCCTGCTGTTCGCGAATCTCGTCCATTTGTTTTTGGCAGGCTGCTTCGTCCCTCTCCGAGGGATCTGCTCGACGGTAGGATGTAAGCTCGTCTGGGAATTCCGCCCCGAAGTTCCGGGTCCTGCGGTGGGCCCTCAGGACCTCCTCGCCTCGGGTGGCGAGGTCCGCGCGTGCCGCTTCGTACTCTGCGTAGTCCTCAATTTCCACCAGCGTATCGAGGTCGGCGATCAACGATTCTATGTCGCGGCGAGGCATGTTCTGGGGCTCCTTGGGGGCATCACGTGTTGTTTTCTGGTTTCCGGAAGTGAGCATAATCCCAGTGAGGAGAAATGTGAACTACCGAGTCCGGTGGATCCAGAGGTGGACGTTGGGGCCGATACTGATGCGGTCGCCGATTTTGAGGTCGGTGAAGAGGACGGCCTCGTGGTTGACGGTGACGCCGTTGGTGCTGCCGAGGTCGCGGAGGACGCCGCTGCCGTCGGCGGTGATGTCGAGGCGGGCGTGGGTGCGGGAGACCTGGGGGTCATCAAGTTGGATCTGGTTGTTGCTGCTGCGACCAATGGTGTAGGTGCCGGGGGGCAGGGGAAAGAAGCGTGCGTCGGCGTTGGGAGTATGGATGCGGAGCACTGTCCGTTCGTGCGGAGGGTTGATCGTGGCGGCGTTCACGGCGTCATTGTCGTTGGCGACCGGCGTGATGGCGAGGTGGATCGGCTGGCCCTGGTGGCACAGCACGGAGGCGACGATGCCGTCGAAGGAGTAGTGAAGCTCCTGGGCGCCGGGGGCGTCTCCGGCGGCGGGGCGGGAGACGACGGGGTGTTGGTCCGCGAGGGCGGCGAGGAGGTGGCGGGTGGCGTCCGGCGGCGTGACCAGATGTGCGGGGGCGGCGTCGGCGAGGGCCTCGAGGGCGGCGCCGCGCACGAGGCGGCTGGCGTAGTGGTGAAGCAGGTCGGGGGAGGCGAAGCAGTCGAGGCCGGCGAAGCCGTGGAGACCGGCGCTGGGGGTGCCGGGGGTGAACAGGGCGAGGCCGAGCTGGTGGTCGAGTTGGTTGTCGCGCTGGGAGGTGTCGGTGCAGGCGCTAGCGCTGGCGCGGGCGCTGGCGCGGGCGCTGGCGCGGGTGCAGGCGCGGGCGTAGGCGTCGAGGCGATCACTCTCGTGCGCCAGGCTACCGGTGAGGGCGCCGGTGGGCGCGACCCGGTGGGTGCCGGTGCGTCGCAGGGTGTCTGCGACCTTGTTCCAGACCCTCTGCTGGTTGGTCTGGTGCACACCGGTGTGGCGCAGGTTGTGAACCACGGTGCCGTGTACGGCGGCTCTGACGGCGGTGCCGGCGGTGGCACGGGTCGGACGGAAGCTCCGGTGCGCATCGGCGGCGTTCCAGCGGTGCTGCTCAACGCAGCTCACGTGTACGATGGCGGTAGCACCGGGGGCGATCAGAACGGAGGAGTTGAGCACGCGGTCCTGGCGTCCGCCCGTGACGAGCTCACCGGCCATGCCGAATAGCAGCGCGCTGGTGCCGTTGCGGATCTGCAAGCGGCCAACGTCGCCGCTGCCCACCTCCGAGATGGTGGCGGCGCCGCTGGACACGGCAACGGTGAGGGGAGAGATGGCGTGCAGTGGAGGCGCGGCGGTCCCAGCAGGCGCGGCGGTCCCAGCAGGCGC
>JAOZUO010000232.1:3574-6342 GCA_029938605.1 Deltaproteobacteria bacterium | reverse complement strand
GCGGTCCCAGCAGGCGCGGCGGTCCCAGCAGGCGCGGCGCGGGCGAGGCGCACGGCCTGCAGACCTCCGTGGGTGCGGGTGTCAACGGGGTTTAGCTGGCGGATGAAATCTGCGACGAACGGGGTCATGTGGTGCGGCCTCCTGAAAGCTGAGAGCTGTTCGATGCTATCTGCACTGAACCTATGCAGTAAGCGTGCCGACGGGGCCCCAGATAGATTTGTAAAAAAGCTATAAATACACGGATATGCAGGGGTGAGACGGATTCTGTCGTACAGAAATCATAGACTGGTTGCATAATTGCACAATATGTGTGCAAAATAGACCAAGGAGCGACATCACGTGAAGACAGAAGTGCCCTTCGTGGCGAAAGCAGGCTGGTACGTGGATCTGCCGGGACCGGCCGAGACCGTGCTGACCCGCAAGTACAAGAAGCTCGACAAGGTGGGCCGCAAGGCCGCCGACGCGCAGGCGTGGCTGTACCGCATGGACCGCGGCAAGCTGCGCAACGCGCTGACTTCGCTGGGGCGCAAGCGCGGCATGGCGACGCTGGTCAAGGCGCTGGCGGCCGAGGACGCGCTGCGCTGGGGCGACCTCAAGGGGGCGCTGGAGCTTTACCAGGATCTGGCGAAGCGCGGGTCAGTGGCCGCGGGTGCGGTGGCGGCCTGGGCGCGGCTGCGTGAGGTGGAGGTGCTGGACCGCGTCGGGCGCGTGGCCGAGGCGCAGGCGAAGATGGAGGTGGCGCGGCTGATCGACGCGGGAGTGGACGACGGTGGTGAAGTGCCCACGTTGCGGGCGGTGGTCGAGGCGCGGTTGCGGTTCCGACAGGGCGCCCCCGCCGAGGCGTTGGAGATCCTCGAGGCGGCGCCCCCTGGTGCCGACCGACCGAGCCCGGTGCGCGGGGCGTGGCTACGGGGCCAGGCGATCTACACCAGCCTGTCGGGGCGGGCGGACCGGGCCGTTGGGCAGCACAAGCGGGCGCTCGACTGCTTCAAGGCGCTCGGGGACCGCTACCACCTGGTGATGCAGTACACGTCGTTGGCGCAGACGTTCCTCGAGGGCGGCGAGCTGGACCACGCGGATCTCTACAGCGACAAGGCCGCGGACGCGCTGGGTGGGCTCGCGCACCCGCACCTGCAAGCGCTGGTGAAGTCGCGTGGCGGGATGATCGCGCTGTTGCGGGGCGATCTGGATCGGGCGCGGACGCTCTTCGCCGAGGACCTCGGGCTCTGTAATGTGGCTGGGTTGCGGCCGGGCAAATACTACGCGCGCCGCAACCTGGGGAAAGTCCTGGTACGGCTTGGGCAGCGCGCGGAGGGGGCGGAGTACCTGGCTGCGTCGCACCGGGGGTTCCGGCACTTCGGGGATCCGGTGAACCAGCGCCTGTCACGCACCGAAGAGATTGCGGCGCGTCTGGAGGACGCATCGGCCGAGGAGTTAGAGCAGTGGCACGAGGAGCTCGAGACCCTGTCGGCTTTCTTCTACGATCGGGATCGGCCGGTGCTCGGGGCCCAGGTGGACGCGGCGCGAGCGCGGCTTCTGGTGCGACAGGGCGCGCTGCCCCTGGCGCGGGACTTAATCGAGCAGGTCGTGGGGGCGCTCCGGCGACAGCGCCGTGGGGACCGGCTGGTGGAGTTCCTGACCGCGGTGGCGGAGGCCTATCCCCGGGAGAACCGGGAGGAGGCGGAGGCCTACCTGCGAGTGGCCTACCGCGAGGCGGAGAACTCGGGCCAGTACTGGGCTGCGCGCCGGGTGCTCAAGATGTTGGACGACTGTAGCGAGATCGCGGCGCTGGACCTGGCGCGTGCCCCGCGGATCCCCACCGGGCTGACCCTGGACGAGGTGGCGCCGGCCGCCGAGGGGTTCTACGACCAGAGCCGTTCAGAGGTCTTTCGGAGGCTCCTGGAGGAGGCGCGGAGCGTGGCGCGGTCCGACATCACGGTGCTTTTACTGGGCGAGACCGGGGTCGGCAAGGACTGGCTCGCGCAGTACATTCATCGGCAGGGCCATCGCGTGGACCAGGTGTATCGGGCCTACAACTGTGGCGCTGTGGCGGAGTCCGTACTTGAGGCCGAGCTCTTCGGTTACGAAAAGGGCGCCTTCACCGGGGCGGAGCATAGCCGGGTCGGGATCTTCGAGGCGGCCGACGGGGGCACCGTGCTGCTCGACGAGGTGGGAGAGCTCTCGCCGCGGGCCCAGGCGGCGCTCTTGCGGGTGCTGGATCAACGGGTCGTGCAGCCGGTGGGGTCGACCCAGCCACGCGAGGTCGACGTACGCATCCTGGCGGCCACGAACAGCGACCTGGACGAGGCGGTGGCCGAGAGGCGGTTCCGGTCCGACCTATACTATCGCCTGGCCGTGTACACCCTGCGGATCCCACCGCTACGTGAGCGACCCGAGGACATCCCACTGCTGGTGCAGCATTTCCTCGAACGCATGGCAGACGCGCTGCGGCGGCAGATCCGCGGAGTGGACGACGCGGCCATGGACGCCCTCGTTCGATACCACTGGACGGGCAACCTACGGGAGCTCGACAACGTACTGCAAGGCGCGGTGATCCGCTGCGTAGGTAAGGGCCGCACCATCCGGCGCAGGCACCTCCCCGGGCACATCGCCGAGCCGAGCGGGTTCATTCACATGGCCGGCTTCGCCTCCCTGGCAGAGCTAGAAAAAAAGCACATCCGAGACGCACTTCGTCAGGTACGCGGCAACCAGTCCGAAGCAGCAAAAATGCTAGGCATCCACCGAAACACGCTCGCGAACAAGATGCG
>JAOZUO010000232.1:0-3474 GCA_029938605.1 Deltaproteobacteria bacterium | reverse complement strand
CTATCTGAGAGACCAGAGGACCTCCACGGTGTCACTGGAGCTGACGTCTTCAGGCTCGATGTCCGGGGAGGGCGCCGAATAGCACGTCTCTCGGTCCATGGCATAGCGCGGCGAGTGAAAAGACACCTCGGTCCAGGTGTGTCCCATATGGAGGATGTTTCCAAGCTCCATCCCCGCGGCCGAGGCGAGCACCTCGGCCTTGTGTCGCGCATCCACCACGGCCGCCGCCAGCACTTTGTCTCTGAGCTCCGCCTCCTGGCTGGTCTCGAAATAGATCTGGAAGCTCGCTCCGGACATGGACTCCGCGATGCTGTCCAGTACCTCGTTCAGCCTCGCCTGGTCGAGCGGCATCTGGATGCTAAGGGAGTGACTCGCCTCGAAGCCGCTAAATACATGCTTGTCCAGAGCATCGTCCCATTCGGTTTCCCGGTCGACGTCGAAGTCGCTGGTCTTAAGATCCTTGCGATCCAGCCCGCACTTTTCAAGCGCACGTCGAAGCTCCTCCACCTGGTTGTTCAGGCCCTCGATGGCATCGGCGTATCCCCACTCCTGGCACTTCACCGAGAAGCTCAGCGCCACCCGATCCGGCGCCACGCTCACCTTGCCCGTTCCTCTCACCGCAATGGTCGGCACCGCGTTGGTCGGCACCGCGTTGGTCGGCATTTGGGATTTGTTCTTTGTGCTCATGATTCTGTCCTCATGGTGTCCTCAATGGTGTCGGTCACCGTTGTCAGTAATACAGCCACGCCCCGCGGCCCGCGCCCACGTAGACCACGTCGTCAAAGTGCTCGGCGTTCGGCATGGTGCTGGTCCAGCCCCCATTCCGCACGCGGTACAGATCGCCTTTCTGGTCGATGCTCTTTTCCCACATCTCGACCTGATCGCCCATGTACTGCAGGCCCCCCCAGTCGCCCTTGGCCGCTTTGGCCCACTGGGACCTCGGCAGCATGTCGGCCTCCATCATGGCGGCCCGTATGAGGTTATCCAACGGCTCGTTAAAGCGGCTGCCGCGCTGGGCCCGCGCGTCGGAGGTGTCCACCTGAAACAGGAACGCCTTGGCCGGATACCCCGCCTTTCGCAGCGCCGTGCGGCCCCGCTTCACAAAACGGTCGACGACTTTGTAGTCGTTGCGATCGTCGCGAGGGCGGTAGCGCCTGCCGTGATGCACAATCCAAACGTCGCGGTAGGCCCCGGGGATCCGCCGGCAATAGCAGTGACCCAGCAGCCCCAGCTCTTTCCAAACTCGTCGCAAGACAGACATGGGCCGCTCCTCCTTCACCCGCTCCGTCTTCACCCGCTCCGCCATCCCAATCTCCTTCCCAGCTACCCGTATAGCGCCGCCGTGTCCCGCACCTTGTCCGCCAGTCGATCCCGGAACCACGCCGGCTTCACCAGCTTCACGTCCGCGCCAAAGCCCAGAAACCAGTTGAGCAACTCGTCATTGAGCGCCAGCTTCGCCGCAAAGCGCACCCGTTTCTTCTCCAACACGATCTTCGAGCCCCGGGGCCAGCGCCGCTCCTTCTTCAAATAGTCGTAGAACTTCACCGCGAAGTGCGCCTCCACCGTCTCGAGTTCCCCGGGCAACATCCCCGTCATCCGGTGGAACGCCTTGGACGGATCCCAGTCCTCGGGATACTCGTACCGCTCCTCGCGCAGGACCTTCGTCCCCGTCATACGCGCCAGGGACCACAGCGTCGGATCCCCCCAGCCCGCCACCTTGTCGAGCAGCCCCACCAGGTAAAAGGCGCCCTTGTAGAACACCAGGGAGTAGGGCTGGACTTTGTGCCGCTTCGCCTGCTTCGACTGCTTCGCCCGCTTCGACTTGCCGTCACCGCCATGGTCCGCCGCCCGATAGCCGATCTCCAGCTTCTTCTGATGCAGCAAAGCGCTCACCACATCGTTAAACGCATCGCCCCCGGACCGATACCGATAGGGCAAAAAGGGTAGGGCGAAAAACTTCTGCGAAAACCACCGCTCCCCCTCGGCCTCCATGCGCTCTTCCAGCCACTTCGAGATCTTGTCCCGTAGCGAGTCCAATGACTGAAACAGCACATTGCCCTCAAACTGCTCCAACCACCCCAACGCCACATTCAGCGCCACCACCTGCTGCAGTTCCACTTCCAGCTGCAGCCGCCTCCCCTCAAAGGGAACGTAGTACACGCGCTCCCGGTTCGGCAGCTCGTCATACACCAGCGGCACCCCCAGCTTCTGCAACGAAAGGATGTACCGCTGAAAGGTCCGCCGGGTCACCCCCAGCTTCTCCGCCGTCTCCCGCACCTTCAGCCGCCGCCCGGCCTCCAACCACTGCTTCAACCGAAGCAGCGCCTCGGACTTCGGATCCTTCCCGTGATCACCCATGGTCCACCTCCCGGGGCTCGAATAACGCCAATTGCTGATGTCGGACCATGCTAGCTCCATACAGCCAGCATAAGCAAGCAGTGCGACAGGAAGTGTCGCAGACCAGAGGAGGAGTCGCAGAACGGTTTTCAGAGTGCGACCGCGTAGGTGAACGTATCGCTTAATTGGTTTCCGTAGATGAATCGCCGCCGGGATTCCCGGAGACTCCAGGGGGGCAGGTCCACTACTTCATGAACAAGCGCCCATTCTCGAAAGAACACATATACGATTCTACTCTCTGCCCCTCGAACATTCGCCACAAGCTACCAGAACGCGTTAAACTACGTCCAAGCAAGAGAGAGTGTAGATGACCAAAGAGGCAGATAGTAAATGATGGTGGGACCGTTCGATCATGATGAGTGACGACGCCAGCAATCGCATCCGCCATTGGGTGACCTGGCGCATCGTGGCAGAGCTGTTTCGGCGTCATCAGCCATATTGTGATCTTTGAGTGTACGAACTGCATCCGGGAGGAGGCCAGTACGACTGCCTCGCCCTGTACCTGAGGCAACCGGGTCATTCGTGGCCCGGAGAGAGCCTTGTGCACTTCAGCGGATTTCGTCGCATCGACACGCTGGGATCCCAGAGAGAAGCTGAACAGCGACCAGGCGTGCTGGAGGAGACTACTCCGGCGCCATGCTGGAGAAAGCGGCCCGTCGGGTGGCTGAAATGCGGTTGGACAATGTGCGGCTCTGCTGGGGAGATGCCGTGGATCTGACCTTTGCGGACGACAGCTTTGACGCGGTTGTCAGCTCCTTTGCCCTGGCTCATGTGGGACTGAAGGAGCGGCCGCAGGCCCTGTCGGAGATGTTCCGGGTGCTCCGACCCGAGGGCCGCCTTGGCCTGAATCAGGCGTCAGGAGAGCAGTTTCCCGGGTTCTCCACCGGGGCGCAGATCCGGGACTGGTTGGGGGCGGCCGGTTTTACGGAAGTGTGCATCGCTGACTACGACGATGTGTACCGGATTGTGACCGCCAAACGGCCGGATTAGAACGATCGAGCGGCCGGATTAGAACGATCGAGCGGCCGGATTTGAACGATCGAGTAGCCTGGCGACACTTGAGTTGCCACGGGGCTC
>JAOZUO010000346.1 GCA_029938605.1 Deltaproteobacteria bacterium | reverse complement strand
TCTGTCATTCCGAAGCGAAGCTGAGGAATCTCTCCTCAGTGAAGGAGCTCGTTCACGGAGGCACCCTGAAGAACACGGTCAATCCAGACATTCAGGGTATCCAGATTACTACAGGCGAGGATCTGGGCCTTCTGTTCGTCGGTGATCTGGAGACCGCGAGCTGCCAGTATTTTGAGCAGTGCCTCTGCCTTTCCCTCTGCCTTGCCCTCTGCCTTGCCCTCTGCTCGACCCTTGGCCTGGTTCCGCAGGGCGAGGTCGCTCTTCCACTCATAGTCGTCGATGTGCATCCACTCCTCCATCTTCACGCGGGCCGCCTGGTGGACCGCGTCCAGGATCATGTCTGAGTATAGCATCCTCGTCTCCCGATCCAACCCAACGGCTCCTTGGTAGGCGGCCATCCCCACGTCAAACCCGTGCTCCGACTTGCCATGCGCCAGCACCGACAGGAGCGCGAGCTCGGAACACTGCCGAGCCCGGTCGGCTTCAGTGACCACAGGCAAGGAGCCAGGGCCAAGGACCAGTGGCACGAAGGCCGCACCCGGCTGTCCGGTATCGATGGGCCTAGCGGCCCAACGCGCCACCGACTCGGACGGAGTCACCACGACCAGACAGCACGGGCACCGCAGGCGAGCGCGCTCGTTCACCTGATAGCAGGGCCACGAGAACCGCTTGTCCTCATCGGGCCCAAGTTGAACCTCCAGCACGATGCTCAAAACCGCCCTGCCGGCCCCGGCCCCGGCCCCGGCTCGGGCTCGGGCTCCAGGCCCGGCCCCGGCTCGGGCCCCAGGCCCGCCGGACCGCAGCACCAGCACCTGGTCAGCGCGATACTCGGTGGGCACGATTTGACTCAGATCGGCGTCCGACAGGTCAACATAGTCGAAATCCGGCAGCGTCTGCCCCAGCGCATCCCGAAGCAGCTCCGGTGCCAGGCATACGAGTCCGGATTCCGTCCCCTCAAGTCCCAACAACAAATTGTGAGTGGGTGTCTATCTTCGCGCTTGGACCTGGGGCTGCAGCTGCGCCCGGGCAAGCAGCTCTACGGGCTGGGGCTCGGTGACAGGCATACCCAGGGGCGCTACTGCCGGCGAAGCCTCTGCGGCCTCGACTACTTCCACCATCTCGGTGGCGACCGTCGCCTCGGTGGCCTCGACGGCCGTGTCGGTCGTGACCTTGGCCTTGCGGCGGAGCCCATGGGCCAAGCTCCAGAAGCCCACATAGGCGTACCCGCTACCGAAGAGGATCACGAAGGGGATGGACACGTACCGCTGGGCATAGATGGCCAGTCCCAGGGTCACAGCGAAGTACAGCGCCATACCCGCCTCGATGAAGGGAACCACCGTGAGCGTGCCGCGGTATTTCTTGTTCTTCCAGCTCGTCACCTTGTCCACCACACCGTGCTTGGGCGTACGCACAAACCCCGACACCTTGCCCAACAGCGCCTCGAACACCGCCCGGGTCTGATTCACCGATAGCCCAATGCCCGTGGCCAGCAGCAGCGGCAGTCGCTTGAGCCCCCACCACATGGAGCGGCTTCCCTCCTCGCGCTGGGTGGTGAGATAGAAGGTGCACACCGAAAGAGTCGTGCCGAAAAACAGCGGCAGGTCCACCAGGACCACCTCACGCCAGCCGTGGGTGGAGCGGAGCATCAGGCACGGCAGCAGCAGCATCGAAAGCAGCAGCAGCAGCGGATAGGCGAAGTTGTTGGTGAGGTGGAAGAAGGTCTCGATCTTCTGGGTGGTGGACACGTTCGACCGCAGCACCGTGGGCAGGATCTTCCGCGCGTTCTGGATGGAACCCTTGGCCCACCGGAACTGCTGGGTCTTGAAGGCGTTCATCTCCACGGGCAGCTCGGCGGGCACCACCACGTCCTTGAGGTACACGAACTTCCAGCCCTTGAGCTGGGCGCGGTAGCTCAGGTCCATGTCCTCGGTGAGGGTGTCGTGCTCCCAGCCGCCGGCGTCGTCGATGGCGGTGATGCGCCACATGCCGGCGGTGCCGTTGAAGTTGAAGAACCGCCCGGACCGGCAACGCGCCGTGTGCTCCATGATGAAGTGGCCGTCGAGCATAAGGGTCTGCACGCGGGTCAGCGCCGAGTAGTCGTAGTTCAGGTGGCCCCAGCGGGCCTGGACCACGCCGATCTTCGGGTTGGTGAAGTGGTGGATGAGCTCCATGATCACCGACGCCTGGGGGATGAAGTCAGCGTCGAGGATCAACACGAACTCGCCCTTGGAGGTCTTGAGCCCGTTCTCCAGCGCGCCGGCCTTGTACCCCGTGCGGTCCTCCCGGTGGATACAAACGATGTCCAGCCCCGTGGCCTTGAGCTCGGCCACCTTACGGTTGCAAATCTGGGTGGTCTCGTCCGTGGAGTCGTCAAGCACCTGGACGTCCAGCTTGTCCCGGGGATAGTCGATGCCCGCCACCGCGTCGAGCAGTCGCTCCGACACGTACATCTCGTTGAAAATCGGGAGCTGGATGGTTACCCGAGGCAGCTCGTCGAAAGTCCCCATGGGCTGCGGGACATTCTTCTTATGCTTGAAATAGAGCCAGACCAGCATGGACCGGTGAAAACCAAAGACCGCCAGCAGGCAGAGGATCAATCCGTAAGAACCCAGGATAAGTAGCTCGGTCAGCATCAGGAATCTCCCAAGAAATCTTAGTCTCCGCGACCATCCACTCATTGGCCGTCGCGGCAAATCCCGACCCAACCCGTCCGTCATCCAAGCCAAGGTCAAGCCCAGGTCAAGCCAAGAGCAAAGACCCAAAGACCCGTTGGATTTCCAGACGGCCACCGCACAATTACGACGCGTTGCGTCCAATAAATGCCACAAATGACCTTCAGGATGTGTCAACAAATGTAATAAATTGTCACCAAACAGGACAAGGCAGGTCGACAATATTGATCAATCTAATCAGG
>JAOZUO010000231.1:673-10493 GCA_029938605.1 Deltaproteobacteria bacterium | reverse complement strand
CAACACCATCACCTTCTACGCCGACGGCATCGCTGGCTGGTCGCCCATCGGAACGATCCTCCTCACGGACGCCACGGCCTCCGGCGAGGTGATCATCATAGACTGCGACTGGAACGGCGAGAACTGCGCCCCCAACTACACCCTCGGCCGCATCGTCGGCTCCGGCAACACCATCACCTTCGACCACGACGGCCCCACCAGCTTCACCACCATCGGCTCCATCACCCTCACCGGCACCAACTACACCTGCCCCATCTCCGCCACCCTCTCCTGCACCGGCACCCCAAAAACCTGCAGCCAATCCCAATCCTGCACCGTCACCACCACCAACTGCCCCTAACGACGCCCTCCCCCATCGCCGCCGCCCTCCCCCACCTGTCCCTAACCCGAGCAACCGCCCCTAACGACGCCCTCCCCCACCTCCTGTCATTCCGACCCAGGAGCCGGCGTAGCCGCGCAGCGAGTGGAATCTGTGACTTCATCAACGCTGTTTGTCGCCCATACCGCAGCCCCAACCCTGCTCTCTGTCGATAATTTCGTATTTTTTCGAGGTGTGATCGCGTAGTGATCAGGGGTGGGGGGTACAATCAAGTTCAGATTCCTACTGACTGCTTATGCAAAAGGGCCCAGTACGCTGGGTGCGCCAGCTGGACGCCCTGATGGAGATGACGACGATGATTGAATCGTTCCAGCAGCTCTTTGAGCAAGCGACTGGGTTTGCACCGTATCCGTATCAGGTTCGGATGGCTACCGGCTCTGAACTGCCCAGCCGGATGTCCGTTCCAACGGGCATCGGAAAGACCGCTGCCGCAGTTCTCGGTTGGCTCTGGCGCAGGCGTTACGCCACACCAGACATACGCAACTCCACACCCCGTCGGCTCGTCTACTGCCTGCCAATGCGAGTACTTGTCGAACAGACTCGTGACTGCACCGTGCGTTGGCTGCAGAACCTCGACCTCCTCGCGGGCGGTTTGTCCCAAAATGGGATCTACGATCCGTGGAATACGTCAGACAATCCCAGCCGTATTGGCGTCCATATGCTTCTCGGCGGCGATGTCGACCGGGACTGGGACCGCTTCCCGGAACGAGACGCCATCCTCATCGGTACGCAAGACATGCTTCTTTCGCGTGCCATGAATCGTGGCTACGCAATGAGCCGATACCGCTGGCCCGTGCAGTTTGCTCTCCTGAACAACGATGCCTGCTGGGTGCTCGATGAGGTCCAGCTCATGGGTAGCGGCCTGGCCACAACGACACAGATGCAGGCGTTTCGGCGGATGCTGGGCACCGCACGTCAGGTCCGCTCCGTCTGGATGAGCGCCACCATCAGTGGGGATTGGCTCAAAACCGTAGATTATGACGAAAGAGTCGATGCTCCCACCGATCTTTGTTTGACAGACGAAGACCTTGATCATCCGGCTGTCGCTACGCGAATCAACGCCCGGAAGCCCATCGAAAAGGCCCCGTGCTCGTTCTCCACCAACGGAAAGGAGGAGGCGCCGTTCATCATCGATGCGCACCGCCCGGGCACACTGACCCTGGTGATTGTCAATACGGTCAAGCGGGCCAGGGCACTGTACGACGCGATTCGCCGGAACAAGCCATCAGCCGACTTGTTGCTGATTCACTCCCGCTTCCGGCCACCAGAGCGGCAGGCCGCCATCAATGCGCTGCTTGCCAGTCCTGGTGACGCGGGCACCATCGCCGTGACCACGCAGGTTGTGGAAGCAGGTGTCGATATCTCCTCCGCAACGCTGATCACCGACCTGGCGCCCTGGGCATCCCTTGTCCAGCGCTTCGGGAGGTGCAATCGCGCTGGAGATATTCAAGACGCGCGTGTTTACTGGTTGGCTCCTCCCGACCTCGACGATGCGAAGAAGCTGCGCGCGGCACCCTACGACCCACTGGATCTCCAGAGCGCGGCAACGCAGCTCGAGGTACTGACAGACGTCGGTTCTTCAGCCCTGCCTGATATCAGCGCATCGCAACCTGTTCGGAACGTTCTTCGCCAGCGCGATCTCATCGAGCTGTTCGATACCACTCCAGACATCGCCGGAGCGGACATTGACGTCTCGCGTTTCATCCGCGAGACCGATGCGCACGATGTCCAGGTATTCTGGCGAGAGGTTCCAAAGAGCGGGCCGGAGTCCACCGAGCCCGGACCACATCGCGACGAGCTATGCCCCGTTCCCGTGGGCGAGATCGATCTACGCAAGCGTTCCGCGTGGCGCTGGGACCATCTCGACAAATGCTGGACGCGTCCGAGCGTGTTGGTTCCTGGCCTGGTGCTGCTCCTTCCCACCAACGAGGGCGGATACGGTCCCATTCGCGGCTGGGACGGAAAGACCAAGACGACAAAATCGCTCCATCTTCCGGCGGTGCAACTCGAAGCAGACAGCGATGATCCGGACACTGTCAAACGACCCTGGGAAACCCTAGCCGAACACACCGACAGGGTTGTCGACGAACTATCGTCGCTGGTCAATTCGCTCGAGCTACCCGAGGATGGCTGGACAGAGGCGCTCCAACTTGCCGCTCGATGGCACGATGTCGGCAAAGCCCATCAGGTCTTCCAGGAATCCCTGCTCGGAGAGCCACCCGATGCGCCCACCGGTCGAATCTGGGCCAAAGCGAAAAGTATGGCACGGTACAAGCGTCCGGGTTTTCGCCACGAATTGGCGTCCGCGCTGGCGATGCTGGACCACGGCCTACCGGATCTCGCAGCCTACCTCGCGGCGGCTCACCATGGCAAAATCCGCCTCTCCCTGCGCTCGCTTCCCCACGAGAAGCATCCCAATGATCCTGCGGTTCGGTTCGCGCGTGGAGTATGGGACGGCGACCCGCTTCCATCGGCGGATCTGGGCGGCGGAGAAAAGCTGCCCGAAATGACACTCGACCTCGGTTACGTCGAGCTGGGCGAGGGACCCAAGGGCCCGAGCTGGCTGGCCCGCACCCTGGCCTTGCGCGACGATCCACTTCTCGGTCCGTTCCGTCTGGCGTTCCTGGAAGCGTTGCTCCGCGTGGCTGATTGGAGAGGAAGCGAGAGCAAGGAGAAAAATCATGGCTGAGCTTGTTCTCTCCGGCTGCCGTCCCACCCCGCTGGCGAGCTACCTCAAGGCGCTGGGCATCTTCCGGCTCGTCGCCGAGCAGGAGGATCCAAACGCCAAGTGCTGCTGGCGCGGAGATCGCTTCGTCCTACGCACCTCGCTGGACGAGGAATCACTCTCCTCGTTCTTTGTCGACCGGTACATTCCCACGCCGATCATGTCTCCCTGGAACGGCCAAAGCGGGTTCTATCCTGGTGACAATATGGAGGCGATCAATGCCATTCTCCAAGACACCGGGGACCGGCTCGATCGCTTTCGAGCAGCGATCCACGCGGTACGCGATCTACCGGAGATGCCGCCCTCATTCGAAACTATCAGAGATGTCCTGGATTGCCTGGTAATAGCCATCGCGGAAAGCAGGCCTGGAAAGCAGCGTACCGCGATGGAGAAACTGATCTCCGATGCAGCAAATGCACAGGTAGCCGCTGCCGACAGGCTAAACACGAGCGATCCCGATCGATTGTCGCTCCACTATCTTGAGGCTCAAGCCAAGTCACTCAAGGGCCCCGACAAACGAGTCGTCTCCAAGTGGTGGAACGCAGTAAAGAAGGTGCGTACACAGTGTAGCAAGCAATCACGAAGCACATCCAAGGTGAAAGTGATTGCCTCCTGCCGAGCGAATCTAGGTGGTGATGTACTCTTCTGGATCGACTCAGCTGTGGCTCTTTGTGCCGACGGATCGCCAGCCTACAATCCTCTGCTCGGCTCCGGTGGCAACGACGGAAAACTTGAGTTCAGCAAACACTTCCAGCGACACGTCGTGGATATGTTGCTCGAAACGAAACGGAAGACCGTTAGCCAACTCCTAAGTGCGGCGCTGTTCGCAGAGCCAGTGGCCGGATATCTGAAGGCTCCCATAGGCCAATACGATCCGGGACGCGCTGGAGGGTTCAACCAAGGCTCTGGGATCGAACACAAAGGCATCCATATCAACCCATGGGATTTCGTGCTCATGCTGGAGGGGTCCACTCTCTTTACAAGCGCTGTAGTTCGACGCAGCTCTCCCGGTGGCTCCAGCTTGGCTTCAATTCCATTCACCGTCCGTTTCTCCGGTGTCGGCTTCAACTCGAGCGACCCGCTCGAGGGCGGCCGTTCCGAGCTCTGGCTTCCGACCTGGCCTCGCTTCACCGGTCTTTCCGAGATCAACTACTTGTTCCACGAGGGGCGAAGCAGCCTCGGCCAACGACCGGCGAAGACCGGAATTGACTTCACCCGCGCTGTAAAAACGCTCGGAGTTGATCGGGGACTGGACAGCTTCGTGCGGTTCGCATTTCTCGAGCGACGTGGCAAAAATTATGTCGCCCTTCCCGCCGGCCGCTTCCGGGTTCAGCACAGTCCGGCGGTTCGGCTCCTGGACGAGTTGGATCCGATAATCGAGCGGCGGCTGGACCCTTTCCTCAGGCAGTTCCTCGGGGATGTTCCGGCGACCTTCCAACGGGCTCGACGAGTTCTTGATGAATCGATATTTGCCTGCGCAAACTCACCGGCCCCCCGCCGGTTCCTGTCCCTGCTCCGCGCCATTGGCCGGATCGAGGCGCTCGTCGCCCAACGTGATCGCTCCAAGAAGCCCAAGCTGAACCGGCCGCTTATTGGGCTCTCTGGGTCGTGGATCTTGGAAGCGGACGATGGACGGACTGAGATCCGTCTGGCCGCAGCGCTCGCGTCAATAATGTCAACCGGCGGTGTCGGTCCGCTTCGTTGCAACCTCGCCGGGGTGGACGCTGCAAGGCCCTGGGTGTGGGCGCAGTCCGGGAGTCAGCAATGCTGGTATGGAAGCAATGTTGCCGAACGGCTGGGCAACGTGCTCCACCGGCGGCTCATGGACGGCAAACGCCTCGGTGCACCACACGCTCCGCTCGACAGCCGTCTTTCTGTGGATCCCCGGGATCTGGTCTCCTTCCTCCACGGCGAGACCGATGACCGTCTACTGGAGGATCTGCTTTGGGGATTGATGACGGTGGATTGGCGTCAAGACGACCTCGGAACGCTCAGGGAGCGCTGGAGAGCGCCAGCGCTCGAAGCGCCGATTCCTCGCTCCTACGCCCTCATGAAGTTGGTCGTCCATCCGCGACCGATCCGCCGTGTGTCGGTCCGAAGTGAGCCACGTGTGGTAGGTCTGCTCCGGGCAGGCCGGCTGAGCGAAGCCTGCCGCCTCGCCACGCACCGCCTGCGGATATCGGATCTGAAACCTTTACCTGTGGCCTACCAAGACGAGATCGATCCCACCAGGGCGCTAGCCGCGCTCATGGTGCCAATTCGCCGCCTGGGTCTGTTGGAGTCCCTGGTGCTCAACAATGACAACCGCGATGAAACGCGCAAGGAGAGATAGCCATGTTCGAGAAGCTCAAAGACGCCCAACGACTGCTACTCGAAGCCGAGCTCAAACCGATCCAGGGGGATCGTTTTCAGCCCACCGGCTTTGCCGACCTCGGCGCAGCCACCTACCAGTTGGCCGACGGCACCTGGATGCTGCTCGTCGAGTCCGCCCAGTCCGTGGCCAACCGCCTCGAGGCGACGATCATCGGACCGGACGGAAACATCATTCCTGAGTTGGACGGCCTCTCCTTCATCGAGGCTCAGCTCACCGGTGACTCCACCACAACCACCAACTCCCTGGTGGAAGCCCACCGCGTGAACTCGCCGTTCATCATTAGCGACAAATCCTTCAAGGAGAAGTTCGCGCAGAAGGCCGAGTACGCCAAGAGCAAACCCATCAACTGGAAGAAAGTCGCCGAGGCTCTCTTCTGCTATGACGTGAACTCCCTGCTGCACGGGGCCTTCCTGGCCAATCTGGGGGACGGGAGGGTGAAAATCGCTCGGGCCGTGAGCGGCTTCATCGAAGCCCGCAACGTACGCGAGGCTGTCTCTGGAGGGGTCAAAAACAACCCGCTCGATCCCACGGGCAAGCTGCGCGCGAAGGGGTACGACAAAGACGTGTACAGCAATGTGCCATATCAGCGAGTGGAGTATACAGCCGAGTCGGTCACTGCCTATTTCAACCTCGATCTCGGCCTGCTCCGGAGCTATGACCTCGGCTCCGACGCATACGATCTGATGGTGGGCCTGGCGCTCTTCAAGATCCGTCGCTTCCTGGAGACCGGCATGCGCCTTCGCACCGCTTGCGACCTTTCAGTCGACGGGCTGGCCGTGACGCTGCCTGAGGACTTCAGCATGCCCAGCGCCGACAACCTGCTGGAGTTGCTGAAGCAACGAATTCACGCGGTGAAGGAGAAGTTCGCCGATCCTCCCGTGACCAGGATCGAGACGCCCGTGGTCTTCAAGAAGGCCGACACCAAAGCCGACACTGCGGCACAGGCAGACGAAGCACCAAGCGAGGCTTAGCCATGCACGTCTTGGAGATCATTTTCTTGGCAGGCCGTTACCACGCCACACCGTGGGGTCGGAATGTAAACGAGGGTGCGGTGGAGTGGCCGCCGGCACCATACCGCCTCGCGCGCGCCCTGGCGGATTTATGCTACCGGCGGCACTCCGACTGGGCTGAAGACCGGTTGGCAGATGTGCTCAATCTCCTTTCGAGCCCGCCGCGCTACTCGTTGCCCTCCGCTACTGCGGCCCACACTCGGTCATTTCTCAACAGCAACAAGAAGGATCCAACGGACAAGCAGAAAATCTTTGATGCTTTCGTCGTTGTGTCACGCGAGGCGCGCCTTTACATTGAGCTCCGAGGGGCGAGCAACTCTCACGCGGTCAAGGATCTGCAAACACTGGTCGGAGAGTTGGGGTACCTCGGTCGCTCCGAGTCCTGGGTCCAGGCTAGGCTCCTCGACTCCCCCGGAAACATTGAGTTCAACTGCGAGCCGCTGGAGCAACTGGAACAACAGGCCGACCCGACGACCGGAGAACGGGTGACCGTGGCCTGTCTTCGCCCCGAATCCGAGTACAAGACCGCTCCCGCCACGGAACCCAAGAAGCGGGGCAAGGGGAAAAAAAATGCGCAGAAGAAGGCGGACGAGGACACGCTTTCCTGGGTGCGGGCCATCTGCCTCTCCACAGGCGAACTGAACGCCGACGGCTGGTCCATCCCGCCGGCACAGAAGCTCGTCGACTACCTTCGCCCCGCAGATGCCCTCGATACGAGGCCACCTTCACCCCGCCGCATCCTCGGTGCTCGCTTCCATCAGGCGCGGTTCGCACTTCATAGCAAGGTGCTTCCTCGCGTCACCGAGACCGTCTCCTTTGCCGAACGGATTCGCGCCAAGCTAATGGGCATCAGCCGTCGGCGCCATGGTGGTGATCCCGCCGCCGTCTCGCCGGTCTTCAGCGGGAAGGACGCAGCCGGCCGGCCCGCTGCGGGACACAAGCACGCCTACTTCCTGCCATTGGACGAGGATGGAGATGGTCGCCTTGACCACCTGATTGTCTGCGCCACACAGCCATTCGATTCCGGGGAGCTGGCTGCCCTGGATCGCCTACGGTCAGTGTGGCAATCCAACGGCCGCCCGGACGTCAGGCTAGTGCTGGTTGCCTTGTCGGCAGACCAGCGTAAAACGGCAAGCCGCTATTGGACTAGCGCCACTCCATTCGTAACCGGTCGCCATCACCGTCGAGGACGCGGCCCCTACAACGATTGGTTGCGTGACGAAATCATACGCGAGTGCTCATACCACGGCCTTCCAAACCCAGTTGCCGTCCACTGGACATCGAACCCGCCATCACGTGGGCGGGTTGTCCGTTGGTTCGATTTTCAACGGAGTCGCAAAGGTCGCCAGCCCCACAGCGGTGTGGGATGCACCCTCGAGTTCGATCGAGATGTAATGGGCCCGTTCGCGCTTGGCTCCTGCGCCCACTTCGGCCTGGGGCTTTTCGTGTCAGCTCAGAAAGAGCGTAGCGATGGACAAAGCTAACAATTCCAGCAGCAACACCTTCCGTTCCTCCCCCGACCACATTCCTGCCCGCATGCTCAACCAATTCGCCTACTGTCCGCGGCTGGCGTTCATCGAGTGGGTCAACGGCGAGTTCGAGCAGAACGTGTTCACGGTGGAAGGCAAGCAACTTCACAGGCGTGTGGACGCCCGCGAGGACCCACTCCCAGATGCCGATGCCGATGTCGACAAGGGCGACGAGCCCCCCGGTCGCTCGCGGTCCGTCATGCTCTCCAGCGATCGCGTCGGGGCCATCGCGCGCATGGACATCGTCGAGACCGAGGGTAGGGTTGCCACGCCGGTGGATTTCAAGCGCTCGTTGTATCTGGATGCCGACGGTGGTCTACCCATTGGTGACTGCGTGCAGCTCTGCGTCCAGGGCCTCATCCTACGGGATCACGGTTTCCAATGTGATCAAGGGGTCCTCTACTACGCCGACGTGCGTCGGCGCCACCAGGTCGCCTTCGACGATCGCCTGGTCACGCTCACCGAGAGGATGCTCTCGGAGCTACGCGAGGTGGCCGAAAGCGGCTAGATGCCACTACCCCTGCTTGACAGCCCGAAGTGCGATGGCTGCTCCTTGGTCGGTGTCTGCCTGCCGGACGAGACGAACCTCCTGGTCACCGGCAAGTCACGCTCGGTGCGACGACTTATTCCGGCCAACGACAACGCCCTGCCGATGTACGTCACCGTCGCCGGGGCCAAGGTGAGAAAGAGCGGGGATACCCTCCGCGTCACTCAGCGTGACACATCGGGATACGACGAAGCTCGCCTGATCGACGTCTCGCGCCTGAGCCTCTTCGGAAACGTCCAGCTCACCACGCAAGCGCTTCGCGAGCTGTGCCACCGTGGGATCCCGATCACCTACCACTCCACTGGCGGTTGGTTCTACGGCATTACCACCGGCCCAACGCACAAGAACGTCGCCCTCCGCCAGCAGCAATACGCCACCGCAGCCGATCCCGTGAGGTCCCTCCAACTCGCCAGGGCCTTCGTCAAGGGAAAGATCCTCAACTGCCGGACAATGCTGATGCGAAACCACTCCGAGGTGCCCGATGCCGTGCTACGCTCCCTCAAGGAGCTCGCCGCCAAGACGGACGAGGTCGCCTCGGCGGAGTCCCTCTTGGGCTTGGAGGGCACCGCAGCCCGTGACTACTTTTCCTGCTTCTCCGGCATGCTCAAGCCGCCGGACGGCGATCTAAATACCTTTTCCTTCACGCAGCGCAACCGGCGCCCCCCCCGCGACGAGGTCAACGCGTTGCTTTCGTTTGCCTACAGTCTGCTAACCAAGGAGTTGGTGGTTGCCGCGCTTGCCGTCGGCTTTGATCCGTTCCTCGGTTTCTACCACCGCCCACGGTACGGCCGGCCGTCGCTGGCGTTGGACCTCATGGAGGAGTTCCGGCCTCTCGTCGCCGACTCCATCGTGATCACTGCGGTCAATAACGGGATAGTCAAGCGTCGCGATTTCGTTCGAGGCGCGGGCTCCGTTAATCTCAAGCCGGCAGCCCGGCGACGTTTCATCGGCGTATTTACCAAACGCATGGATCAACTGATCAGGCATCCGGTGTTCAGGTACCGCATCAGCTACAGCCGGATCCTTGAGGTGCAGGCGAGGCTACTAGGACGGTTCTTGACCCGAGAGTTGGACACCTACCCCAGCTTCCAGACCAGATAACTTCGCCCACTATGCCCACCATGGAGCCACCAAATCATGAGACGCCGCTATCTCATCACCTACGACATCTCCGATCCCAAACGACTCAAGAAGGTCTACAAAAAGATGTGCGGGTTCGGGGAGCGACTCCAGCTCTCCGTGTTCCTTTGTTCGCT
>JAOZUO010000231.1:0-663 GCA_029938605.1 Deltaproteobacteria bacterium | reverse complement strand
ACGAGATCGACCTCGCGCGGATGCTCGGCGACTTGGAAGACATCATCCACCACAAAGAGGATCAGGTATTGGCTGTCGATCTCGGCCCGGATCCCGGCTTCGGATCTCCAAAGAAGCGAATCCGCTCTATCGGCCGCGCCTTCGTGCCGAGAGAGCGATCTGCCGTGATCATCTAGACCGTCGAATCTGCGCCTGGTAGATTGGTTGCCTGGCGTGCGTGATCTGATTGTAGATGCAGATACAGACGCAGCTACCGACCATTTAATGATGAACCATTGTGGGCAGCGATTCCGACACGCGTCACGTTCCTTGACAACAGAAAAGAACTCGATGAATGACGCGAGAGGTGAAGTGCTGTCACAAAGCCCGGAACCACTCGCAACCCGTTATCCCACCGAACTGAAACAGCTTCTGCATCACAGCAGAACCCTTGTCTCACCACCTCATCCCTTCGACCACCCTTTCCACTGGACCTCTCGCAAAGACTGGGCTACATATCCGCAAATAAAGACGTTTTCGCGAGCGGCATCTCCGCGGTCATCGGACCGCGGCCCCATTGAAGCCTCCCAGTTTGCAATCTCGAGCCGCTTTGCTTCGGCATCTCCGCGGTCCTCGGACCGCGGCCCCCGTGAAGCTCATCCCCCTGGATGGTATCGCCCCCGC
>JAOZUO010000090.1:17691-33224 GCA_029938605.1 Deltaproteobacteria bacterium | reverse complement strand
CGCTCTCTCAGCGCCCCGCTGGAGCGGCAGAGTGAAGCTCCTTCGCGCGGGCGAAGCGAACGGATCAACAGTACAAGTAATTCGAGGGGAGTTGGGTCTAACGGCAGTCTGGGCAGAGGCGGAATTCGGAGAGGGGCTTGCCGGACTTCTTGGCGAAGTGCATGAGCTGGAAGGTCGGGGCGAAGGGATAGCCACACTCTTCACAGACTCGCATGGGCAGAGACCGCTCCCAACGCACGATGGTACGCAGGGTGTGAGTCTCCTCCATCTTGATGCAGTCCACCGGGCACGCCTCCACGCAGGCTCCGCAGGCGATGCACTCCTTGGAGGGCTCGCCGAATGGCGGGCGGGCTTCCTTGTTCACGCCTCGGCCGGTGAAGCCCAAGGCGTCCACTCCCACCACGTCGCGACAAACCTGAACGCACAGGCCACACAGGATGCACTCGTGGTCGGACTCTTTAAAACGCCCAGTGGGCACGTTGTACTCAGCGGCCAGCTCCTGCAGACGCTTGGACTTAGGGGCCCGGGCGAGCAACAGCTCGATGATCATCCGCCGATTGCGGTTGATGCGCTCGGACTGGGTGACCACCTCGATCCCCTCCATGGCCGGGTAGTTGCAGGAGGTGGTCAGCTTGGTGCGCTTGCGCCCGTGGGAGGTCTGGGTGACCTCCACCAGGCAGAGGCGACAGGCGCCGTAGGCCTGCACCGCCTCGTGGTAGCACAGATGCGGGATACGAAAGCCGTGCTCCCCGGCGATCTTCAGCAGGGACTCGCCGCGCTCGGCCTGGACGGTCTTTCCGTCGATGGTGAACTCGATCATCGCATCACCCCCGTATCGATGCTGACCGCGTCGAACTTGCAGCTCTCGAAGCAGATCCGGCACTGGGTGCACTTTTCCTGGTCGATCTTGTAGGTGTCGCCCTTTTTCTTCTCGCCGGTGATGGCGTCGTAGGGGCAGTTCCGCAGGCACAGGTTGCACCCGTTGCACTCGGAGTTGATGGAGAACCGGATCAGCGGCTTGCACACCTTGGCGGGGCACTCCCGGCGATAGATATGCGCCTCATACTCGTCGCGGTAGTAGCGCAGGGTGGACAGGACCGGGTTGGCCGCCGTCTGCCCCAGGGCGCACAGGGACGCGTCCTTGACCACCTCGGCCAGCTCATTGAGCAGCCCCAGATGGTCGGGGCCCGCGCGCCCCTCGCAGATGTCGTCTGTGAGCTGATACATTTGCTCGAGACCCTCGCGGCAGCTGGTGCACTTACCGCAGGACTCGTCGCGCAAAAAGTTTAAGAAGTACCGGGCGAAGTCCACCATGCAGGTGTCCTCGTCGAGCACGATCATACCCCCCGAGCCCATCATGGACCCGGCCTTGGTCAGCTCGTCGAAGTCCACGGGCTGGTCCAGGAACGCCTCGGGCAAGCAGCCTCCCGAGGGGCCGCCTGTCTGAACGCCCTTGAACTTCTTGCCGTCGGACACGCCCCCGCCGATATCGTAGATAATCTTCCGGAGGGTGATGCCCATGGGCACCTCCACCAGGCCGGTGTTTTTCACCTTGCCCACCAGAGAGAAGATCTTGGTGCCCTTGGAGCCGCCCCAGGGGTTCTCCGAGACGTCGCCCGTGCCGATGGCCGTGAACCAGTCCACGCCCTTGTTCATGATCAGCGGGACGTTCGCCCAGGTCTCTACGTTGTTCAAGTTCGTGGGCTTGTCGTTGAGCCCCTGCTCCACCGTGTGGATGTGCTTGGCCCGGGGCTCGCCCACGAACCCCTCAATGGAGGCCATGAGCGCCGTGGACTCACCGCACACGAAGGCGCCGCCACCCCGGATGATCTCCACATCGAAGTCAAAGCCCTTTTTGCCGAGGATGTTCTTCCCCAGCAGGCCCGCCTCCCGCGCCTTGTCCACGGCCAGTCCCACATTCGCCGCGGCGACGGGGTACTCGTTGCGCACGTAGACATAGCCCTCGGCGGCGCCGATGGCGTAGGCGCCGATGATCATCCCTTCGAGGATGGAGTGCGGGTTGGCCTCAAGCAGGCAGCGATCCATGAATGCACCGGGATCGCCCTCGTCGGCGTTACAGATCACGTACCGGATGTCCCCAGGGGCATCACGGCAGGTGCGCCACTTCACGCCGGCGGGGAAGCCGCCGCCGCCTCGGCCCCGCAGTCCACTGGCGGTGATCTGGTCGATCACGTCGTCGGGCTTGAGCTCATTGAGCACCTTGCTCAGGGCGCCGTAGCCCCCTATCGCCAGGTAGTCATCGAGGGAGGTGGGATCGAGGATCCGGTTCGGCCCGAGCAGCTCCTGCTGCTGCTGCTTGTAAAACGGGACATCGTCCTCGTTCACGATGGTCTTGCCGGTGGCGTCGTCCACGAAGAGGAGCTCCTCGACGATCTCGCCCTTGACCAGGGTTCGCTCGACGATCTCCGTCGCGTGCTCGGGTCGCACCCGCTGGTAGAAGATCTTCTCCGGGTAGATCGTGACCAGCGTGCCGCGCTCACAGAACCCAGGACACCCGGTGGCCTTGGTCTCGATCTCCGCGTCCAGCCCAACCCGCTTGATCTCCGCCCGCAGGTTCGCGACCAGATCGTCGCACTTGTAGGCCTGGCACCCTGTGCCAGTACACACCGAGATGAACTTGCGGTCGGGATCCCGTCCCTTGACCAGGCCCTCCCGGAAACTCTCTAGTTCCTTCATGCTGCGAATCTGTTGCATGAGCCCTAGTCCTCTTTCCGCAGTTTCTTGATGAGCCGGCTCACCTTGGGAGATGTCATGTTGCCCTGGAACTCACCGTCGGTAATGATCAGCGGCCCGAGGGCGCAAGCGCCCACGCAGTTGACAGTCTCGAGGGTAAACTGCTTGTCATCGGTGGTCTCCCCAGCCTTGATCTCGAGCACGCGCTCGAGCTCCTCCACCAACCGGGTCGCCCCACGCACATGGCAGGCCGTCCCCATACACACCGTGGTGATGTGCTTACCCCGCTCCTCCAAGGAGAAGGCTGTAAAGAAGGTGGCCATGTAGGAGATGCGACTCATGGACACGCCCAGCTTCTTCGAGACGAGCTCGAGCGCCGGCCGCGGCAGGTAGTTGTACTCGCCCTGGATGTCCATGAGCACGGCAAGCAGCGCCGACTCCTTGGCGCCATTCTGTTCGATGATCTTGTCGACCATTTCTTCCATGGGCTTACTCCTGGCTGGCTTCCGCCTTGGCGACGAGGAGACCGTAGCGTCGGCGCAGCTCCCCCTGCAGATATTCGATCTGGTCGTCTGTAAGGTGGTTGTACCGCCCCTGGGGCCCCAGATAGAGCTTGAGCGGCTTGAGATGCGGCACGTTCTGGGTGATGCGGAACTTGCCGTCCACCACCTCGTACAGCGGGAAGGCGGCGGTCTGCACCGCCAGGCGACCGAGGCGGATGGCGATGTCCGAGGCACAGCGCCACCCCGTGGGGCACGGCGCGAACACGTGAATCAGGGCCGGTCCATTGACGGCGGCGGCCTTCTTGAGCTTCTCCATGAAGTCGAAGGGGTAACTCACGCAGGCCGTGGCGACGTAAGGGATGTGATGGGCCACGGCGATCTCGGCCAGGGACTTCTTCCAGGTGTTCTGGCCGGAGCTTTGCGTGCCCGCCGGAGATGTGGTGGTCGCCGCGCCCCAGGGCGTACCCGAGCTCCGCTGGATGCCCGTATTCATGTACGCTTCGTTGTCGTAGCACATGTAGATCATGTCGTGGCCGCGCTCGAGGGCTCCGGAGATGGCCTGCAGGCCAATATCCATGGAGCCGCCGTCGCCGGCCTGCGCCAAGACGGTGATCTTCCGCTGGGGGATCCGCCCCTTGCGCATCATGGCCTTGAGGCCCGCCTCCACGCCGGAAGCCACCGCGGCGGAGTTCTCGAAGGCCACGTGGATCCAGGGCACTCCCCAGGCCGACTCCGGATAGGACGACGAGATGATCTCGATGCACCCGGTGGAGTTGCAGATAATGGTGTCAGGCCCAAGGGCCTTAAGCATGTACCGCATAGCCAGCGCCGGGGCGCACCCCTGGCACGCCCGGTGACCCGGCGAAAACAGCTCCCGCTTGGGCAGCATCTTGGCGGCAAACACGTTGGTCAGATCAGAGCTCATGCGCGCACCCCCACCATCTCGTAGGGAGGCACCGCTCCGCCCGCGGCTACGGCGGCACCCTTGTCATACATTTCTTTGAAATCTCCAATGGTCACGTCACGCCCGCCCAAGCCGGCGATGAACTCCACCACCTGAGGACGTTTGTCCAAGGGGTACAGCGCGGCCTTGATCTCGGAAGCCACCGGCCCGCCGCAGCCACCGGTCGACAGCGCACGATCCACGGCGAGGACCACCTTACGACCGCCCAGCTCCTTGGCCACCTCGGCGAAGGGGAAGGGACGCCACATGCGTAGTCGAATCACACCGACCTTCTTGCCCTCGTCTCGCATCTGGTCCACGGCGGTCATGCAGGTCTCGGAGATGCCGCCCATGGTCAAAAATACGATGTCAGCGTCGTCGGTCTTGTAGTTCTCCAGGACGGAGTACTTCCGGCCCACCACCTCGGCCATCTCGTCCCAGGCCTTCTCCATGACCTTCTGGGAGTCGATGAGCGCCTCATTGTGGGCCATGCGGGTCTCAAGATAGATGTCCGGAATACCCACGGCACCGAAGGTCCAGGGCTTGTCCACGTCCAGCCGGTAGGGCGGCTTGTACGGAGGCAGGAACTGCTTGACCTCCTCGGGGCTCCACACCTCGATGGGCTCCACCACGTGGCTGAGGATGAACCCGTCGAAGTTGACCATGATGGGCAACAGCACGTCGTGATCCTCGGACACCCGGAACGCCCACATCATGTGGTCGTAGGCCTCCTGGCCGTTCTCCACGAAGATCTGCATCCAGCCCGTGTCCCGGGCGGCCATGACGTCCCCGTGGTCGTTCCAGATGGAGATGGGCGCCGACAGAGACCGGTTGGCCACCGCCATCACCATGGGCAACCGCATGCCCGAGGCGATGAACAGGATCTCGTGCATGAGCGCCAAGCCCTGGGAGCTGGTGGCGGTGAAGGTCCGCGCCCCGGCGGCCACGCTGCCGCAGCAGCAGGACATGGCCGAGTGCTCGGACTCCACGGGCACGAACTCCGCGTCCAGGTGGCCGTCGGCCACCAGCTCGGACAGGTGCTCCACAATGTGGGTCTGGGGGGTAATCGGATAGGCGGGGATGACATCCACGTCGGCCATCATCACGGCCTCGGCGATGCCGATGGATACTTCCATGCCTTTACGGGTGCCCATTACTCCTCCTCCTGCTTCATGGAGATGCACTGGGTGGGACACTCCTGCTTGCAGATGCCGCATCCCTTACAGTAGTCGAGGTTGGCCTCGTAGAAGCCCTCGGCGGTCTGCTTAATGCAGGCCTCGGGACAGAACATGTCACAGACGCCGCATTGCACGCATTGCTCATGGTTCCAGATGGGCCGCTCGGACCGCCAACTGCCCGTGTGGTTGTTGGCGGCGGAGAGGGGCGTCTGGACGGGGCAACCCGGTGGCAAAGCCTTCCAGCCCGGTAGCGATGACATATCAGTTCTCCTCCAGTACGACGGTGTCTTTGAAGGCACGCTTGAACGCCGCAATATTCGGGGCCGCGATGCGACCGAACCGGTTGTGCAGGGCGTGCTCCAAGGCGTCCAGATCCACCAGCGTCTTGTCGCCATCAGCGGTGGCCTTCAACAAGGCCCCCAGCATGGTGGTGTTGGTAATGGGACGCCGGATGGTCTTCATGGCGATGGCCAACCCATCCACCACGGCCAGCCGTCCAGGCAGCTTGAACTCCGCGCGGAGATCCTCGGCGGGGCGGTGGGAGGACACCACGATGACGCCCCCCTCTGCGAGCCCATCGCCCACATTCACCAGCTTCAGTAGCGACGGGTCCAGCACCAACACTCCGTTGGGGTTGTACACCGCGCTCCGATTGCGGATGGTCACATCGGAGACCCGGGCAAAGGCCATCACCGGAGCACCGCGCCGCTCGGGCCCGAAGCTGGGAAAGGCCTGACCGAACTTCCCTTCCTCAATGGCCGCGTGAGCGATCAACTCCGCCGAGGTGACCGCACCCTGACCTCCACGTCCGTGGAACCTGATCTCGAACATAGCAACTCCCTCATGCTCGCAAGCACAGCAGGCGGCTATCCCCCAGGGTCTATCCCTGGGCATTCACCTATCTCAACTCGGAGGCCCGATCAATAACAGCCAGCCCCAAGAAGTCAACGCCAAACGGCCACCGATCCGTCATTGTTTTCGGCCCCCGTTGCCGAAAGCCTCCGAACCCGCGCAAATCAACAATAATCACGCATTTACGCACCTCCGCTTCCTCATCACCGGAGTCCGGGAAGAGATCTTGGGGAAGGGAATAATATTTCGATTCCCCCAGTAAGATTGCGTGGAACTTTCCTCGCTGCGTCTAATCAGCTATGTGTGTATCGGACAATCCTATGTTGGTTCACCCGAGACCTCTTATCGTTACTGCGTTTTCCATGGCCCTGGCCGCGGTTTTGTCCCCGGTATTGCTGCTGATTCCGGACGACGCGCAGGCCCGGGCGGGGCGGATCGCGCGGCCCGGGGCGGTGGTGTATGTGGGGAAGCGGGGGCGCAACCGGGGGCTTCGGTACCAGGCCCTGGGCCGGGGGCGGTCGTTTTGGCTGACCCGCACGAGTAAGACCCCCACGGCGGTTCAGTGCACGGCGGACGGGCGGTGGGTGACCTATGTTGAAGACGGTAAGGTCTGGGCTCGTCGACTCACGCGCCGGGGCAAGCCCTTGCTGTTGCACACCCTGCCCAAGTCGCTGGGCCAGCTGCACCAACACCAGCTACGGGCCTTCATCCACAACAGCCCCTCGGGCCGACACGTGGCTCTACCCGATCCCGAAGGCGTGCGGGTCTACGACCTCAAAACGAAAAAGTCGCTGCTCATCAAGCCGCCCACCACCAACGGCAACGCCAAAAAGGTGCGAGTGATCCACCCCGCCCGGTGGCTCCCCGGCCACGACAGCCTGGTCTACCTCACCCAGTCCGGGGAGAAAGGCCCCGGGGCGATCAAGGCCCGGGTCTTCGATCTCATCCAGGGCCGACACACCCTCTGGTTCCCGGTGCTCACCACCCCGGTGGACGAGGTGGTGGGGTACGACGCCGCCTGGAACCGGGCCTCCACCCGGGTGGCCCTGTCCCTGTCCGTGAGACGGGGCCGCAAGCGGTTCACCCGGCTCAAGATCTTCTCGGTGAACCCCTATAAGGAGCTCAAGCTTCCCCGACGACTCAGGGTGGGACGACTGCACGGCTTCGACCCCCGGCTCGGCGACGTGGTGTTCACGGCGCGGCTGGGTCGGTCCACCGCCAAGGTGTGGTCGTACTCCTTCACACGAAAGCGTCGCAGACTCCTGGACATCGGCTACCTGGGTGCCGGACGCATGGTGCTGGGCTACTATCCATCCCGTCGCACGGCGCTCATCGCCGCCCCCTTGCGGGGCAAGTGCCGCGGGCGCGCCAAGCTATTCAAGGCCAGTGTCCGGTTCCGCCAGGGATCCCTGGTGCGATGGGCCCGGTGGTCCGAGATTGTGGCCACCGACCCCACTGCGTCGTGGTTCGTGTTCCGCTCGGGCTCCACCTGCACCCACAAAAAGCCGGTGCTCTACCTGATGCAGGCCGACGGCAACGGGCTCCTGCGCGACCTACCCGCGCGGTTTTGGGCCCTGCGCAAGGTCGCCCCGGCGGATGCTACCCTCTGTCCCCGCCCCGCAACACGCAAACGTCGCCGTCGCCGTCGCCGTCGCCGCCGTCGTTAGTCGCCGTCGCCGGTAGTCACTGTCGGGTTCGCCTCGGCGCCACGATGGCCCTCTCCCCGGTGCATGAGCCAGGCGACGACCATCACGCAGATCACCTCCACCGCGCCCGTCACCGCGAAGAGCACCCGAAACCGGGCCTCCTCGCCCAGAACCGGATCCAGGAACTGCAGCACCGCGCCGGCAACCAGGGGCCCCACGAGAAATCCCAGGGAGCCGGCGGTGTTGAAGCCGGCCATGGTCCCCATGGTGAAGATCTAAACGACGACGTCAAGCCCATGGAAGCGCATATCAGATGACAGTTTGACCACAGTCCCCTTGCCTGTGGCCTGGAGGTAGCATAACAATTGAGCCCAGACGGGGTCCTTCCCGCGGAGACGTGGAACCTATGGCACTGGCAGCACAGCAGATTGATTGCAACGGATGCGGCGCGAAGATCGACATTCACTCCGGGCTGCGAATGAAGACCTTCTCTTGCGAGTACTGCGGCTCGGTGTGCGACGGCGAGAAAGTGGTGGCCGTGCAGAAAGCGTCGGACGCCCGCGAGAAATACAAGCCATGGAGTCACCTGCGTCTGGGCATGCAGGCCAAGCTCCTGGGCAAGGACTACCAGATTATCGGCCGCATACGGGCCAAGGAAAAAGACTGGTGGTGGGACGAGTGGTTCCTCCTGTCCGATACGGGCTTCCCCATCTTTTTGCAGGAAGACGAGGGTGCGTTCGCCATCTTCCGGGTGTTTTACCCCACCATGCCGTTGGATCCCCGTGAGCTGAACGAGGGCGACAAAGTCAAGCTCGACAAGAAGGGCACCAAGATGAAGGTGAAGGAGCGCGGCAAAGCCAAGCTGGCCTTCATCGAAGGGGAGCTCACCTGGCAGGCCAAGCCCGGGGACAAGTTCAAGTACCTCGATGGCCGCCAGAAAGATGCACGGTTCAGCGTGGAGTGGACCAAAAACGAGATTCAGTTTCTGCGGGGCGAGCACCGTAGCGCCAAGAAGATCTACAAGCTCTTTGGTATCACCGAGCCCGTGCCGCCCAAGCCGGATGACGACGATTGAGCTCTGCCGACAACGCGCCACCGGTTCCGCGTCCCCCCCAGACCTCGCCCGCAGCCATTCAGACCCGATCCCTGGTCAAGCGATTCGGCGACACCGTGGCCGTGGATGGGCTGGATCTGTCCGTCCCCGCGGGGAGCTTCTACGGGCTGCTCGGTCCCAACGGCGCGGGGAAGTCCACCACCGTGAGCCTGCTCACGGGGACCCGGCGCCCCACGGCCGGCGAGATCCTCCTCGAGGGGCGACCGCTGGATCCTGATGATCCCGCCTTCAAGCACCGGATTGGAGTGGTGCCCGAGGAGCCGCCCCTCTTCGAGCGGCTCCGCGGAGACGAGATGCTCGTCTTCACGGCCCGCATGTTCGGCCTGGGCCGGGACCGAGCCGTGGCGCGAGCGGCGGAGCTGCTGGACCTGCTCGGGCTGACCGCCCAGAGTAAAAACCTGGTGGCGGACTACTCCCGGGGCATGCGCAAGAAGCTCTCCATCGCCTGTGCGCTGATCCACGCGCCGCGCCTGCTGTTTTTCGACGAGCCCTTCGAAGGAGTGGACGCCCTGTCCGCCGACACCATCCGCAGGGTGCTCACCGGCCTCACTGCCCGAGGCGCCACGGTGCTGCTCACCACGCACATCCTGGACGTGGCCGAACGCATCTGCGACCGCGTGGGCATCATCCACCACGGGAGGCTGGTGCGGGAGATGGACTCCGAGGAGATCGCCGCGGCGCCCGGCAGCCTGGAGGACCTCTTCCGCGAGGTGGTGGGCGGCGACGAACCGCCCCCGACGCTGCCCCAATGGCTGTGAAAGAATCCGCGCACGATGGTCCGCGAAGGCCAGGTGGTTCCCAAGGACCAGGAGGTCCGGGGTTCTGGATCACCGTGGGCCTCATGGTCCGGCTCCGGTTTCTGCTGATGGCCCGGCGCCTCTCGGGGGGCGGCTGGTTCTCGGGCGGATTTGCCCTGGTCATGGTGGCCACACTGGCGGTGGGTCTGGGCGTGGGCAGCTACCTGCTCTTCTCCACCGTGCCCCTCATCACCGCGAGCCGGATCTGGACCGCCTTTTTTCTGGGGCTCTACTGCTTCCTCATCGGCTTGTTCTGGGTGCTCTGGCCCCTGGTGGCCGCCCAGGTGGACGAGGCCTACGAGCTGGGCCGCTTCCTGCACTACCCCGTGCGCCCGGCGCGGCTGTACTTGATCCAGACCGCCGTGGCCCTGGCCGAGCCCTCGGTGATCTTCTTCTACCTCGCCCTCGTGGGCGCGGGCCTGGGCCTCGCGCAAACCCTACAGCCCGGCCCTTTCGCCACGGTGGGGCTCATGGTCTGCTTCGCCCTGATGAACGTGGCGGTGGGTCGCGGGCTGCTGAGCCTCTTTCTGAACGTCATGACCTCTCGACGCAGCGCAGAGATCCTCTTCGCCACCTTCGGGGCCGCCCTCGGCGTGGCCGCCCTGCTGCCCCCGGTGGACGCCTCCTGGCTCTTTTCCCAACTCGAGTCCATGGCCACCGCCGCGCCCGAGGACCTCGGCGAGATCATCCGCGCCACGGGCGCCGTCACCGACACACCGCCGGGGTGGCTGGCCTACGGTCTGCGCGCCGCCGCCATGGGCCGCACCACCACGGCGGTCTCCACTGCCCTGGGCATGGTCACCGTGGGCGCGGTGGCCTGGCTGGCGGGTCTGATGCTGCTCAAACGTTTCTATCGTGGCGGGCGTGGCCTCCTGGCCGCCCGACCGAAACCCGCCTCCCCCTCCACAATGACCCCACACCCCGGTTGGCGGCTCCCCGGCGTGTCGGAATTTGTCAGCGCCGTGTTCCAGAAAGAGTGGCGCACCATGACCTCCAATCCCAAGGGGCGCATGGTCTTCGCGGTGCCGTTCTTCCTGCTCATCCTGCTCAAGGTCGTGGGCGCGCCGGCGCTGCTTGAGTACCTGTGGGGCTCCACCTGGGCGGCGCTCCTGCTGGCCCTGCTCGGGCTCTACGTGCTCGCCGTGCTGTCGGGGCAATTCTTCGCGGCGGGCTTCGGCTACGACGGTCAGGGAGTGCGGCTGGTGTTCTTGACACCCGCGCCGCCCGAGTCCTGGCTCCGGGGGCGCAACCTGGCCCAGGCCGCCTTCGCCACGGTGCAGTTTCTCGGCCTGGGCCTGGCGGTGTACGGACTGCTGTCCCAGACGAGCAGCGCGGGACTCGCATTGCCCCTGCTGGGCTTCCCCTTCGGCCTGCTCGTGCTCCTGGCTGTGGGCAACCTCCTGGCGGCCAGCCATCCCCAACGCTACCACCTGAGCCTGGCCCGCCGGGACCGTCCCCAGCCCGCCGCCGCCCTGACCGTGCTCGCGGCTCTCGCCTCGGTGAGCCTGTCGGTCTCCGGAGCGCTCCTGGCCGCCCGCCTCACCTCCCTGCCCGCCGCGGTGACCCTGGCGCCCCTGGTCGGAATTGGCGCCCTTCTCTACCGCCTGCTCCTCCCGGTCGCCGCCCGCCGAACCTGGGCGAACCGCGATCGCATCCTCACCGCCATCGCCCGGTCGTAGCTCCTCGCCGCCCAGATCTCGGGGACCAGCCTACCTCTTGCGCTGGGGTCGGAGGAGGAGCTGCTGGCCCGGGCCGAAGCAGCGGCGGCGGGCCAGGACGATCACCATCAGGGTGCCCAGGCCCGTGGAGCCCACCAGCATGAGCATCACGACGATCTGATATCGGATGGCCACCAGGGGATCCATGCCGGCGAGGATCTGGCCGGTCATCAAGCCCGGGATGAACACCACCCCGGCGGCCATCATGGAGTTGATGGACGGGATCATGCCCGCGCGCATGGCGTCCCGAACGATGGACCGGCTGGCCTCTTTGGAGTCCGCCCCCAGGCAGAGCTTCAGCTCCACCTCGGCCCGCTGCTTACGCAGATCGCCGAGCAACCGCTCGAGGGCCACGGCGATGGCGTTCATGGAGGCGCCGATGACCATGCCCGCCAGGGGGATGAAGTACTGGGGCGTCCACCAGGGCGAGACCCCCACCACCACGCCGGTGACCAGAATCGACGTGAGGGAGTAGCTGAGCAGCATGGAGATGGCCAATGGCCAGAACAGGGAGATCTGCCGCTCGGCCAGGCGACCCCGGACGATCTGGGCGGCGAAGGTGGTCATCACCCCAAACACCCCCAGCACCAACCAAACGCTGTCGAGCGCGAAGACGTACTTGAGCACGTAGCCCAGGGCGAAGAGCTGCACCACCGTGCGCACGGCGCCGATGGCCAGATCCTTGACCAGGTGCAGATGGTGAATGAGCGACGTGACGCCGATGGCCACCACGAACCCCAGGCCCAGCGCCAGACGCCACAAGCTGATGTCGACCACCTCCATCTAGGACGCCCCCTCGATGCGCCGGTCTCGCACTCGCAGCTCCACCGGATCCACTCCCGGTGGGCACACGTCCCGATGGCTGACCATCACCGTGGTCATGCCGGTGTCGTCGAAGATCCGGGCGATGAGAGCCAGCACCGCGTCCCGGCTTTCCGTGTCCAGGGCGCTGGTGGGCTCGTCGAGCAGCATCACCTCGGGCTCGAGCAGCAACCCGCGCAGAATGCACAGGCGCTGGAGCTGCCCCACCGAAAGGGTCTGGGCGTGGGCGTGCAAGGGCACGTCCTCCAACCGTACGTCGGCGAGCCGACGCTCCAGGGTGGCGTCGTCGGGACGGTCGAGATCGTCGTTGGCCGCGAACCGAAACGGCAGCAGCAGGTTGTCCCGCACGCTGGCGTCGATGGCAGTAGGGATCTGCTGCACCGAGAGGATGGACCGGCGCAGGCGGGGTGGCGCGTAATCGCGCAGTGGACGCCCCCCGAACCGGATCTCGCCCACGGTGGGCTCCTCCAGGCGATTGATAAGCCGCAGCAGCGTGGACTTGCCCACGCCCGAGGGACCGGTCACCAGGTAGAAGGAGCCAGCCGAGAAGTCCAGCGAGACCGCCTCGAACAGCGGAAACTCCGGCTCGAAACCGAAGGAAACACCATCGAGCTCTATGACTGGAAGGGCGACCATGTCTCGCAGAATGTAACGGCTTCCCCCCCGGCTGGCTAGTGGAGTAGACTGCCGTAGATTTGGGGATGGCGCAGATTCCGAACCGCCGGAGAGGAGATCGGTACAATGAAAGAGAAGACCAGCCGACGCACAAGCGTCACGGGCAAGATGCTTCACCTGCGAACCTGGGAGCCGGACGGCGAAATCACCGGGGCTTTGGTGATCTCCCACGGACTGGGTGAGCACTGCGGCCGATATGGGGACGTGGCAGCTCACTTCACGGCACAAGGCTTCGCCGTGTACGGTCAGGACCACTACGGATTCGGCCTGTCGGAGGGGCGGCGCGGGGATGTGCCCTCCTTTGACGTGCTCCGCCAGGACCTGGTGGCCTTGCAGACGGAGATCGCAAAGGAGCGAGGCGGTGACCTGCGTCAGGTGCTCCTGGGCCACTCCATGGGTGGTCTCATCGCCCTGAATTTGCTGCACCACTCGCCGGACGCCTTCAAGGAGGCGGTGGTGAGCGCCCCGGCCATCAACGTCACCCGGGGCGTGAACCCGGTCCTGCTCGCCCTGTCCAAGATGCTGCGCTGGACCGTTCCATTTTTGACCCTCGACAACACCCTGAATCCGGCGGAGATGTGTACCGTCAAGAGCGTCGTGGACGCCTACGTGGCCGATCCCCTGGTACATCGACGCATCTCCTCTCGGCTCTTTGGCGGCATGGCCGACGCGGGCCGTCGGCTGCTGGCCAGCCCGGGCATGTTCCCCCGGGACCTACGGCTGCTGCTGCTCCACGGCGCCGACGATCCCATCTGCTTTGGCGACGACACCGAGGGGCTCTTCGCCAAGCTGCCCATGGAAGACAAGACCCTCAAGTTCTTCGACGGGATGCTCCACGAGATCCTCAAGGAGCGCGAGAAAGCGGACGTGCTCGCCGAGATCGACGCCTTCCTCCAGCGCTAAGCAGCTACACCAAGCGGCTAGAACGGAATGTCGTCGTTGCCCGTGTCCACGGGGGCGTCGTTATCGCTGGACGGGGGGGACTCACTCACGCCACCGCCACCGCCGCCACCGCCACCGCCACCGCCACCGCCACCGCCACCGCCGCCATCGTTTCGCCGGCCGCCTCCGCTCAGAAACAGCACCCGGTTGGCAACGATCTCGGTGGTGTAGCGGGTGTTGCCGTCTCGGTCCTCCCACTTGCGGGTCTGGATGCGACCCTCCACGTAGGCTTGGCTGCCCTTGTTCAGGTACTCGTTGCAGCTCTCCGCCGACCGACCCCAGACCACGATCCGGTGCCACTCGGTCTTCTCCTGCATCTGCCCGTCTTTGTCCTTCCACCGCTCGGAGGTGGCCATGCGCATGTCGCACACAGCCTGGCCGCCCGACGTGTACCGAAGCTCCGGATCGGCGCCGAGGTTCCCCACCAGGATGACTTTGTTGATGCCTTCGGCCATGGGTCTCACTCCTTAGGGATTGCAGTCTGGTCCGCACTGTACCGTCCGGTGGTCCGATGTCAACCAGAACGACCCGCTCCAGCCACCACCCGGCCGCACCCCAGCCTTGACAGACAGTCGCCTCCCGGGCAGAGTTTCAACCAGTCGAATCTATACGCCTGGGCGGGCGTCACCTTCTAGGGTACGTCCTTGGGAAGCCGGTGCAAAACCGGCGCGGCCCCCGCCACTGTAACCGGGTACGACGGCGGCATTTTCGCCACTGGCGAGAAGATGGATCGGTTCTCCGGTCGTCTCGCTGGGAAGGCGCCGCCCGAGGCATAACCCGGGAGCCAGTAGACCGGCCCAGGCGTGGGTCCCGTCCTCCGGGGTGGAGGAGCTGGAGCCGCACGCCAACCTTCCGAGCGTACGTCTCTTTTCCCTCTCCACCGCCCCAGATACCCCAAACAGGACCCGAGACGACATCTATGTTCGCCGTGGCGGGGTCCGCGGCAAGCCGGTCGAAAGACCACTGCAGAGGAGATGTTCAGATGCGTACCACCCTTCGTTTCACCCCGGTCCTGCTGGCGCTGTCGTTGTCGTTACCACTGGCCCTGGCCGCGGCCCTGACAGGCTGCTCGGACGACGACGACAACACCAACGATAACAACAACAACACGCCCGACCTGTGTGCCGACGTGGACTGCGGAGACCACGGCACCTGTCTGGAGGCGGACGGCTCCTGTGAGTGCGACACGGGCTACGCAGGCGCCGCCTGCGACGACTGCGCCGCGGAGTACGTCCTGGTGGGCGAACAGTGCGTACTCCGGTGCACCGACAACAACGACTGCGACGACGGGCTCGCCTGCACCGGCGAAGAGATCTGCAACGCCTCGGGGCTGTGCGAGGACGGCACCGCCGTGGACTGTCTCGAAACCGAGACCTGCGTGGAACCCGACGGCGCCTGCCAGACCACGGTGCTGGTGGACTTCGAGGACCTGACCCTGGCGACGGAGTCCTACTGGGCCGGGGACGCCACGGGCGTGCACACCTTCGCCAGCGGGGACGCCACCTTCTGGAACTACTATGACGACGAGTACGGACCCTACTGGGAGGGGTTCGCCTACTCCAACACCACCGACACCACCACCGAGGGCTATAGTAACCAGTACAGCGCCTACCCCGGCGTGGGCGCCGACGGCTCCCCCAACTACGGCG
>JAOZUO010000090.1:0-17591 GCA_029938605.1 Deltaproteobacteria bacterium | reverse complement strand
AACCAGTACAGCGCCTACCCCGGCGTGGGCGCCGACGGCTCCCCCAACTACGGCGTGGGCTACCAGGGTTTCATGGGCACCATCCCCGAGATCCACTTCGATACCACCGAGGGCTATACCATCGCCGGCGCGTACATCACCAACACCGCCTTTGCCTATCTGTCCATGCGGGATGGCGACGGCTCGGCCAAGCAGTTCGGCGGCTCCGCCGGAGACGACCCAGACTGGTTCCTCCTGTCCATCGTAGGCGTGGACTCCACCGACGCCACCACGGGCCCCGTGGAGTTCTACCTGGCGGACTACACCTCCGCCAACAGCGCCCAAGACTACCTGGTGGACGACTGGACCTGGGTGGACCTATCGGACCTCGGCGACGTCGTGGGGCTCCGCTTCACCCTCTCGTCCACCGACAACGGCGAGTGGGGAATGAACACCCCGGCCTACTTCGCCATCGACAACATCCGCCGCGTGGCGCCGTAGTCGTGGTATAGGACAGTAGCGCGCAGCAATCCTCGTACTGCGACTGGCCGTCCGGAACGAGAGGATGTCATGGCGACGAAAAACTCGGTCCGTCTTCTTTGCTCCATCACTGCGATCCTGCTGCTCGGAGCCGGCCTGTCGGCCTGCCGGATCCACTCCTGGAACACCTACTCGCACATTCCGTACCAGCGGTGGCGAGCAGACGACGGAGCGCGCCTGGAGCTGCTCCGGGAGATCGCCCAGGGGTGCACCGCCAAGGCCCAGCGCTTTAGCCGAGGCCCTGGATACTACCAACTGAGGCAGTCCGAGCGCTGGAGGGTCAAGGCCCGGGTGGCCCAGGAGGCGGCCCGGTTGCTGGAGTCTTCCCCACCCAACCCGAGCCCCCGTTGCGCGCGGGTCCTTTCCAAGATCCGCTGGGAGATCGACTTCCGCTACTACTGCGCGGTGGGTTGGGTCACGAACCTGCGCATACGCACCTACCTGCGGTCGAGCAACGCCCGTCGCGCCAACCTCCGGAAGCGGATTAGGCGCATGGGCTACCACTGTGGCCCGGCGGGCAACTGGCTGGGGATCTTCCTACGGCGCCTGCGTCAGGCCAGCACCTGCACCACCGTCGAGCAACCCACAGCGCCCCCCGCGTCCATGCGCAGGGTCACGCCGCCCCCCGCGCCGGGACACGAGCCCACACCCGCGCCGAGCCCGGGTCCGGGGACTGTCCCGCCGAAAAAAAAGAAGCCTATCAGGTAAGGGTCCCCTGTCTCGGGTCCTAATCGTTCATGGAATACTGATCTCGCAAGGCGTAGACCTTCTCCTCCCAAACACGCGTGTAACGCTCCGGGTCTGCCACGGGCTTCTTGATCATGGCGAGGCAGCCCTCCATCTGCGCCGGGGTGGCGCTTGGCTTGGAGTAAATGCGGAGGGCGTACGCCGAGAAATCACGCACCAGGACATCGAAGATCTGCGCCAGCTCATCTTCGTCGAGCTCACTGGGATGCAGCTTGTGGAACTCGATGAGCAGCTGACCGTAGGCGATCACGGTGAAGATCTCGCCAATCCCGAGCAGGAAATCGATGTCACGGGCCTGCTTCGCGGCAGCGTCGGTGTCAGCGGCGGAGGCCACCAGGAAGCTCTTGAAGGCTGAGATCTGCTCCCTGAAGACATGGACGTTGGGCAGGTCAACGCTGCCATAGGCGAGGTCATAGTCGTGGAAGCGTATGTTGCCCAACCCCTTGGTCGGCCCCTGCATGAAGAGGTAGTCGTCGTTTTGAGCCCCGTCGACGAAGGGAACCTCGGGGAACTCGTCGGCCCGAAAGAAGTAGTTGCTCATGAACTTGACGATCAACGCCATGTTCACGTGCACGGTGCCTTCGAGCTTGGGCAGGGCGCGGATATCGCGGGCCGCCATCTCGAAGAACATGTCTTTCTCGAAGCCCTTGGCTGCGATGACGTCCCAGAGGTGATTGATCACATCCTCCCCCTGGGTGGTCACCTTGAGCTTCACCATGGATGTGTACAGTAGGTAACGCCGGTCTTCGGGAGAGGCGCTGCGAATGTAGTCGGAGGTCCGCAGGGCAAAAGCCTTCATGGCCACCAGGCGACAATAGGCATCGACGAAGAGCTGACGAACGTGCGGGAAATCGGTGACCGGTCCGCCGTACAACTGGCGATTCGAAGCGTGATCGATGGCCTCATACATGGCGTGGGTACACATACCGATGGAGGCCCATCCAAGGTTGTACTTGCCGATGTTGACGGTGTTCAGAGCCATATCCCAGGCATCGCGTCCCTTGGCGAGGATGTCGCTCTCCTCGATGGGATAGTCGTTCAAGGCATACTCGGCGACGAAGGACTGGCTGTTGACGACGTTCTTGACGACCTCGAACTTGCCGTGCTTGCTCCCAACCACGAAGAACGTGAAGGCGGAATGGCGATCTGGTTCCTCCTCGCCCGGCTTCAAGAGCTTGCCCAGGGTTGAGACCAACGCGGCCTCGTTGCCGTTGCCGATGTAATACTTGCGCCCATTGGCCAGGTAGGACCCGTCGTCCTGGGGCACCAGCCGCATCTCGGTCGAGTAGATATCGGCGCCGTGCTCCTTCTCTGAGAGACCGAAGCCGAAGATGCCGCCCTCCTTGAGGAGTGCGGCGGTCTGCTCCTTGACCGCTTCGTTGTCGCTGATCCAGATGGGGCCCAGGCCGAGGATCGAGACCTGCCAGGTGTACCAGTAGGGCAAACCGTAAAAACCGAGGATCTCGTTGAACTCACAGTTACGATAGGTGTCCCAGCGGTACACCTCGTCGCCGCCGCCATACTGGGCGGGGGTCAAAAGCTTGGCGAACAGCTTGTGGTCTCGCTGAAAATCGAGGAAGTCGGAGTACCAGATGCGCTCGTGGTCATCCTTCTTGAGCTTGCCGCGCCCCGTATCCTCAAAAAAAGCGATGAGGTCGATCATGATCTGGCGCGAAGCCTCGTCGGGATAGGAACGTCGGTGTTTCTTGGGGTTCAACAGAAGCATGGTGGTCTCCAACAGCTCAGTGGGTTGCTCCGCATCTATCAGGGAGAAGATGATCAATTTAGGGGAAAAGCCCCACAATCGCCATGGAAAAAGCGCTGGTCCACGCCCCCCTTCGTTGCGACACAATCATGCGCCCTCGTCACTCGAACACTTACAAAAGCGTTCGGGAGTATTTGCCCGGCTCGAAGCTGAAGCTCTCCAGGACGTGCTCGGGGCGCTCGTAGCCAAAGACCTGCTCTAAGGGCATCACGGGCTTGGCCAGGGGCATGCGATCGAAGATCTCGTGGATCTGCTCGGGCGTGAACTCCCGCTCCCGGGTCCGACCCCGGGGCTTGATGGTCATGCCCATGGGCTGGAACAGGTTGACGTAGGACCGGGATTTCTCGTCGTACAGATCGATGAACACCCCGGAGATGCTGACAAAGTCGTAGTCCCGGTAGGCGCCCATGCGCACGGCGTCGGTGAGCAGATTGTGATGAATGGCCGCGTTGACCACGGCGGCCTTGAGCGGAGCCGGGGAGTGGCGAGCCGCCAGAATGAACTTCATGTAGAGCAGCAGCCGGTCCTTGGGCAGACCGTTCTGTAGCTCGGCTTCGCTGTCCCAGATGTTAAAATAGCTGTGATGCAGCAGCCCGCCGAGGCGCCGGGGCTCGGGAGTGCACAGGCAACGCGCCGTCTCTGTGTTGAGCTCCTCGAGGAACTTCGGATGCAGATAAAACAACGAGCGGCCCATGATGGTCGCGGTGTGGGGCTCGGCGGCCTTGTACTCCACCTCCCCGTCGGTGAGCTCCCCCAACGTCACCAGCAGCTTGATGCGCTCGCTGGACCAGGTGGGCTGAACGTACTCGTTGGGGATACTGATCATGGGGCGTTCGCCCATGGGCTGCGACACCAGGATGGAGTCGCCCGCGTCCCGGTACACCCGCATGAAGGGCGCCAGCACGGCCATCAAATGGCCGCAGTCCGAGGAGTACTCCTGCGTAGCGGGGCGCCAGATCCGGCCAAAGGACCCACCATGCTCATCGGGCACATAACCCACGTGGGAACCGCCCACGTCCACGTTGATGCTCCCGTGGGCCACCGACGCGGCCAAGGAGTCAGCGTTGAACTGTCCGCCGATCTTACCCTTGTCGAAGGGGTACGCCCGGGTGTGGGCAAAGATGGCCAGATCCACGCCGAATAGCGACTCGTCTGAACACTTCCAGCGGCAGGGGACCACCCGCCGGTAGTCGTACTCAAAGCCTGCGTCCTTGATCTCGTCACTTTCCAAGAAGCTGATGGACTTCCCGATATAGTCCTGAATCAGCATGGGACGCCAACTGAAAAGCGCCCGGGTTTCAGGGATCTTTGGAAGATGCGCGTCAGGATTACAATAAAATGGCAGCCACTCACGGTTCGTACGATTCATCAGAGCCTCCAAGTGAGGGAACAATAACTTATCTCCAAAAAAATCCAAAAACCAATATCATGAGGCCTGCACTCTAGGACGATAAATCATGTACCAGACTTGGACGAGTAGGCTGCAATCTAAGCGCCTGTGGCTGTTTTTGATCCTACTCACGGCACTGCTCATCTGGCTGTTTTCGCGGCCCCAGCCCGCCCAGGGCGCGGAGCCGGCTCCGACGCAGAAACCCGCCGCGGGGAAACCCCAGGGCAAAACCCAGGGCGCAAGCAAGGGCGAAACCAAGGACAAGAGCACCAGGCAAGTCGCTACGGCACCGCGCTACATCTCCATCAAGGGGCTAAAACAGCAGCGAAAATTCGTCGCCGGTGACACCGGCAAGTTCGAGGTGTTGCTGTACCTGGCCCGGACCACTGACGACAAGGGCAACACCCTTCGCTGGAACCCCGCCGACCCCGCCTCCACGCGGGCGGTCCTTTCGGTGAGCGTGCCCAAGGCCAGCGGCATCCGCTTCGGCAAGGGCAAAAAGCCCAGCAACGAGCTGACCGTGAAGGTGGACGTGTCCAAGCCCCAAAAAGGTCTCGTGGCCGTTCAGATCCCCTACACCGTCTCCTCCCGGGTGCGAGTAAAGACCTACCCCTTGCGAATACACCTGTCGGCGCCGCTGGTGACGTCGGACGGCGGCCGGATCCAGGACAGCGGCTCGGTGACCGTCAAGGCCAAGGTCAACACGCCCCTTTTCACCAAGCTCATCGTGATCGCGATCCTCTTCGTGGCGGTGTTCCTCTTCATCGTCGAGTGGGTGCGCGTGGACGTGGTGGCCATGCTGATGATGGTGTCGCTGCCGCTGCTCAACCTCTTGGATTCCAAGGCGACCTTCACCGGGCTGAGCTCCAACGCGGTCATCGCCATCATCGGGGTGATGATCGTCAGCGCCGGGTTGAACAAGGTGGGGCTGGTGTCGGGCGCGGTGAAGCCGGTGATCCGAGCGGCGGGGTCCAGCGCCTCCAAGCTCATGGTCTACCTCTCCTCCTTCATCGCCGTGATCTCCTCGGTCATGCAGAACACCGGCGCGGCCGTGCTCTTTTTGCCGGGGATCCGCAACGCCTGCAAGGTGATGAAGATTCAGATCTCCAAGGTGCTCATGGCCATCGGCATGTGCGCCATCCTGGGCGGCACCCTCACGATGATCGGCACCAGCCCCCTGATCCTGCTCAACGACATCCTGCCCGAAGGCGTGGAGAAGTTCGGGCTCCTGGAGCTCACACCCATTGGCCTGGGATTCGTCATCGCGGGCATCATCTACTTTTACACCATCGGCGGACGCTTCCTCACGCAGATCTCCGAGGCCCAACGCGAGCGCGGCGAGGTCAGCGACGTGGGCGATCACGTGGGCGACATCACCTCCTTCTACGAGTCTCTAGACGGCCCCTTTGAGATCCGCGTGCCGACGGACTGGGAACGCACCAACGACCCCGAGACCATCACCGAAATCCGCATGGAGTACGGGGCGAGCGTCGTCGCCATGTTGGGCAACACGGGCACCGTGGAGATGGCCCCCACGTCGGACCGGACCTTCGGCCCCGGCATGTCCATCTGCATCTACGGCCCCACCGAAGAGGTGGCGCGCTTCGCGCGGGACTTCGGCCTCGAGCTGCTCGAGACCCCGAACAAGTTCAAGATCCTGTTCAACCCGGCGGTGGCCGGCACGGTGGAGGCGGTGGTCTCACCCCGCTCTTCAATCATCGGCTCCACCATCCGGGAGATCGGCTTCCGAGACAACTACGGCGTGACGACCTTGGCGGTACACCGGGAGGGCAAGACCTACTACAAGGAGAAGTCAGACATCCCGCTCATGTCCGGCGACGCCCTGCTCATGCACGCCAAGTGGGAGCACCTTCAGACCCTGCAGGAAGCCCATCAGAACTTCCGCATCATCACGCCGCTGGAGGCGGAGATCCAGGCCCCCGGCAAGTCCAAGGCCGCCATCCTCTGCTTCGTCACCGCGCTGACCCTGATGATCATCTCGAGCTTCTACTTCCAGAAGCTGCCCTACAACCCCATCCCCCTGTCGGTGTGCCTCATGGTGGGCGCCGTGGGCATGGTCGTCACCGGTGTCCTGTCCATCCAGCACGCCTACAAGGCCGTGGACTGGCGCACGGTGTTTCTCCTCGGAGGCTTGATCCCCCTGGGCATGGCCGTGGACCGCACGGGCACCGCGGAGTGGATCGCCACGGGCGTGGTGTCGCTGCTGGGATCGAGCGTGACACCCCTGGTCCTCATCATCGTGCTGGCGGTCCTGTCCACCGTGTTCTGCCTGGTGATCTCCAACGTGGGCGCCTGCACCCTGCTGGTGCCCCTGGGCGCCTCCATGGCCATGCAGATCGGCGTGGACCCCCGGGTGGCGGCCATCGTCGTGGGGTTGGGCGTGTCCAACTCGTTTCTGCTGCCCACCCACCAGGTCAACGCCCTGTACATGGGCCCGGGCAGCTACCGCACCAAGGACTACATCAAGATCGGCGGCGGCATGAGCCTGATCTACATCCTGGTGCTGGTGTCGATGACGTACTTCTTCTATCTGCCATAAGGCCAATCGCCCAACCGCACAAGCCACAACATTGCCTATTCTCCGTGTTTTCAATAGGTATTCATCATTACGGGAAATCTGGTGGTACTAGGGCGCCGTTTCGAGTAGGATTTGCGCCTTCTATTAAGGAGCATGCACCGTGAGAATCAGGCAAATACTACCGCCATGTCTTTGGTTCGGGATCATTGTAACGGGGGCCCTGCCGGCCTGCGGCGACGATGCCTCCCACTCACTCTACGACTGCGATCCGGAGTCCCCGGACTGCGTCCTGCCCTGTCGCGACTGCAAGATCGACGGGTGGTGCTACACCGCCTACCAGCAAAACCCCTTGAATCCCTGTCAGGTGTGCGACGCCTCGGCCACCGCCACCTCCTGGACCAACCACGACGGGTCGGCCTGCGACGATGGCCTCTTCTGCAACGGCGCTGACAGCTGCCTCGACGGGGCATGCACCGTGCACGATGGCGACCCCTGCGGAGACGACGGGGTGCTGTGCAACGGCGAGGAGCGGTGCGACGAGGAGCAGGAGCGCTGCGAGCACGGGGGAGACCTGTGCGGCGAGGGCTACTCCTGCAACGCTGAGACCGACGAGTGCTGCGTGCTCGGAGACGACCAGGCGTGCGGCGAGAACGGCAATGTGCGGTGGATCGACAGCTGCGGTCGGGAGGGTACCCTGGCCGAGGAGTGCCTGCCGGCGCCACAGGGCGCATGCTACCAGGCGGGCTGTATCTGCGGCTCGGCCTTCACGGGTCCGGGATGCCAACGCTGCCGGCTCTACGTGTCGGCCGCCAACGGGGACGACGGATTCGACGGCTCGTCCTGGACCAAGGCCTTCTACTCCATCCACACCGCCCTGGCGGCGGCGGCGCCCAACGAGTGCGAGGTCTGGGTGGCGGAGGGGACCTACCGCCCCAGCGCCACGGACGACCCGAGCGAAATGTACAACCTGCCCCACGGTGTACACTTCTATGGCGGATTCGCCGGCACGGAACGGCTGCTGTCCGAGCGCGATCTCGCGGCCCACCCCACGGTGCTCACCGGCGAGCTCGGCGATCCGGCGGTTCCCACGGACAACAGCTGCACCCTGGTGGTGGCCGGCGACCGTACGGTGGTCGATGGGTTTACCCTGCGCGACGTGTACCAGAGTAACGGCCGAAACGCCTGCCAGAAGCCACCGCAGTACTGGCAGACCGAGGGTGGCGCGTTGTTCGCTAGCGATCCCGGGGTGGTGACCGAGGTCACGGTTCGCAACTGTCGCTTCGAAAACAACCAGGGCGACGTGGGAGCCTCCATCTTCGTCGAGGAAGCCGACCTGCACCTGAGCCGGACCGCCTTCGTCAATAACCGGGGGGGGTACGGAGCCGCGCTCGTTTTCAATCAAGGGGAGCTCACCATGAGCGAATGCCTCGTCGAGGACAACGTTCACGAATGGAGCGCCTTGGTTCAAATCTTCGATCCCTCCGCCGGCTCCACCATCAGCCACAGCCGGTTCGTGAACAACCTGGGGGAGCCCTACGGCCACTACACCCTGGGCGTCTTCCACAACCATGGAGTCCAAGCGCCCATGGTGCTGAGCCACTGCCTCTTTTTTGGCAACGACATGTACCAAGCCGGTGCCCTGGCCACGAGTGTCCCCTTGGCCCTGCGAAGCTGCACCATCGTCGGAAACCACGCGCGCTGCACCAATTCTATGTCCTCGGGTGGAATTCTTGCCCACGAAAACGTCAGCTTGATGAACTCCATCATCTGGGGAAACACCACCGATGATCTCCTCTACACCGTCGCCGAGCAGAACCTCAACGGCATCGTGGATCACATGGGAGCGCGGTACTCCATCCTGGAGTGCGACACGCCTGCCTGCCTCCCCATGGCCAAGTACTGCGACTCCATCCGAGACTGCGCCTACGGCTCCGACGACCACGAGTCCTGTGGGACCCACTGCGCGGCCGGGGAGTTCCTGTGCCGGAACTACAGCTGCGTTCCCCTGGCGAGCTACTGCGACGGCGTGGACGACTGCGGGGATGACAGCGACGAGCTCGGCTGCGGTAGCTGCGCGGCCGGGGAGTTCGCCTGCACCCCCGGCTGTATCGCGGGTGACGGGGTGACGTACGCCGATCCCCAGCTCACCAGCACCGACGCCACGACCTTCGATCTGCGAGTACAGGCGGGCTCCCCGGCTGTGGACGCGGGGCTCAACGTCGGCGTCTGGAACGACGTGGGGGATCTGGACCACGACGGCGACGTCGCCGAGATGTGTCCCGTGGATCTGGACGGTCAGCCACGTGTGCAGGGCGCGCGGGTAGACATCGGCGCCTACGAGCGACCGTAACGGCGAAGGAGAACTACCATGAATACCCAACAATCGAGCTTCTTCTCACGCCGAGGATCCCCGACGCCCGGCCTGCTATTGCTGCTGGGGCTGCTGTGTGGGGCATGGCTCCTGGTCGCCTGTGGGGACGACGACGGCCAATCCGACGCCGCCGTGACCGACGACGCCAGCAGCGTCGGTGACGCACAGCCGCCGACCGACGCCGAGCCCAATCCCTTCGTGGACTGCGACGAGGTGGAGTGTTCCAGCGAGTGCGTGGTCTACGTGGACCACGCTGCCTTCTCCGGCGGGGACGGAAGCAGCCCCGAACAGGCCCTGCGCCGGGTGCAGGACGGCCTCACCACGGCCCAGGAGCGGGCCGGCCAGTGCTGCCGCTGCGAAGTACGCGTGGCCGAGGGGACCTACCACGCCCGGGTGTCCGGTCCCGGGGAGACCTTCCTGCTCAGGGAGCGGGTGGACCTCCTGGGCGGGTACGCTGCAAACTTCGTCGGGGACCGGGATCCCGAGTCTCACCTCACGGTGCTCCGGGGAACCGCGGTGTCCGATGAAGATCTCCACGTCTACCATGTGGTCACCGGCGCCAACGACTGTCTCCTCGACGGCTTCCTCATCGAGGGAGGCCGGGCCTTGGTGGACGACAACGACCTCAACGCCGACAACTACGGCGCGGGCCTGCTCAACCTCAGCGTGTCGCCCCGGGTGGAGCGCTGCGTGTTCCGGGACAACGAGGCCTTGAACGGAGGCGCGGTGTACAACCTCGACAGCCACGCGCAGTTTCACCAATGCCGCTTCGCCGAGAACCGCGCCACGAACCGCGGCGGCGCGTTGCTCAACCGCCGCAGCCCGGTGCTGCTGCGCTACGCCCAGGTGCTGGCCAACGAAGCCGGCGAGGGCGCCGGTCTGTACAACGGCGACACCAGCGACGCCAGCATCATCAACAGCGTGGTGGCAGGCAACATCGCCACCGGCCCGGGCGGAGGCCTTTATAACGATGGCTCCAGCCCGAGCTTGATCCACGTGAGCCTCGGTGAGAACGAAGCCAGCACCGGCGGGGGTCTGTACAACGCCGACGGCGCATCGCCCCGAGTTGTCAACTCCATCCTCTATGGCGACACGCCGGACGAGGTGGTGAACGCCGACGCCGAAGCCACACCGCACATCACATATACCGATGTCCAGTCCGGCTGCACCGTAGCGAACGGCTGCACCACCGACGAGACGGGGAACATCGACGCGAACCCGCTGTACGTTGACCGAGACAACTTCGATCTCAGGCTGTTCCACCGTTCGCCGGTGATCGATCAGGGAGACAACGGCGCCGTGCCGGCGGATCTTCTCACCGATATCGACGGTCACGCGCGCCGGCGGGACGGCGTCACGGACAACGCCGGCACCGTGGACCTGGGCGCCGACGAAGCCCGGGTACTGGCGGAGTATCCCGTCGTACACGTAGATCAAGCCGCCCTGGGATCCGAAGACGGCTCCAGCTGGACGGACGCCTTCCGGTCCCTGGAGGCGGCCTTCCGGGAGACCGCACCCATGTCCACCCTCTGGGTCGCTACGGGGGACTACGTCCCCTCCGACCTGGGCGACCGGGCCCAGCCCTTCGAGATGCCCAACGGCGTGCTGATGCTGGGAGGCTTCGACCCCGCCAGCGGCGCCGACAGCCTGGCCACCCGCGACGCCACCGCCCACCCGACGGTGCTCACCGGAGACCTGTTCGGCAACGACCAGCTGGGAATGATGGATGACAACTCCTACTGGATCATCCGGGCCGGCTCTCCGGCGGAGCTCGACGGCGTCACCATCACGCGGGCGCGTAACAACAACTACAGTGGTGGCGCAGGGATGCTCCTGAAGATCGGTGCCCGATTGTGGCTCCGACACTGTCGGTTCACCGACAATTGGACGCGCGGATTTGGCGCCGCCATCTTTGGCCAATACCAGGTCGCGCCGGTCATCGAACACTGCTTGTTCGAGGGCAACTCCGCCGGCGAAGAAGCGGGCGCCATCTTTCTGGCCATCGTCGATCCGGGCGCCCGGATCGTACATTCGGTCTTTCGAGACAACTACTCCCCCTACACGGCCGGCGCGCTCTATCTGCACCGGGCGGATGATCTCGTCTTGGAGGACTGTCTATTCGAGTCCAATGGCACGGACCCCAGTGGGGGGGGTACACCCCGAGGAGGCGCCATCACCTCCACTTCCAACCACCTGAAAGTCACCCGTTGCGTGTTTCTAAACAACCGCGGCCGGGTGGGTGCAGCGGTGGCCGCACGGTACGGCGGCGACAGCAGCGTCACGGTGGAGGAGTGTCACTTCGAGGGCAACCTCGCCCACGAACTCGGCAACCTCTCTTGGTGCGCTCCCGATACCTACTGGGACAGCGGCGGTGGCGGTGCGATCTACGCCCATGGGATACCGGTGATCATCCGCCGATCCTCCTTCGTGGACAACGAGGCCATCATGTCCGGCGCCAACGCCTGCGTCGATGCTTCAGATCCCCCATACACCTTCGGCATGGGCGGCGCGGTGATGGTCAAAAATGGCACCCTCGACGTCACGGGCAGCACCTTCACCGGTAACCGCGCCGAAGGCCCAGCCTTCTATGGCGGCGATGGCGGGGCCCTCGCCATGTTCGGCGGCGTCCTGCGGGTCTCCAATAGCCACTTCTCGGGCAACGTGGCCCAACGAGTCTTGACGGGGGGCTGGGGAGACCACGGGCAGGGCGGGGCCATCTGGGTCCACGCCCCTCCGGACGTATCGGATCCCAGCCAGGGTGCCTGGATCGTGAACTCAGTGCTGTCGGAGAACGTCGGCCTGTGGGGCGGAGGCATCCACCTGAACGGGGGCGCGCTGTGGATCTACCAGTCCACCATCACCCTGAACGAGACGGGCTATCAGAACAGCGGCGGCGGCATCTCCAACTGGAACGGTGACCTCTACCTGCGAAACTCCATCGTCTGGGGAAACATCGACCCCGGTTTCTACAGCCCCACCGTGGGACAGGTTTCGCCCCACGGCTACCAATGCGACTCCGACACGCGGGTGTTCGCCGCCAACACGGACATCATGGTGACAGGCCTGTCACCGGCGGACGGCTGTCTACGGGACTGCAACGACTCCGGGCCGGTCTATGGTGAGTGCGTGAACCCACGGCACATCGCCCCCAGCTTCGTCCAGGCCGGGGGCGCCAACGCGGACTACCACCACAGCGGCGCCGAGTGCGCCGAGCTGGGGGACAACGCCCTGCTCCCGCCGGATTGGCACGATCTCGATGGCGACGGCGACACCTCGGAGCCGTTACCCGTTGATCTGGACGGCCAGCCCCGGGTAGTGGGCACCGTGGACCTCGGCCCCTACGAGCGACAGTAGAGGAAGGTGACGCCATGAAGAACGAAAAAATGATGATTCGAGCCCTCTCCTTTACCGCGATCCTGATCGCCGCCCTGGTGGCGGCCTGCGAGTCCGGCGGTGACGATCCGAAAACGGAACCCGGCGACGGCTACCAGTGCGTGCGGGACTCCACCCTGATCCTGCGGCGCACCGAGTGTCAACGGGACATCCATTGCCCCTGTGGCACCCACTGCGCCGGCAGCTTGTGCACCCACGAGTGTCTCAGCGACGACGATTGCGACGGGTGGTGTGACTACTTCGGCCACTGCCGGCCGGACACGGAGCGGTCCTCCATTGTTGGCGTGACGCCGAGCGACCAGCAGTCCTTCGCGGTGAGCGTGGGCTACATCCCCATCTACAACGAGGACTCCCAGCCCACGGTGAGGATCACCGCGCTGGCGGGTGAGCTCGCCAACGTGCGTCTGGTGGCCAGCCCGGGCCTGGAGGTGGACTGTGGAGAGGGCTTCGCCACCGAGTGCGTGTTTCCATCGCTGCGAGCCGAGGACGGCGCGCTGGAAGTGACCCTCCGCATGGAAGAGGGCGTTGGAGTGAGCCTCACCAAGTGGCGGCTCAGTATCTACCACGCCAACCAGACCCGCCATGTTCACCTGGAGCGTCGCCCGTCGTCCCGATTCCGCGACATCGACCCGGGGCGCTACGCCGGACAGATCTGGATCTCCAACACCCGGGTCACGGTGGACACGGATCTTCCCGCTACCCCCGTGACCCTACAGACCAGCTCCAAGGGCCTCTCGCTCTCCTTCGAGCTGGACGTCCACGCCGACGGCACCCTGGTGCTGCGCGACGTGCTGGGGGTGCTCCCGGCGGACTGGACCTTCCGGCTGCGCGAGGACGGCGCCTTCGACGCCTGGGCAAACGGCATGGACCGCTCGCTGCAGCGCTATGTGGGAGAGCTCACCAGCGTGGCGGACACAGAGCTCGCCGAGGTGGGTATCTCCGCCGCCGGCAGCATCCAGTCCTTCGGCGGTACGCTGCAAGGCAGCCTGACCACCGTATTGGACGGTCTGGGGCTCACCCTGGGGCCCGCCGTGCCCGTAGACGAGCGGCTCCGCATGGACTGGAGCTTCACCGCAAGCTTCATCGGGGCGCTGCCCACAGACGCCCAACCGCCCGCCCTGGGCGGCGGGCCCGACCTGGTGTTCGCGCCAGCCACGGATCGATTTAACCACCCCCTCCCCTGGGAGGACGCGCTGAACGGCTGCGGCTTGCCCCAGGTGGGCGCCTCACCCAGCGCCCTCGACCAGGTCCAGGGACTGCTTTGCTACAACCACCCCACCGATCACATGGACTCGGTGACCTTCCGGAGCCTCAACTCGAGCTCCGATCTCACCGCGTTCGGGGATCTCAAGTGCGACGACCCGAGCTTCAGGCCCACCGCGTTGCCCTTTTTCACCATGGCGGACCGCGCCCTGTCGCTGCACGCCAACCAGCTGCTGAGCGACTGCCTCACAGAGCTCACCAAGGCCCACGGGCCGAGCACCTTCTCCGCCGCCGCGGATCAGGACTGCCTGGACGATCTCACGGGGTGTGGCACCGACGATTGCGACGCCGCCCAGATGCCCCGCTGCATCGACGCCCCCCTGGCCCTCGGTGCCCTCGGGCTCGCGTTGGAGGCGGTGGAGCGCCGAGGCTACCCCTACGACCTGCACTGGGTGGTCGCGGACGAAGACCGCGCGCGGTTGGCGCTGCGCCTCATCGGGCAGTGGCTCCAGCTGCACACCTTCGTCGCGCGGGAGGCCGGGCAACAGGCCGACCGCTACCTGGGCGAGCTCAACGCCCACGGCCTCGGCGCCGCCCTGGCCACCTCCCTGAACGGCTGGCGCCTGGTGCTGCATCCCAAGGTCATGGGGCGGTTGCTGCACCTGCCCGGTAGCCTTCTGGCGGAGCCGGATTACCGCGGCCCCAACGCACCGACGGATCTCAGCCAGGACAAGACGCACCAGGTGGGGCTCCCGGTGGTGATTCTGGAGGCGCTGCGAGCGCAGGTGGAGGCCGCGAATCAGCTCGTCCTCCGGCTGTGGTTCGAGGGCGGCAGCCAACCCGACGCGCTCCGACAGACCATGCAGTCGGTGGGCGTCCTTCACCCCCTCGCGCTGCTTCTGCACCAGCGGGCCACAAACTCCGTCCCCTCCCTGGCCTGGGCCGCCCTGTGGGACAGTAGCCGGGAGGCCTTCGATCAGGCTCTGTCCACGCTGCAGCGCAACTGGCGCGCCTACCAGGCGGGTAAAAACCCCCTTGGCATCTCCGACCAGGATCTCCCCCTGTACCGCGGCCTGGCCTCTCCCGATGGTCCCGGGGGGCGTTTCGCCGCCATCTCCAACCACCTCATCGGCCTCTCCCGAGAGGCCGTGGACAAGGCCACCCTGGCCAAAACCGCCGCCGACGAGGCGTGGCTGGCGCTGCTCGTGCGGCAGGTCCAAGCGCCCATTCCGCCCGAGGCGGTCACGGATCGCACCGAGGAGATCGCCCGGAACTACGGCGAGAAGATCATCAACCTGTGCGGCAATCCCTTCAATCTCATGGCCCATGAGGTCCTGGACCCGGACAAGTGGCCCAACCTGAACCCGGCCAGCTGCTTCATGAACCAGGGCGACCCGGCCTGCGTCTTCGACGAGCAGGCGCTGTTGGACAGCATCACCGCCAAGGACGTGGAGTACCACTTCTGCGTCATGGCCGAAGCCAAGCGGCGGCTTCAGGACAAGGCGACCTTGGACAACCGCGACGTCAATCAGCTGATCACCCAGCTCCAAATGGATCTGCACGACGCCGTGCCCAATGAGCCCGAGACCGTCACGGACTGGTTCTCCTTCATCGATCCGGCCATCGCCGAGGGGATCACGACCATCGTGGAAGGGATCAAGAGCGGGGGAACGAAGATCAACGACCTGATGCGACTGCAGCGCGTTTCTACACCCACTACGGCCGACGAGGCGGCCTTCCTCGAGGCGAGGAGCCGCTGCCTGTCCATCTTCAACCCGACCCAGACCCTGGTGCAGAAAATCGCCGACGATCCGGCCATGAACCTCCCCGACTGCTACCAGGGCAGCCTCGGTGAGCTGTCGCTGGCGACCCGCGGCGCCGTCAACGAGATCGAGACGGCCACCAGCCAGCTGCAGGACTCCAGCGAGACCTACGAGGCGGCCGTGTGGCAGTGCACCATCGACGATCAGGCGCTCCAGATGACCCAGGGCGTGAGCGAACAGCTGGGGAACCTGTCGGCCGAGTTCGAGAGCATGGTGGCCTTGACCCGTCGCACCGCTGAGTACGGCCGGTTCGCCTTCGACATCGGCGCCTCCGCCGCCAAGGCGGCCAGCGGAGATTTTTACTACGGCATCCAGACCGCCGGCAACGCCTACGGTCACGTCACGGGGCAGGTCGCCAACGCCCAGGAGAGCTTCTACGGAATCAGCGACATCAAAAGGTTGCACGCTAATTTCCTGGCTGACGTGGCCAGCCAGGTGGCCGACGCCCGGTGCTTCCACGACGCGGAGATGCACCTCATCGGCGCCGAGACCCAGGCCCTCCGGATCGACAAGGCAAAGCTCGACCTCGCCGCGGCCACGCTGAAGATTCGAAACGCCCAGGCCGAGGTGGCGCGGCTCATCGCCGAGGGTCGCCACCGCTTGGCCGGGGAGCTGGAGCGCATGAGCGGAGAGGCCGACGAGCGGCGCACCTCCCTGGTGCATGACGTCTGGCAGGATCTCTACGACGCCACCTCGGCTTCGCACAAGGGCAAGGTGGAGACCTACCGCCAGAAGATGCGTCTGGGCCAGCGCATGACCTATTTGGCCCTGCGCGCCCTGGAGTATGAGCTGCAACTCCCGGTGGAGGACGCCGGGCAGCTGCGGGACCTGATCCTGGCGGCCCGGACCCCCGCGGAGCTCGACGCCGCGTTGGTGGAGCTGGAGCTGGTCTTTTCCACGGGCAACATCGCCGGCCAGTGGCCCGAAAACCGCCACGTGGAGCTGAGCCTCAAGGACCACCTGCTACAGCTCGCCGATCGCTCGGAACAGCCCGACGGTCAGCACCGCATGAACGCGATCCAGCGCTTCCGCAAGCTGCTCACCTCGCCCCGCTACGCCGTGTTCAATAGCGACGGCAGCTACCGCGGCCAGCTCATCCCCTTCGCCGTGGCGCCGTTGGGAGTCCTCGGGCTCGGCGAGGTCAGCGGTATCCCGCTGCTCACCGGCTCCGAGTGTGCCGAGTCCAACTGGTCGGTGAACCTCTCGCTGCAGGGCGAGGATCTGCTGGAGAGCAACGCCACCTATATCCAGGTGGAGCTCCTGCAGAAGAATACCTTCTACAGCCAGTGGTGCGACACCCCACCCGAGGGGCAGTCCGTACAGCAGGCCTCTGTGCGTCCCGCCGTGAACCTGCTCAAGGACCCCGTCTGGGGCGGCGATCTGGGTAACCCCGGCTCCGGCAGCAGCGAGTACGCCGTGGCCCTGGTGGACGCCTACTTCAACGTGGAGTGGGCCGAGTTTCAGAACGAGGACTACACCGCGGGCAACTCCCAGGAGCTGGCTTGCCGATCCCTGTACGGGGAGTACGCCCTCTTCTTCTCTATGGAGAAGCTCAGCATCAACGGCTCCTCCGGCCTACACCTCCTGAACATCGACGACATCTGGATCCGGTTCGACTACGTCTCCGCCGCCAAACGCTGGCAGTAAGCACCTGCAATCACCCGTGCGTGGGCGGGGGCTTGCGTTGTTGCCAAAGTTGCCAACCTGTCAACTCTGTTTTCGATTCCAGGCCGAAGAGCTGAGGGCCTCGGTGCACGGTACCCCCCGAAATACAGACACCTCAAGTGGGTCCTGTGCAGTGGCCCGAACGTTGCAGCTCCTGAAAGTGGAAGGAGCTTCGC
>JAOZUO010000230.1 GCA_029938605.1 Deltaproteobacteria bacterium | reverse complement strand
TCCCGGATCATCCCGTACTTCTCCAAGCGCGTGCTGAACCCGGACTACAAGGACTCCGGAGACGCCCACATCGACCGGGACATCGGCTGCCCCTACGGCTCCACCTGCAGCGGCTACGGCGGCTGGGTGGACGCCGATGCCCTGGACCGACTCAAGAACCTCTACGGGCTCAACATGGGCCACGAGATCAAGCGCATCAACCAGCGCATCGGCGGCCAGTCCGACCACATCTTCGTGGGCGCACCCTCGAGCGACCCGCACTGGTGGGTCCTGGGCTTCGAGGATCTGTACGACCACGGCGACCGGGACTTCAACGACCTGGTGTTCCTGATCTTCCGCACCAACGGCGGCGAGACCGTGTCGGGCGACGTGGCCACGGAGATCCCCGCGGCGGAAAAAGACAACACCACCATCACGCGCGTGTTTTTCAAAAAAACTGACAGCTTCCCGTCGCCCTGCTCCGGGGATCCGGACGATGCGCGCATCGAGTACTATATCTCGGTGAGCCAGGACGCAGGCGGCGATCCCATCTGGTTGCTGGTGGAGTTCCCGCCCTCGAGCCCCAATGAGGTGACCATCGAGCTGTCCGAGTATGGGCTGGCCGGCTCGGAGCTGCGCTGGAAAGCGGTCATTATCTCCAACGACCACGACTGCAAGCCCAAAATCTCCGACGTGGACATCGGCTACGAAGCCTTGCAGCACGGCGAATACCTCTTCACCAGCCCGCTGCTGCTGGCCAACACCCTGTACCGCGGCGCCTCCGAGACCCGGGACAACAGCTGGACGGTGACGGGCAACGACTACTCCAACCGCGGCCACTTCCGCATGTACGAGATGTACGAGCCCACCCACCCGAACCAGGAGACCAACACCCTGAAGTGGGACGCGGGCTCCATGCTCGCGGCGCGCGATCCAAACACCCGGACCCTCTGGACGAGCAACGGCACCTCCACCGAGCCCATCACCGCCACCGGCAGCTCCTGGCTGCTGGGGCAGATCCTAACTACCGCCAACCGGGCCGAAAAGCTCAACGCCAAGCCCGTATATGACTTCGACGGCGACGGCGACTCCGACGACGACGACGCCCGCTATCTCATCGAGTGGACGCGCGGCTGGGAGACGCCGACGACCCTGCAGCGGGCCTGGAAGATGGGCGCCATCAACAGAGCCACGGCGGCCATCGTACACCCGCCCGGAGAGCCGGCCTGGCTCGAGGCCGGAGGCATACCCTTGACCTGGCGCACAACCTATCGCTCCTGGGCCGAGCAGACCTCAGTGGCGGAGCGGCGCACCATCGCCTACGTGGGCTCCCAGAGCGGGCTGCTGCACGCCTTCGACGCGGGGGCCTTCCGCTGGGGCGACAACCCGGACACCAGCGCGGTGGAGTACCGGGGCTACTTCCTGTGGAAGAGCGGCACCCCGGACTACGGCGACGGCAAGGAGGAGTGGGCCTACGCGCCGCCGTCCCTGCTCAACTCCCTGAAAAACAACCGCATGAAGACCTACTATCCGGAGCAGAATCCGCCGGCCATGGTGGACGGCGCCATCACCGTATCGGACGTCATGATCAAAAGCGGCGGCGTCGAAGAGTGGAAGACGGCCCTGTTCTTCCACCACGGGACGCAGCATCCTTATGTCTCCGCCCTCGATGTCACCGACCCGACCAGTCCCAAGGCCCTGTGGGCGGCGGATTGGACAGACCCGGACTTCCAGGGGAGCTACTCGGCGCCCAGCCTCGCGTGGTTCCCCACCACCTCCGATCCCTTGTGGGTGATGACCACCACCTCCGGCCTGTCCAAAACGCCGGGGGACATATTCCTGTTCCTGGTGGACGTGACCACGGGCAACACGTTGTCCACAGACGGCAAGATCCAGCTCAACACGGGCACAGGCAGCGAGGCGGCCCAGGCCTACGGCGTAGCCGGCCGGCCGGTGATGGTGGACAGCGATGAGGACGGCGTCACCGACCGCATCTACCTGGCCGACACCAACGGACGCGTGTGGCGCTACATGCCCTTGGCCGCCACCAACAAAGTCTGCCTGGTGGCCGAGGTGGGGCAGCCCATCTACGTGACGCCCTCGGTCGCTGTGCGGCGGACGAGCAACAACGTCGCCCGGGTGACCTTCTACTTCGGCACGGGGGACTCCCCGAGCGAGAACGACACAGCCACCCCGCCCTACTCTTTCTATGGCTTCGTAGACAACGATGACTCGGGCAGCTGCACCTCGGCGGAGCTGTTGTTCGAGTACACGTTACCGTCCGACGAGAAGGTCTGGGGCGACGCGGCCATCGCCGCGGACCGCGTCTACGTGGGCACCGCCACGGGCAACAAGGCGGACATCTGCGACGAGGACGCCAACAACCCGGGACACATCTACAGCTTCTACTTAGACCCCACCACACCAGGTGTAGCGTCCGAGGTCGACAGCCCGGTGGAGGCCGCGGGCAACATCGTCTCGGGGCTCACCGTGTACGACCAGCACGTGGTGGCCAACACCGTGGGCGGCAAGACCATCGTCATCGGCGGCGCGAGCTGGAACAATCTCTCGGGTATAGCCTCGAACACGGACCTGAAGGACGTGTACTGGAACGAGATAATCAACACCAATGCGACGCCGTAAACAGCTCACCGCCGCCACGAGACGGCGGATCCACGGCCAGCAGGGCATCTCCATGGTGGAGGTCCTCCTGTCGGTCCTGATCCTCGCCATCGCCATGCTCGGCATGTTCAAGGCGGCCTCCGTGGCCGTGTACTCCAACCAACGCGGCCACCGCATTGAGCAGGCGTCCACCCGGGCCCAGACCCGCCTGGAGTCCCTGCGCAACGTGCCCACGGCCACCCTGGACTGCCTGGCCGGCGGGAGCGACCCGAGCTCCTGCCTCGGCGGCTGCATCTCCGCCGGGGGCGAGATAGACATCTGCAACATCGCCCTGGCCCTGGACGCCGACAGCGGCCGCGACTCCACGGGCACCCAATATACCTATGGGTTCCTGGTGCAAATGCCACAGCCCAAAGTCTACGACATCCTGGTGGTGGCGAGCTTTCAGGACGACACCGTGGACCCGCCGCGGACGATACGATCGTTGTTTCGCACGGCGATCTACCGCCAGGGAGCGACCCCATGAGACATCCGGGCAAATCCACTGTCGCAATCTCGATTTGGTGGGGGCGGACCTGGCGACGTTGGCGCGCTGCCCACCGGTCCTCGGGGGGATTCACCCTGACCGAGCTCGTGGTGACCATGGTCCTGTCCACGGTCATCGCCATGGCGGCCTTCCACATCCACGCCACCTTCTCGGCGTCGTTGCACCGGCAGGATGAGATCTCCCGCATCCAGGGCACCATGAAGATCACCCGCTCCATGCTGGAGCGCCGGATCCGCGCGGCCGGTTCGGGCATGATCGGAGTGGTCTCCAGCGACTGCGGAGGGACCCACCAGGTGGGGCCCTTCACTATCCACAACTCCAACGTCATCGGCACCAAAGACACCGCCGAAGGGGGGACGGACAACGACCCCGACTGGTTCGAAGTGATCTCGGCGGACATGTCCAACTCGGGCTACCTGACCGCCGCCTCCCCGATAAAGGGCCGCACCAAAAAGGTAGACGACCCCACCAAGTTCAAAGTCAACGGGCTCATCGGACTACGCAACCAAAACGGTATCTGCATCTTCATGGTCAGCAAGATCCTCACCGGCAGCGGCAAGGTCCAGTACCGGCCTGGAGGGGGCGGTCCCCTACGGGCCTGCTACAACGGACGCGCCAACACCAAGTACTGTGCAGACAACGTGATGATGGCAAAGAAAATGCTGCCCGGGGATCAGGTCATCGACATGTCCTCGGGTTCCTTTGCCCTGCGCATCGACAACTCCCGTCCGGCGCGGCCGGTGCTGATGATGGCCACCGGCATGGCTGGAGGCGACCCGGCTCTCTATCAATGGAAGCCCGTGGCGGTGAACGTGGAGGACATGCAGATCGCCCTGCACCTGGACACCACCAACCCCCCCGACGGCATGGGAGACATCTGGGTCAACAGCCGAGACCAGACTGACGCCGAGCTCATGACCGTACGCGCCGTGCGGATCAGCATCGTGTTCCGTTCGAACACCGAGGTGACGGGCTGGCGCTCGGGTCGCCGCCCGGCGCTGGAAGACCGCCCCGTACAGGCCACCCCCGACGGTTACATCCGGCGGGTCATGACCACCGTGATCAAGCTCCGCAACCGTCCCGAGCCGCGGCCTCCGGCACCGTGAGGAAGTACCGATGAATCCACCGACGAAAACTGACCGCGGCTTCACCCTGATGGAGCTGCTCGTGGTCGTCGCCATCGTCGCGATCCTCGCCTCGGTGGCCGTCTTCTCCATCGCGGCGGGGCGGAGCCGCCGAGCCATGCAGGAGTGGACCTCCGACATCGCCACGGTCATGCGCGAAGGTCGCAGCCGTGCCACGGCCAGCGGCCAGCGGTACGCGGTAGAGATCACCCCCACCACGGTCCGTTTCTGCCAGATCGACTGCCCTCCGGACCAGCCCAACACCGCCGGCCTCGAGCTCGGCCGAACCCGCATCGGGCTCAACGGCGCCCGCGCGGCCTTCTGGGCCAAGGAAGCGGACATTGCCATTGCCGCCATGCCCACCAAAACAGCGCTGGCCAAGGTGGTCCTGTACTTCCTGCCTGACGGCACCATGGACTCGGACCTGACCAACACCGATCTCGACGGCTTCACCGTGTATCTGCAACACGCCACCAATGACAAGTACAAGTACCGCATCGCGGTGCTGCCCCTCTCCGCCGAAATCCGCACCTACGATAGCTGGGACGAGTAGCCCCCTAGACAACCACCACCAACCGTACTATAGACCTACCTCCACGTCGCCCCGCGGCGGAGCCTCTGCTCCGTCATCTCGGCTCACAACCAACCCAAGGACACTGTTTGACGACCTTCGCCAATTTGGATCTTATCGAGCCCCTCAGGCGCGCTGTAGCGCACGAAGGCTACGAGATACCGACCCCCATCCAGGCCCAATCCATCCCGCTGCTGCTTGAGGGACGGGACGTGTTGGGCTGCGCGCAGACCGGCACCGGTAAGACCGCCGCCTTCGCGCTGCCCATGTTGCAGCACCTCGTCGGAACCCCCGCCCCCCGAGGAAAAAAGATTATCCGGGCCCTGGTGCTGTCACCCACCCGGGAGCTCGCCGCTCAGATCGACGAAAGCTTTGGCGCCTATGGCCGATACCTACAGGTTCCGCACACCGTGATCTTCGGAGGCGTGAACCAGTCGGGTCAGGTCAAAATCCTTCGTCGTGGCGTGGAGGTGCTCGTGGCCACGCCGGGTCGATTGCTGGACCTCATGGGTCAGGGAATCATCGACCTGGGCCGGGTGGAGCTGTTCGTGCTCGACGAGGCGGACCGCATGCTCGACATGGGCTTTATCCATGACATCAAACGGGTCCTGCGGGTACTGCCACCCCGGCGCCAGAACTTGCTGTTTTCAGCCACCATGCCCCGGTCCATCGCAGACCTGGCGTCGTCCTTTCTGAACAACCCGGCCTGGGTGGAGGTAACGCCCAACGTCAAGACCGTGGACCAGATCGAACAACGCGTGATGTTTGTGGCCCGCGCGGACAAGCGACGGCTCCTGGCGGAGCTGCTCCACTCCCCGGAGGTAGAGCGAGTGCTGGTCTTCACGCGCACCAAGCACGGCGCAAACCGCCTGGTGAAGCAGCTGGATCGGGCGGGGATCCGCGGCGCGGCCATCCACGGCAACAAATCCCAATCCGCCCGGCGCAAGGCCCTCGAAGGGTTCCGCAACGGCAGCAACCCCGTCCTGGTGGCCACCGACCTGGCGGCCCGGGGTATCGACGTGGAGGGCATCAGCCACGTCTTCAACTTCGACCTGCCCAACGAGCCGGAGACCTACGTCCATCGCATCGGCCGTACCGGGCGGGCGGGCATGACCGGCATCGCCATCTCCTTTTGCGACGAGACCGAAGGCGAATACCTCCGGGACATCGAGAAACTCATCGGTCAGACCATCCCCGTGGCGCGGGACCACGCCTACGAGTGCCCCCAGGCCGAACCGCCGCCCCTGAGCCAGTCTCGGGGAAGTCGTTCGCCCCGTCGACGCCCACCGCCGCCCCCACGCCGGTCACCGAGACCACGACGCCCACCGCGTTCGAGCGGGCCCCAGCGCCCGGCTAAGCCCGGTTCCCAGGGATCCGCCAACCGGACTCCCGCCGCCGGGACCAGTCCGTCATCCGATGCCGAGTCCCAGCCCCGGCACCGCCGCCGACGCCGCCCCAGACGCCGCCCGCCGCAAACGGACTGATCGCCTCACCCGCACCCTCACCCTCACCCGCACCCTCACCCTCACCCGCACCCGCACCCGCACCCGCACAGACAGTCGACCACAAAACTGGCTGCCTGCCGGATCGCCGACTATGATAGCCCCCAGACGACCCGGGGATCTCCCGACAGGAGGCGACGTGATGAGACGAATACCGCTGTTGACGCTGACGACTTTCTTTGTGGGGCTCGCCGCCTGCGGTCCCAAGGACGACGGACGCCCCACCACCCCTCCGAGTGGCACCGGCAACGGCCCGGATCCCTCGGCCACCGCCGGCGACCCGGACCCCCGCACCGCACCTGGGCCCAAGGCGGCCCGTCCCACGCCGCCTCCGTCCCCGCGCACAGCCCCGGGGGGAGTGCAGTGCCCACCCGCAGGAGGATCCGGCCTCTCGGCGGTGAAATGGCCCACCGCGAAGGCGCACCTTCGCCGGTTCATCAACGAGAATCGCCTAAACAAGGTCCACACCACCAAGGCAACTCCCGTGGAGGTCTGCGGCGCCCGAGGTCAGATCGCCTGGCTCCTGCGCGCCCGATGCCCGGGCGGCGGCGCCCCCTTCACCAACGGCCACACCGCCCACCGCAGCCGGGCGGGAAATATGGGCCCAGGCGGCCGGTGCGGTAAGATTGTCGATCTGTACAAGGTCCCGTGTCCTAACAAGACCTACTCCATCTTCATGAGCCTCTACCACTGCATGCCGGGGCAGCGCTTCCCCTAGCGCTTCCCCGAACGCTTCGGGTACCCGCCGTCTATCTCCCTCCCAGAGCGGACACAACGCGCTGAACCGCGCCCTGATCGCCGAGATCCCGCAGAACCTTGGACAGGTGTACGACCAGCATGAGCCCCTGGTCGCCCGGTATCTTCTTGAGGATCTCACGGCCGGCCTTGTTGGTGGCCTCGTAGTTGCCCTTGGATACAAAGAGAGCCAGGGACAGACCGATGACCGCCGCGGCCTCACTGTCGGGGGAGCCCAGCAGGGCCTTGATCCCCGCCGCCAAGGCCGCACTGTCGGGCTGGCGGCTCCCCATGGCGAAGCCCGCGCGGATCACCCGCTGCTCAGCGTCGAGCAACCCCTGGGACACCGGCTTGTTCGCCAACGACCGCCTCAGCACAAAGGCCTGGCGGTACTCCGACACCCGGTGTGGGCTGGCCAGGATGCTCGGAATGTACCGGGCGGCTCCCCGAGCCTTCACCACGGCGCAGGCGCTGAGCTCCCGTCCCACCCAGCGCTTGCCCACACCCGCGGCCAGCCACTTGACGTACAGGGGCGCGGCGGCCTTTCGCGGCGGATATAGCACCGCCGAGCGGGCGGCCTTGGCCACCACCTGATCGGGCGATCCCACCAGACGCATGAGCCAGGAGGTCACCACCTTGCCCTGGTTCCGGCCCACACCCAGGATGGCCTGGCCACGCTGTGGATGCTTGCCGGCGATGGCCGTCTCCAGAGCGCTGATGGCCTTGGCACCCTGGTCACTGAGCTGGTAGAAGCAGCCGACTTGCGTGGCGTCGTGCTTGTCCTTCACGCCGAGGCCGCGGATCAACCCAGCCATGGCGTCGTCTCCGCCCCCCAACGAGAGCTTCCTCTGGATCTGCACCCAATCGAGGATGGGCGCATAGACGTACCAGGCGAAGCGGCTGTCCAGCCCCAAGAAAGCCACCTCACGATGCTTTGAATGGGGTCGCGTCGTGGGCTTCAGACGCTTCTTGAGCTCCGCGGGGGTTGAGCGGATATTGGCCCGAAGCACCCACCAGACCTGGACGAAGTCCACGTGGCGGGTCATGTGCTTTTTCCGCGCGACCTCATCAAGCCTCATGTACTGGGACCGTAGCTGGAGGCTCCGGACCATGGACTGCCCCACAAACTTCATCACCCAACGGGTACGCTGGAGCAGCACAGTCCCCGCCCGTAGACCGCCGGTCAGGTCCACCTCATCGGGCTCGCCCACCTTCTGAGCGCGAACTTGCCGGGCCATCCGGTAGACCTGATGGATCTCGTGCAACAGAGCGTCTGGTCGAGCCATGGACCGGCGCGCGGGCCGGGTGGCCGGCTCCGGATCGGGAACCTGTACCACCGTGCCATGGGGACATCCGGGGGCCACGGTGATCAGGATCACCAGGACCGCCAAGAGATGGGGCCAGCATCGTCTCATGGGACTTCTCCTTGAGCTACGTCCATAAGCCTATGCCATGGGAAGCCTACCCACAACTTATTGCTCGACGGTGAGTGGAGTCTCAGCTCTCCCCTAAGGGCCCGAACTTCTCGGACTGCACGCGATTGAGTCGACGCTCAAGCCGCTTCACGCCGCGACCCGGAAGATTGGCGTACCGCTCACCGCCCAGGAAGAAGATGCTGTAGGGCACCCCCGGCACTTCTGAGATCCACTCCCGGTTCGCCCGCTTGAACTCCGCCACGCCGCCCGCGTTGAGGTTCAGCCTCCCAAAGCGTACGTGGCCCCACTGCTCGTCCGCGACCAACCACTCGGTCAGCTCTCTTGTCCACTTCTTGCAAATGGGGCAGGTGGTGGTGGCGAGCATGAGCACCGCGAAAGGTGCCGAGGTGAACTCCTCCCAGGTGTCGTTCCCGATGGACTCGAGCCGCGACGTGGCGTCCTCGCCACCATCGGCCCCGCCTTCGACCACCCCGCCTTCAACCACCCCGCCTTCAACCGACAAAGTCGTCGCCCTTCTGCCAATCCGCACCACAGAGGCCACCGCTCTGGAAGGCCTGCACCGCGCGCAGCACCTCGGCCGGGCTACGCCCCACCTCCGTATCGTTCACTGCGATCGAGCGGACGACTCCGCTATCGTCCACGATCACCGTGGCCCGATACGCGATGCCCGCGTCCTCCTTGAGCACATCGAAAGCTCGGCACACCGAGTGGTTGGCGTCAGCCAGCACCGGATGGGTGATGGGCGTCTCGAAGATCTTGCCATCCGAAAACCACGCCCGGTGGCTGAAAAACGAGTCAGTGCTCGCACCAATGACCGCCACCTCATCGTCCTCGAAGTCGGTCAAGAGCTCCTCAAAGCCTGTGATTTCAGTTGGACAAACAAAGGTAAAATCCTCCGGATAGAAGTAGAGCACATACCACTGTCCGTCAAAGTCTCCGCTCGAGAGTTCTTTGCGCTCGCCGTCCACATGGGCCACGGCGGTCCAAGGAGGTGCTTGCTTGCCAATCAGACTCATGGAGGTTCCTCGTAGGCCGGACCGAAATTCTGGCAACAAGATAGCACGAACCGAAGGGTCCGCCATGAATCCCCAATATGGCTTTGCAGGGTCTAGTTGCCAAAAATCGTTCGTCCCCTTTTATTTTTTTTCCAACTTGTGTACGGTTCGTCTGTCCCGATGGCTACGCCATGGGGATTGGGGATCCGTGCTCACCGTGCCCGAGTGTGGTGTGGATTCGGAGAAGTCGCCTCGGGCAGGAAGTAGCAAGCGCATGAGAATCTATGTTGGCAACCTACCGTTTACCACCACTGAGGACGAGCTCCGAACCCTCTTCGAGGAGCACGGCGCCGTGGACTCCGCGGCCGTCATCACCGACCGGGACACCGGCCGGTCGCGAGGCTTTGGCTTCGTGGAGATGACGGACGACGCCGAAGCCCGCAAGGCCATTCAGGAGTTGGCAGAGCACGATCTCGATGGCCGGCCACTCAAGGTGAACGAAGCCCGTCCCCGTGAGAACCGTGGCGGCGGCGGCGGACGCGGCGGCGGAGATCGCGGCGGCGGCGGCGATCGCTGGTAGGAATCTGAAAGCCATTTCCTAGCCCCACAACCGTCCTCCCTCGGTTCTCCCCGTAGTACACCACTGGGCCCATCGTTGTAGCACCCTACCCCTGATTTCTACCAGGTCAGCTAGATCTTCGCCTTGCGCGGAGGGCGACCTCGAGCTCTGTAGGAAAAGAGAGTGGCAAATTGTGAGAGGGGAAAGGTCTGGAGGCTAGAACCGAGTCGGCCCGTTGGCAGAATTGAGCACGACTCAGTCTACGAAAGCAACGATCCGGCTAGCAGCGCTTGCCGCGCTTGGTGACCAACTTCGCGGTAGTGGTCTTCTTCTTCGCCGGTGCCTTGCGGACGACGCGCTTGGGAGCGGCCTTCTTCTTGGCAACCTTCTTCTTAGCGGCCTTCTTCTTGACGACCTTCTTCTTAGGAGCGGCCTTCTTCTTGACGACCTTC
>JAOZUO010000089.1:10688-33402 GCA_029938605.1 Deltaproteobacteria bacterium | reverse complement strand
ACGCCGGGCGACGTCGCCACGCCCCGCAGAGCCTGCCCCCGCGGAAGCGGGGGGGTGTGGCGGCGACGCTCACGGCGCAGCTATCGCTGGCCCCACTGCAGTGGGGAGGTTTTTTTTATACTACAAGAATCCGGAGAAGACCGGCGCCGATCTTCTCTTTGGACATACCCCAAGGCGCGAGCCCGGGCGATCTTTCCCCCTGCCAAAAAGAAAAATGGCGCTGCCCCAGCGTAAGAGGTGACCACCAACGCTGTCAGCCAGACACCGCAGCACGCGTCGCTTCGGTGACGTCCCCTCAATAAGGCGGTGGCAACATAAGAGCGAACCCCTCACACCAGGACCGACACTTTCGGGGGACGTGGTCGCCACCCCCCACAAAAGTGTCAGTGATCAGGCCATGAGACCGACACTTTTGGGGGACGTGCTCCGCCACCCCTCACCAAAGTGTCAGTGATCGGGCCGTGAGACCGACATTTTCGGGGGACGTGGTCGTCACCCCCCACAAAAGTGTCAGTGATCAGGCCATGAGACCGACACTTTTGGGGGACGTGCTCCGCCACCCCTCACCAAAGTGTCAGTGATCGGGCCGTGAGACCGACACTTTCGGGGGACGTGGTCGCCACCCCCAGTCAAAGTGTCAGGTGCTAGAGGCCCGATGGAGGGCGCGGCAATTGCGAAAAAGTCAGCTCAGCGGATCAGCAAAAAAATCAGGCACACCCCGACGCAAACACCACTCGCCGACGATGACTGCCGGGCAACGCGGCTTATGACGACACGGCAGGGTCTCGTATCTGTCGTCCGATCACGGACAGAACCCGACGGGTATTGAAATTGGGGGAGTTTCGGTAGTACAAGGTCATCATGATTTCAGTGGTCTTCATCGTTGGTGTGGCGCTTTTGGCGGTGGGCTACTTTGCTTATGGTGGCCTGTTGGAGCGATGGCTGGGGGTGGACGACGAGCGGCGTACGCCGGCGCACACGGTGCATGATGATCCGGAGGCGGCGCGGGATCCGGCGTTGCGGCACGACTACTTTCCGGCACGGGCGCCGGTGCTTTTTGGGCACCATTTTTCTTCGATTGCGGGGGCGGGGCCCATCGCGGGGCCCATTTTTGCGGCGGCGCTTTTTGGGTGGTTGCCGGTGGCGGTGTGGGTGGTGGTGGGCGCGGTGTTCATCGGCGGGGTGCAGGACTTTTCGGCGCTGATGGCGTCGCTGCGTCACCGAGCCCGGTCCATTGGTGAGATCTCCCGGCGCTTTTTGAGCCCCCTGGGCTACAACCTGCTGCTGATCTTCATCTACCTGACGCTGCTGTACGTGACGGTGGTGTTTTTGGACCTGACCTCCCGTACGTTCGTGGCCTCCGGAGGTGTTGCGTCTTCCTCCGTGATGTACATCGGTCTGGCCGCTGTATTCGGGGTGGCGGTGCTGCGGTGGGGGTTGTCCCTGTGGGTGGGCTCGCTCATCTTCGTGCCCCTGGTGTTCTTCGGGATCTGGGGCGGGCAGCAGTTGCCCCTGGATCTGGACCCGGCCGTGGTGGGAGACCCGGGGACCTTCTGGGATGTGGTGCTCATCGTCTACTGCTTCGTGGCGTCCATTCTGCCGGTGTGGCTGCTGCTCCAACCCCGGGACTACCTGTCGTCGTTCCTGCTGTTCGGCTGTCTGGCCGGAGGGTTCGTGGGTATCGTGGTGGGAGCGGTGACCGGAGATCTCGGTGCGTCCCGGCTGGACTCCTGGGTCGGTTTCACCCACCCCGCGGTGGGGACCCTGGTGCCCGTGCTTTTTATCACCGTGGCCTGCGGCGCCAGCTCGGGCTTTCACACCCTGGTGGCGTCGGGGACCACCGCCAAGCAGCTTGACCGGGAGCGCCACGCGCGCCCCATCGTTTTCGGCGGCATGGTGCTCGAGGGGGTCCTCGCCCTGGTGGCCTTGGCGGCCATCATGGTGGTGGGGGTCTCTGGCTCGAAGGTCGCTCCCACGGTGGTCTTTGCCCAGGGCATGGGCCACTTCCTCGCCGTGCTGGGAATCGACCCGCAGCTCGGCGCGTCTTTCGGGCTGCTGGCCGTGTCTACATTTTTGTTAACGACGTTGGACACGTGTACCCGCCTGGGGCGCTATGTCTTCGAGGAGCTCACCCGCATGAAAGGCCTCGCGGCCCGTTACATCGCCACCGCGGTCACCGTGCTCGTCCCGGCCATTTTCGTGTTGGTGCCCTTCCGCGACGCCCAGGGCAAGTTGCTCATCCCCTGGAAGGTGGTCTGGCCGGTCTTCGGCGCCACCAACCAGCTCCTGGGCGGCCTCGCCATGCTGGTGGTGATTTTGTGGCTGCGCTCCACCGGCCGCCGCGCCTGGTTCGTCATCGGGCCGTGCCTGTTCATGGTGACCGTCACTTTCTGGAGCCTGGCGCAGATGGTGTTCGGGGCCGGCCGACCCCCGGTCATCCGGATCGTGGCCGGCGTGCTTTTGGTCCTCGCCCTAGCGCTGGTGGTCGAGACGGTCCTGGTGTTGGTGAGGGGACAAAAGCCCAAAGAAATCTCCCCTCCAACCGGTTCGATCGGGCAATAATAGATGCGGTGGAGAATAATGCGATGATCAGAACAACTACGAGAGCCCTGCTGGTGTGTGGACTGTCCGCGCTTGGACTGTCCGCGCTTGGATTGAGCTGCGCCACGGGCAGCGACCCCTGCGACCCCAACCCTTGCGTCTCGCCGCCCGCGGACAACTGCGTCGCCGGCGTAGCGCAGATCTATCCCTCCACGGGCCAGTGTTTCTCGCCCGGCGCCCAGGCGGAGTGTACCTATGAGCCGGCCCTGGTGGACTGCGCCGACACGGGGCAGTTCTGCCACGAAGGCGTCTGCCTGGCCGATCCCTGCGATCCCAACCCCTGCGTCAGCGCTCCGTCAGACGGGTGCGACGGCAACGTGGTGGTGTCCTACGACGAGACCGGTTCCTGCGAGATCACCGAGGGCCATGTGGAGTGCTCCTACGCCGAGGCGTCACGCACCGACTGCGCCCTCGTCGGGGACGGAGAGATCTGCGAAAACGGCGCCTGCGCGGTGTCGGTGGAGCCGTGCAACCCCAACCCCTGCACCGAGCCAGAGCCGAATACCTGCTCTGGCGAGGTGGCCTCCGTCTTTCCGGCCGAGGGCAACTGCACCGCGGATGGGAGCTCGTTTGACTGTTCCTATGTGCCCGTGGTGCTCGACTGCTCGGCCAACGGTTTTTTGTGTGACGCCGGCCAGTGCGTGCCCGATCCGTGCAACCCCAATCCGTGCAACAGCCCGCCGACCGACACCTGCAGCGGGGACACGGCCAACGTGCATCCCACCTGGGGCGTTTGCGTCAACAACGACGGCTCGGCCGAATGCACCTACACGTCGTCGCCGGTGGACTGCTCCGCCACCAGCCTGATTTGTGACAACGGGCTTTGCGTTACGCCGGGGGATCCCTGCAACCCGAACCCCTGCACCAGCCCTCCGGCCGACAGCTGTAACGGAAACACCGCCGAGACCTTTACGGGACCGGGCACCTGCACCGACTCCGGGGGCTCACCCGAGTGTGACTATCCGTCGGCCACCCAGGACTGTACGCTCACCTCAGAGATCTGCTCCGGTGGATCCTGTGTCCCGGCCGGGGGCGGCGCAGTGTTCATCTCCGAGTACGTGGAGGGCTCCAGCTTCAACAAGTACCTCGAGCTGTATAACGCCTCCAGCTCCGCCGTGGACTTGTCCAACTATTCGGTGGAGATCTACTTCAACGGTAGCACCTCGGTCTCGGCGACCTTGAGCCTGGATCCCGTGGTGCTGCTGCCCGGGGAGGCTTTCGTCATTGCCGACGACGACCACACCCTCTGGACGAGCCCGGGCCCCGATCAGGTCTTCTCCGCTAGCTTCTGGAACGGCAACGACGCCATCCGTCTGATGGTCGGCATCACCCAGGCGGATCTCCTGGGCACCATAGGCGACATTGCCGAATGGGGGGTCAACAAGACCTTCGTTCGGAAAGCCGGCGTCCTCGTTGGAGTAACGAGCGGCACCTCCTGGGACGACACCGAGTGGACCGAGCTCGCCGTCGACACCCACCAGCTCGGAGGCCACACGCCCTGAGCGCGTTTGTCCGTTTGCGCCCGTTTGGGATATACGAACGGGGCCCAGTTCTGATTTTGTGACATGTCTGGTAATATACTATCCATGTCACAAAACGAATTTCTTGATCGAGCCGCCGAGCTGAAAGAGCTGGCGGCGATTCAGCGTCGACGCGGGGCCCAGTTCTTGGCCGTATATGGACGACGGCGGATCGGCAAGACCTCGTTGCTGCTGCACTGGGTTCGAAGCAATCCGGACGTTCCTGCTGCATACTTCGTAGCCCAGCGGAGCACTTCTCGATTCCTATTGGAGAAGTTCTCCCAGGCCATGGCGCCCCTGCTTGGCACCCGGTCTGGGTTCACATTCAACAGCTGGGATGACGCCTTGGCCGAGATCGGGAACCGAGCTCGCGACCAAAGGGTCGTCCTGATTATTGACGAGCTTCCGTACCTGCTCGAGTCCGAGCCTCGCTTTGCGAGCGCTTTGCAGGCCGCCTGGGATCAACAGCTCAGCAAGACCCAGCTGGTTCTCGCCGTCGCGGGGTCTCGGTACCACATGATGGAGGAGACGTTCACGTTGGGAAAAGGGCCACTCTTTGGCCGAACGACCGCAGATTTGCTGCTGGGAGAGATCGCGCCGGAGCACCTGTCACTGTTTCTTCCTCGGTACAGTTCGCGACAACTCGTGGAGGTGTTCAGTGTCGTGGGCGGCGTACCCAAGTATCTCGAGATGTGGAACGATCGTCGGCCCGTGCTTCACAACATCCGAGAAACCGTGCTGTCGCCCGTGAGTATTTTTCGGCACGAGCCAATGCTGTTGATCCAAGACGAAATCTCCGAACCTCGCACCTACCTGGCTCTGCTGGAAGCGTTGGGGACAGGCGCTCGGACTCCGACGTTGCTCGCTACCCGGCTCGGCATCGCGTTGACGCATGTCGGGAAGTACCTTCGGACGCTGCGGGACCTGGGCATTGTTCGGCGGATCGTCTCCATCGAAGCCATCGGACGGCGTGACACCCGGCAGACGCGGTATGAGATCGTTGATCCCTATTTGCGTTTCCACTTCACCTTTATTCGTCCCCATCAACACCTGCTGGAGCAAAAACGGGTGGATCGACTCATGGAGATCATCGGCGAACGCTTTGATAGCCATGTGGGCAGAAATGGATACGAAGAATTGTGTCGACGGTACATCGCAAGAGTAGGGGATCAACACGGGCTGCCGTTCGAGATCATGGAGGTCGGTCGGATCTGGGATCGGCGGGTAGAAATCGACGTCGCGGCGTTGGACATGAAATCGCGGTCGGTGCTGCTGGGTGAGTGCCGGTGGCGGAGTAGGAAGATGGGCATCTCGGAGCTCGAGCGGCTTAAGCAGAAGACCTCGCAGCTCACCAAGGTCCGAGACTTCAAGCACCATCTGGTGTTGTTTTCTCGCGCGGGTTTCACTGTCGCTCTCCGGAAACGCGCCGCGGAGAAGAATGTGCTGCTCGTGGAGGGAGAGCTGGTGGCCGGTTCTTAGCGGACTCTTAGGCCCCTTAGGGCTTCGTGTTCGCGGAGCCGGGGGCCTGTCGCTTCGGGGCCTGTCGCTTCGGGGCCTGTCGCTTCGGGGCCTGTCGCTTCGGGGCTGGTTGCTTGTTGGGCGGGGTTATCGGGGTTTTGGGGGTGTTGGTGGACAGGAGGGTCTGGGTGAAGACCGTGCGGTTGGTGGAGGTGCGATCCTTTACGGCGCTGCAGATGAGCAGGTTGCCCTGGGCTACGCGGATGACGCCGCGTACCGCGTCCAGGGTGAGCTTGGCCGAGCCGCTGCCGCCGCCGGTGAAGGGGACCCCCATGACCTTGCCCGTCATTTTTACCCTGGTGGTCATCTGGATGTCCGCGACCTGGACACCGTTTTGGTCGCGGATGGCCGTGAGCTGGTACTGCGTGAGGTAGATGGCGTTGATGCGGCCGCCGGGCTGGGTTAGCGGGTGTTCCCGGCGGTGTCGCCACACGGCGCCCACGCCCACGGGGGCGGCGGGCAGCATGGGCTGGAGGTGGTTCAAGGGCGCCTTGAGGCGCTTGCTGAGCTTGACCAGCGACTTGGGCGTCATTTTCCCGAAGGCGAACCGGGTGACCTGGCCGCGGCGGCTCATGCGTCGCGTGTAGCGCAGTCCCGACAGGACCTTGAGCATGAGTTGGTGGTGATTGGCCAGGGCAGAGGGCAGGCTCATGGTGACCTTGGCCATGCGGGTGTCGAGCTGGTAGAGATCGTCCGGCGCCTGGGTGACTGTGGTGATCAGATCAACGCCGTAGCGCATGGGGATGGTGCGTACCGTGGTGCCACGGAGCTTCGTATTGGGATCGGTGGGGCAGCGCTTCTCGTTGCGCACGTAGGTTTCCTGGTTCATGGTGGTGCGCCACACCAGCTTGTCGTCGCTGTGGAACCGGTAGCGCAGCGTGAGCCTCGGCGTGGCGCCGGCCTTGACGAGCACGAAGGGCGTCGGCTGATCGGGCTTGACCAGGGTGGGCTCGCCAAGGTTTGGTTTGGCCTTGGGATCGGCCTTGGGACTGGCCGTGGGATCGGGAGTCGGGTCCTTGGTCTTGGCGGTGGTGGTTTTGGCGGTGGTGGTCTTGGCGGGGGTGGTCTTGGCGGGGGCGGCGCCAAGGCGTAGGCGCGGACGTAGGTGTGAGCGTCTTGGCGGTTGAGACCGCCCCTTGTCTGCCTCCAGAGCCGAGGATCCCGAGCCTTCGGTGTCGGACCGTTCCACCCGGCGGCAGTCCGTACCGGCGACGAGCGCCACCGCGATGCCGAGGGTCACCCGCAGGGTAGCTGTAGACCTGTTCATGGGCTGCACTGTAACTCTCCGGGACGCCCGGCCCTAACAAAAATCACAGATCTCTCGGAGGGTAGAGGGCTCGGGCAGCCGAGTGCGTAAAAAACCTATGGCTAGGCCCTTGCCTCGCGGAGCCATTAGTCATAGGTTCATCCCCTTGTGAAGCCCGGAGCGTTCCATAGCGATGCGCAGGGCCTTCCGCAGCGTAGAAATCGACGACGGAGTCAGACGTGAATTTCCAAGATGTGTTCCTGACCCTGCAGCGGTTCTGGGCCGATCGGGAGTGCCTGGTGGTACAGCCCTACGACCTGGAGATGGGGGCGGGCACCTTCAACCCGGCGACCTTCTTGCGTTCCCTGGGCCCTGAGCCCTGGCGCGCCGCCTACGTGGAACCCTCCCGGCGTCCCACGGACGGCCGATACGGCGAGAACCCGAACCGCCTGGGTCACTACTACCAGTTCCAGGTCCTCCTCAAGCCGAGCCCCGATAATGTTCAGGAGCTGTATTTGGACAGCCTTCGCGCCTTGGGCATCGATCCCCTGGTGCACGATCTGCGGTTCGTGGAGGACGACTGGGAGTCGCCGACCCTGGGCGCCTGGGGCCTGGGCTGGGAGGTGTGGGCTGACGGCATGGAGATCACCCAGTTCACCTATTTCCAGCAGGCCGGTGGCATCGAGATGGATCCGGTGTGTGCGGAGCTGACCTACGGGTTGGAGCGCATCACCATGTTTTTGCAGGGAACTGACAGCGTGTACGACCTGCAGTGGGCTCCTGGAGTGACCTATGGGCAGATCCACCACCAGGACGAGGTGGAGCGGTCCAAGTACTCCTTCGAGGTGGCCGACATCGACATGCACTTCACCCAGTTCGATCAGTGCGAGGCCGAGGGGCGTCGCGCCATCGAGGCCGGGTGCGCCATGGCGGCCTACGACTGCACCCTGCGCTGCTCGCACCTGTTTAACGTGCTGGACGCCCGCGGGGCCATCAGTGTCACCGAGCGCCAGCGGTTCATTCTGCGCGTGCGGGAGATGGCGTTTGCCGTTGCGAACTCTTATCTGGATTTGCGACGGACACTGAACTACCCATTGCTTGGTGAAGAAGGCAAAGTCCGAGCAGACGCTGAACGCGCAGCATTGAAAACTGCCTTTGAGAAAAGACAGAAGAAGGCGTTAAAGAAGGCGGCGAAGGCGGCGGCGAAGGCGAAAAAGCAGGGCAGCGACAGCTCCAAGGAGGTGCCCGATGCCTAAGGGTCCGTCTCAAAATAAGTCCTCGAATCAGGGCGTCGATGCGCCTGGCTCGCGAGGCACGACGAGGCGCATACTTTCTGATATGCAACGAGAAGAAACGAAGCGAGCCGGGATGCAGCGGCGGCCTGGGCGATCGAGTTATTTTGAGACGGGCCCTAAGGACTTGTTGCTGGAGCTGGGTACCGAGGAGATCCCTGCCGCGGAGCTGGATCGCTCCCTGGCTGCCCTACCGAAGCTGGTGACCGACAAGCTGTCCGAGGCGCGGCTGGCCCACGGGGACGTGACCGTGTGGGGAACTCCGCGCCGACTCGCCGTGCGCGTGGCCGACGTGGCCGAGCGGCAGCCCGATCTGGAAGAAGAGCTGACCGGGCCCCCCGAGCGGGTGGCCTTTGCCGACGGCGTGCCCACCAAGGCGGCCGAGAAGTTCGCCGAGAAGGTGGGCGTGGCCGTGTCCGATCTTGTCCTTGTCGAGACCCCCAAGGGACGGTACGTCACCGCGGGGCGGGTGGTGAAGGGCGACGACGCCGACGCGGTGCTGCCCGAGCTGCTCGTGTCGGTCATCAAGGCGCTCGCGTTCCGCAAATCCATGCGTTGGGCCGAACGCCCCGAGCGGTTCGTGCGGCCCTTGCGCTGGCTGTTGTGCCTGCTGGGCGATGGTGTGCTCGAACTCGAATACGCCGGTGTGCGGGCCGCGGACACCACGCGCGGCCACCGCTTCGAGGCCCCGGACCCCGTGCGGGTGGCCTCGCCGGCGGACTATGAGGCGGTGCTGGCCGGCGCGGCTGTCATGCCCGATCCGGCCGCGCGTCGGGCTCTGATCCAGGAGCAGATTGCCGCCCTGGAGGTCGAGCACGACGCGAAGATCATCCCCGACGACCGCCTGCTCGACGAGGTCACCAACCTGGTGGAGAAGCCCACGGCCGTGTGCGGTGTCTTCGATGAGTCCTACCTGGCCGTGCCCCGAGAGGTGATCGTCTCGGCCATGCGTGGTCACCAGCGATACTTCGCCATGGTGCGGGACCATGGTCGCCTGGCCAACTGCTTCATCACCGTGCTTGGAACCCAGGTGCGGGATCTCGACGTGGCCGTGCGCGGCAACCAGCGTGTGCTCGCCGCCCGGTTGGCTGACGCGCGGTTCTTCTGGGACGAGGACCTCAAGGTGGGGCTGTCGGAGGGCGCCAAGAAGCTCGACAAAGTGGTGTTCCAGGCGAAGCTGGGCACCGTGGCCGAGAAGGTGGCGCGGATTTCGGACCTGGGCGCCGCCCTGGCGCCAATCTTTGGCGCTGACGCCGATACGGTGCGGACGGCGGCGGGGATTTGCAAGGCCGACCTGGTCACCCACATGGTTGGTGAGTTCCCGGATCTGCAGGGCGTCATGGGGCATCACTACGCCCTGGCCGCCGGTGAGGACGCGGTGGTGGCCGACGCTATTGTGGAGCACTACCTGCCCAAGGGGGCCCTCGACGCGCTCCCCGCCGGCGACGTGGGGGCGACCCTGTCGGTGGCGGATCGGCTCGACACCCTGGTGGGCTGTCTGGGGGCCGGCCTCAAGCCCAAGGGCGGCGGCGATCCCTACGGGCTGCGGCGGGCTGCCCTGGGAACGTTGCGCATTTTGCTCGAGCGGGAGATCGGCGTGTCCCTCAGGGAGCTCGTGGGCGAGGCGGCCGGGCTGCACAGCCGGGTGACGCCGGATGTGGACGAGGCGGTGGCGTTCTTGCTCGAGCGTCTGCGGGGGCTGCTCGCCGACACCGCCACGGCCGAGATCGTCGGGGCTGTCATGAGCGCGGGTGGGGACGATCCCGTGGATCTCGCTCGGCGGGTGGCGGCGGTCTACGCCTTCGGTCGCACCCCTGAGTATGGGGCCCTGGCCACCACCTTCCGGCGCATGAACATCCTCAAGCAGGCCGACACCGACGTCGGGGAGGTCAACCCGGACCACTTCCAAGGTGATGCTGAGCGGGCTCTATACGACGCCCTGGACAAGGCCCGAGATCGGGTGAACGATCTGGTGGCCGAGCGACGCTATGAGGACGCATTGACCGTGCTGGCAGGGCTTCGACCGCCAGTGGACACTTTCTTCGACGATGTAAAAGTCATGGACGATGATGCTACCCTGCGCGCGAACCGTCTCGCCCTGCTGGCGGCGGTGGACCGACTCTATCGGCGGGTGGCGGACTTCAAGATGATCGCAAGTTGACCCCCCGGGCCCCAAAGGTGAGCTCGGAATTTTCGCTCCGCACAGACGCGGGAGCTAGGAGAACCATTCATGAGTAAATACGTGTACAGCTTTGGCGGCGGCAAGGCCGACGGCGGCGCCGGCGACAAGAACCTGCTGGGTGGCAAGGGCGCCAACCTCTGCGAGATGGCCAGCCTCGGCATCCCGGTACCGGCTGGTTTCACACTCACTACAGACGTCTGCACGTATTTTTACGAACACGACCAGACCTATCCGCCCGAGCAGGAGGCCCAGGTCACCAAGGCCATCGCCGAGATGGAAGAGATCATGGGCGCGAAGTTCGGCGATCCGGACAACGCCCTGTTGCTGTCGGTGCGCTCGGGTGCCCGCCAGTCCATGCCCGGCATGATGGAGACGGTGCTCAACGTCGGGCTCTGCTCGACCACCATCCCCGGCATGATCAAAAAGACCGGCAACGAGCGGTTCGTGTATGACGCCTACCGTCGGCTCATCATGATGTACTCCGACGTGGTCATGGAGAAGGCCGGGGGCGTCGAGCCCGTCGCGGGGCAGGGGATCCGCCACCAGCTCGATCACATGCTGGGCGAGGTCAAGACCGCCCAGGGCTACGACAGCGACGCCGACCTCACGGCCGCCGAGCTCAAGGACCTGTCGGAGCGGTTCAAGGTGCGCGTGCGCGAGGTGCTCGGCAAGGACTTCCCCGACGATCCCATGGAGCAGCTCTGGGGCGGCGTTGGCGCCGTGTTCTCCTCCTGGAACGGCAAGCGGGCAGTGGCGTACCGCCGCATCGAGCACATTCCCCACGAGTGGGGCACCGCGGTGAACGTCCAGGCCATGGTCTTCGGGAACATGGGCGACACGTCGGCCACGGGCGTGGCCTTCACGCGCAACCCGGCCACCGGCGACAACAACTTCTACGGCGAGTGGCTCGTCAACGCCCAGGGCGAGGATGTGGTGGCGGGGATCCGCACCCCGAGTCCCCTGAACGAGGCCACGAAGAACGACCAGAACAAGCACCTGGTCTCCCTCGAGAAGGCCGAGCCGGACTTGTACAAGGAGCTGCACGACATCCGGGACAGGCTCGAGGACCACTACCGGGACATGCAGGACATCGAGTTCACCGTCCAGGACGGCCGCCTTTGGATGCTGCAGACCCGCACGGGCAAGCGCACGGGCACCGCGGCGCTGAACATGGCCATGGACATGCTTGAAGCCAAGATGATCGACACCAACACGGCCATCATGCGCGTGGCGCCCATACAGCTCGACGAGCTGCTGCATCCCATCGTGGATCCTGCCGCCGAGGCTAAGGCCGAGGTCGTGGCGAAGGGGCTGCCGGCGGGCCCGGGCGGCGCCCTGGGGCAGATCGTCTTCACCGCTGATGACGCGGTGGCCTGGGTCAAGGAGGGCAAGCAGGTGCTCCTCATCCGCGAGGAGACCAACCCCGAGGACGTGGAGGGCATGCGCGCCGCGGTGGGCATCCTCACGGCTCGTGGCGGCATGACCAGTCACGCGGCCCTGGTGGCCCGGGGCTGGGGCAAGTGCTGCATCGTGGGCGCGGGCATGCTCAAGATCGACGCCGCGAAAAAGACTATCACGGTGGGCGGTAAGGTCTTCAACGAGGGCGACGTGCTCACGCTCAACGGCACCAAGGGCTTTGTATACAACGGCGAGCTCGCCATGATGGACTCCACGGAGAACCCGCGGTTCCAGGAGTTCATGAAGCTGGCCGATGGTGTCCGCCGCCTCAAGGTGCGCACCAACGCTGAGTCCCCCGAGGATGCCAGCAAGGCCCTGTCCTTCGGCGCCGAGGGCATCGGCCTGTTCCGCACCGAGCACATGTTCTACGGCGAGGGCGCCGACGAGCCGCTCTTTCTGCTTCGCAAGATGATCATGGCCGGCGACCTGAAGGCCCGGCGGGCTGCCCTCGAGGAGCTGTATCCCTTCGTGAAGAAGGACTACAAGGCCACCTTCGCGACCATGGAGGGGCTGCCGGTGACCATCCGGCTGCTGGATCCGCCCCTGCACGAGTTCGTGCCGGTGTCGGCCGCCGAGCGGGCCAAGTTGGCCGCGGCCCTCAAGGTCACCGAGGCCGATCTGGACGCTCGGGCCGAGCAGCTCCACGAGATGAACCCCATGATGGGGCATCGCGGTGTGCGTCTGGGCATCACCTTCCCCGAGATCAGCGAGATGCAGTTCCGCGCCATCTTCGAGGCCGCCGGAGAGCTGACCGCCGAGGGCAAAAAGTGCCTGCCCGAGATCATGGTTCCGGTGGTCTGTGAGAAGGGCGAGCTAGATGACCAGAAGGTGCTGGCCGACAAGGTCTATGCCGAGACCTGCAAGAAGCTTGGCGTCGACAAGATCGAGCATCTGTACGGCACGATGATTGAGATCCCCCGGGCGGCCCTGCTGGCCGGCGAGATCGCCGAGTCGGCGGAGTTCTTCTCCTTCGGCACCAACGACCTCACCCAGATGAGCTTCGGCTTCTCGAGGGACGACATCGGCGGCTTCATGCCCGACTACCTCGACAGCGGCGTGCTGCCGGTGGATCCCTTCCAGGTCCTCGATCAGTCCGGCGTGGGCGAGCTCATCAAGATCGGCATCGAGCGCGGCCGCGCCGCTCGTGAAGGTCTCAAGGTGGGCATCTGTGGCGAGCACGGTGGCGAGCCCAGCTCCGTGGAGTTCTGCCACCGGGTGGGCATGGACTATGTCTCCTGCTCCCCCTACCGCGTGCCCATCGCCCGCCTGGCAGCCGCCCAGGCTGTACTCAAAGAAAAGTAACGGCCCGCGCCCGACTTCCTCTCCCGTCTCCCCTGTTTTTGCTTCGTAAATCACTGGCCAAATCACTGGTTTGAAGGTCCCTGACCGGGGTATAATGCTCAGGGACAGTCTTACGCTGCGGTTCTACTGAAGGCGATCGCGGAGGATCTATGGTCCAGGTGCGAGTACAGAGCGCGAAAAGTCTGTTGGCCCCCCGGCGCGGGTTGCCTTTCTTTGTTTTTCTGTGTGGCCTGCCCTGGTTGGGGTTGGGCGGTTGTGTCTTTGACCGCTCGGGGCGGCCGGCGACTGGTGTGGACGCCGAGGTTTTGCCGGACGTGGTCGTGGTGGTTTGCGGCGATGGGGTGAGGGATCCGGGGGAGGTCTGTGACGGGGAGGATCTGGGCGGCGTGTCCTGTGAGAGCATGGACTTTGTGGGGGGCCAACTGTTGTGCACCAACCACTGTGTGTTCGACGACAGCCAGTGTGAGATTGGCGGGGACTGTGGCAACGGGGTGGTGGACGCCCCAGAGATCTGCGACGGGTCGCAGCTCGGCGGGTTCACCTGCCTGTCCGAGACCGGATATGTGGACGGCCTGGTGTCGTGTACGGGCTCTTGCACCCTGAACCTCGCGGACTGCCACACCTGCGGCAATATGTTGGTGGAGGGGCCGGAGATGTGCGACGGCGCCCCGGGTGGGCTCACCTGTGAAAACCAGGGGTTCTCCGGCGGGCAGATCGCCTGCTCGGGCCTCTGCCAGCCGGACCTGTCGGGCTGCTTCGAATGCGGTGACGGCATATGTCGCGCCGATCTCGGGGAGTCGCATCAGGTGTGTCCGGCGGACTGCGACTGGGTCGCCGTGGAGGCGGGCAGCGAGCACACCTGCGCGATTTCGCGCGACGGGACCCTCTGGTGCTGGGGGGCGAACGCCAGCGGACAGCTGGGCATCGGCTCGGTGGTCTCCCGCGACCTGCCCACCCTGGTGCCCGGGCTCACCGGCGTGGTCACGGTGTCGGCCGGAGATTTTCACACCTGCGCCGTCCTTGAAACCGGCACGGCCTGGTGCTGGGGCGCCAACAATCAGGGACAGCTCGGAGACAGCAGCAACGACGACAGCCCGGACCCGGTGCAGGTGACCGGTCTGACCAACGTGGCCGCGGTGGCCTCCGGGGGCGAGCACACCTGCGCTCGCCTGAGCGGCGGGACTTTGTGGTGCTGGGGCAAAAACGACAAGGGGCAGCTCGGCGACAACAGCACGACCGCGCGAAATGCGCCTGTGGCCGTGCAAGAGGGCGATGGGCTCGACCTGGCGCTGTCGGTGACTGCGGGGAGCAAGCACACCTGCGCCGTGAAGACCGACAACACCCCCTGGTGCTGGGGTGACAAGGGAAGCGGCCGGCTGGGGGACGACTCCAACACCGATCAGCCCACTCCCGTGATGGTGGACCCGGCCTCGGTTTCGGCGCTGGACGTGGTGATCGAGATGTTCGCCGGGGAGAAGCACACCTGCGCCGTGGCGATGACCGGAGCGCCTTGGTGTTGGGGCGACAAGGCTGACGGTCGTATCGGAGACGGTGCTGACACCACCCAGCCTGTTCCGGTGCCCGTATCCATGGGCAACGTCGTGACCATGGCGGCCGGGTTGAAACACACCTGCGCTCTGGATACGTCGGGCGCGGGGTGGTGCTGGGGAGCGGGTGCTGATGGCCAGATTGGTGACGGAGCCACGTCCGAACGAGTAACGCCCGTGGCGGTGTACGTCGGATCGGGTTTCACAACCGGTCTGGAGATCACCGTTGGATGGATGCACACCTGTGCTTTGAAGACCGATCATACCATCTGGTGTTGGGGTGCAAACGATGAAGGCCAGCTGGGAGACGGTAGCATCTCTTCCCGGTCGGCGCCCGTACTGACCCAGTGAGCACGGTAGTTGAATGGAGGATCCCATGACATGGAGTAGCAGAACCAAGAAGCCGCGACGATTGACGTCCCAAAGGATGATCCTGGGCGCGATCCTGGGGGCGCTGGTGTTCGTGGGGTCTGCCCCGACCGCGCGCGCGGGCTACGACCACACCTTCGAGGCGGGGAGCCTGATCATTCCCATGGATCTGGCCTACCAGGATCACGGGCTGTTTCAGTCCTACGGGCTGATCTTCCAGCTTTTGCGGCAGGGCGTGGTGGTGTACTGGGTCATCGATCCGAACAAGACCTGGCACCACTCCGACTGTGACACCGCCGGCGAGGAGTGCGCCTGGGACTGCGCCGAGGAGGGCTCGGGGGTCAAGTGCCCCTATCCCACGGCCAGCCCGGACTTCACCGTGGGGGCCGAGGTGGTGTGGGACGACTCCGGAGTCATGAACGCCGGTGAGGTGATCGTCTCCCACGGGTACCGCGGCGGACCTTTTGTCATCGCCCCGGTGGATCGGACCGCCGCCCTGGCCATCATCGAGGCCTGGAACGATCCGGCCCTGTGGGGTGCCAACCCCTGGGCCGAGCGTACGGTCTTCGAGGTGGTAACTATCCACGAGGCCACCGCTGCCTTCGACGGGTATGTGCGCAAGGAGATGATCGCCGCCCCCACCATCGCCGTGTTCTCCGACGGCAACGAGGACATCGCCACGGGCTATCTGCGCGCCGCGGGGATCCCCCAGTCCGACGGCAGCGAGTTCCCCGCCGGCAAGTGTGGCGACGACGACTGCGGTCCCGGCACGGTCAACCCCGACATGCTCACGGTGGAGTCCATCATGGGGGACATGGGCACCTGCGAGACGCCGAACATGGACCACCGAAACGGCTCCCTCTTCACGCCCGACGGGCTGCCCGCCTACTGCCAGATCATGTCCATGCACTGGGACGTGAACGACCGCGAGACCGTGCAGTGCGACGGGGGCAACTGTCCGGCCACCCAGGCCGAATGTGCCGGAGAGACCTTTACCTATCACGGCCACGAGGTGGTGGCCGAGGTGCGCCAGTTCTTGATGTATCCGACACATTTTTTCGCCGAGTGTCAGGCTGTTAACGCCTACGAGAATACGGTGCCCAACCCGAACTGGCCCTATCTGGATGACGCGGATCGCCGGGGGCACTTTTTAACCACCCAGGGCGATCCACCAAACTGTCCCTGCACCGACGGGGACTACGAGTGTGTGACCGATGGCTGCGACGGGGGCACCCGGGACTGCTGTCTGCCCTCGAATGACAAGGAGTTGGGGGCCGGGTTCATGATCGCCCCGCAGCCCAACTCCGCCGAGCTGAAGATCTACTTTCCGGAGATCCCCTACAACCAGATGGACGGCTTCTTCGCCACCGTGGGCGGCAGCGAGCCCGCCTACAACCTGGCCACCTACATTGATGCCACGTACATCAACAACATGGACGTCACGTTCATCAGCGGGCCCGACGGCCCCGGAGAGCAGGACCTGTGGATGACGGGCTTCATGGACGGCGTCTGCAACATCGGCAACGACGACGTGAACCCCGGCCAGTGCACCTTCGGCAAGGTGAGCTATCTGGGCGGCCACCGCTACTCCACGGACGTGCCCATCAGCAACAACTCCGACTCCCAGGGCACCCGGCTGTTTTTGAACGCGCTGTTCGAGGCCGATTGTGTCACCAGCGTGGGCCAGCCGGTGATGCAGCTTTTCTGGGCGGGGGTCGAGCGGGTGCTCGTTCAGGAGGTCCCCGCCGCCGAGACCTTCACGGCCATGTTTGCCAACCAGGGGCAGGGCGTAGCCCTAGACGCCGTGCTCTTTGCGGCCGTACCCACCGGCAGCGAGGCGTCGGGCTTCGAGGCGGGAGGCGACCTGGCGGGGAGCGAAGTGACCTGGGACGTGGGCGCCATCGGCTCGTCCGGCGGGCAGCCCGGCGACCCGTCCAACACCGGGTCACGGTGGCTGTCGCTGCGCTTCTCGGACTTTGGCGAGTACACCCTCGAGGCCACCATGTCCTATCGCGTGGGAGTCTCGAGCATGGAGACGGCGCCGGCGCTTCTCACGGTGCAGGTGATGCTGGACACCGACGGGGACAAGATCCCCGACGAGGAGGACCCCTTCCCGAATGACGCCTTTGCCTGTGGCGACAGCGACGGGGACGGGTGCGACGACTGCTCGGTGGCCGGCACCTGGGATCCGTCCAACGACGGGCCGGACGCCGACAACGATGGGCTGTGCGACTCGGGCGATAACGATAATAATAACAATGGTTTGGGCACGGCCGATGACGGCTGCGGCTGTCGTCACGGCGGGCCCACGGGGTCGCTGCCGGTGATTCTGTTGATCCTCGGACTCTGGGGCTGGCTGGTGAGGCGCAGGCGCTAGGCCTCTCCTATCGGCCCCTCCTGTCCCCGGTGGGTCCCTCCCGCCCCCCCCCGCGAACCAAGGACCGGGCAACCTTCCACACTTTCGGTTTGACTAATGGTAAGACCGGGGTCTAAGACTATGCCAATGTCTACGCGAACCTATAGAATATACATCGCCTTTGGGGCGCTGCTGTTGGCGCTGGGGGCCTGGCCCCTGGCGGGATGCCAGGCCGAGCTGGATGGGATCCTCGGTACCGAGAAGCCCGGGCTGGATCCGCCCCCGGATCGGTTCTTTTTTCCCACGGGGTTGGCGTTGTCGCCGGACGGGCGATATCTCTTTGTGTCCAACGGAAACTCGGACCTCAAGTACAACGGCGGCACCATGACGGTGGTGGACATGGGGGAGGCCATCGCGCGGTTGGATACGCTTTGGCGCCCTGACGCCACGGACGTGGCCCGGCCGCAGGACCTGCTGGATCGGGTGGAGGCCACCTGCCGGTACGCACCGCAGAACATCCAGCTCGTCGAGTGTCACGAAGAGGACGTAGGCTCCACGCCGGGACTGGTGATGTCGGACCTGACCGTTCGGATGGGGTTTTACCCGAGCTTCATCGCCTTGGAGCAGGTCACCCCGGACACCTGCTACTGGACCCAGCCCGCCCAGGGGGAGGACCAGCTCACCTACCGCCTGTACACCCCCGTGCGTGGCGATCCTTCGCTGACCTACATCGACGTTAAGACCACGGATGGATCCGCGGTGACCTGCCTGGACTGCGGTGGGGGTTGCGACACCACTGAAATTCGGGACTGCAAGGCGGACTACCGACTCGAAGCGCCGTCTGCGGCGCGGCGGGAGTATGTGCACGAGACCCTCCCCGCCGAGCCCTTTGCCATGGCTCTGGAGCCGGCGGGTGGTTTTTTGATCCTGGCGCATCTGGCGGGCGGCAGCCTTTCCCTGGTGGATCTGTGCGGCGACCCCACGAGCGAGGCTCCGGACCTGGTGGACGTGCTGCTGGGCGCCATGAGCCAGGACCCCGAAGGTCGCAGCGGCGGCTTCAACATCGTGCAGCGCGACCCCTCAGACCCCTGCGGCTGGTTCTACGCGAGCAACCGCGCCGCGGCGCAGCTCATGACTCTGCGCGTGGCGGGCTGCGACGTGGATGCGAGCGCGGATCGCGGCCTGCGTCTGGTGGTGGGGCCCTCGATCATCCTCACCGCGCCCTTTGGTCCCCTCGAGAGCGGCGCCGATCTGCGCGGCATGGCCATGTCCGCTGACGGCAACCGCCTCTTCGCCCTGTTGCGCACGCCGCCGTCCCTGCTGGTGTTTGACACCTCTTTGGAGGATGGCCAGCCGAGAAATGAGTTCCTCGACGCCGTGGAGATTTGTCCCAAGCCGTCGGTGATGCGGGTACGCACCGGACCCCAGGGGCGGACCCTGGCCTATACCGTGTGCTTCGCCTCGGGCGAGATCTATGTGGTGGACACCCACGACGCCCAGGTGGTGGATCGCATCGAGGCGGGCGGCGGCCCCCACGATCTGGTGCTCATGCCCGACACGGCGTCTCCCGAGCTGCAAGGCTTCGGGCTGGTCAGCAACTTCGGAGAGCACACCGTGGGCGTCATTGATCTCCGCCCGGACTCCGAGACCTATCACCAGTTGATTGGCCGGCTGGGTTGGCCCGAGGAGTTGATGCAATGAGGCTCCTTCGGACAACGGCTTCCCTTGGTTTGCTAGCTTTTCTGGTGGCCACAGCGCCGCTCGGCGGCTGCGTCGATGATCAGGTCATCACCCCCACGCGCTACCTGGAGCGTCCCAACGCGGTGGACTTCTTCTGCGTGGGCGTCGTCACCAGCTCCGACGCCTCGGTGCTCACGGGGCTGCCCGACGAGGCCTGTGATCTGGACGATGACTATGACGGTCCCAGCCGGTGGCTCTTTGGTCTGGTGGTCAACTCCGCCCGGTCGGAGGTGGCCATGGTGGACATCACCGGCGGCGCCCTGGTGGATCTGGCCAACCAGAATCCGGGCTACGGCTTCGTGCCCGTGGGCGAGAACCCCGTCGGCGTACGCGTCACCGAGGACGGGTGTGCGGCCTATGTGACCAACCACGGGAGCTGCGACATCTCGGTGCTCAATATCAATCGCACCCTGCACGCCGCGGGCTTCGACGTGGCCGCCGACAGCGCTCCGGGCGCGGCCACCGGGCGCATCGCCGTGCGGACCCCCTCAGGGAGGCTTCTGGCACGGCCCCACGAGCTGGTGCTGCGGCCCGAGTATCTGGGCAGCGCTCCCCCCGTGCAGCAGTGTGGTCCCCTGGAGGGTCACCGCGCCTACGTGAGCTTGCCGGGCTGCGGACTCGTGGTGGAGGTGGATCTCGACTCCGGGCGCGTCCTGCAGTCCCTGCGGTTCTCCGGCGGTACAGCCCAGTCCGCGGGCATCGATCCTGTCTGTCCGTCCGAGTGCCTGGATTGGCACGGCGACGGCGCCATCGGGGGCGAACTGGCCGAGGATCGCCCTGGTCCCCTGCTGGTGACTCGAGATGGGCTTCGGTTGCTCATCGGTTCGGTGACCCGACCCGAGGTCACCATCGTGGACCTGGACATGGTGAACGGCCAGTTCCTGAACGCGCGCACGATCCGCCTCGCCGACGAGGAGCGGGGCGTGCGGCGCATCCGACAGAGCCCCTACACCTGGAAGAATGACTGGTACTTCTTCTACGTGGTGACCCGCAGTGGGGTGATTCACGTGCTCGACGCCGACAGTGAGCAGGAGTGCGAGACCAACCCCGATCCCGCCGATCCGTTTTTTCCGGATCGCCACGACGTGGATCCTGTCCAGTGGGAGGCCTGGGAGACCAACAAGGGGTGTCTGGCCCTGTCGGACCCCAACACGCCGGAGCGCGCGCCGGGCGTGGACACGCCGGCCATCATCATGCCCGGCCGGCGCATGGCCGTGGACGTGGCCTTCGCTGAGCTATTCCACGACGGCTACGACACCGCGCCCGATTCCCTGCTCGAGTCGTACTACCTGGGCGGCACCTACGCCTACGCGGTGACCATGGACGGCGTGGCCTACCTGATCAACGTCGACGAAATCTACCCGCTGGAGTTGGCGCCGGACAACAACGACACCACCCTGAACCACCGGCGGGGGGACGGCATTCACGCCGTTTTGTCCCATCAGCTTCGCACCTCCATGAACACCGACGACGATGACGACTACAACGGGCGTCCCCGGGTGGCCTTCGACGATCCCCAGCAGCTCTACGCGGAGGGCGAACGTATCGCCGACGAAGAGCTTCTCGACCACGACCATGTGGCCTCGGGAGCCGTGCCGACGGTGGACATCCTGGACCCCTACCGAGCGGCCTCCGAGACCTGGAGCCTCACCTACATGGGCGTGCTGCCCAGGGGCGGCCGCTCCACGGGCCAGACCATTCGTGACGTGGACTCCACGGTGGGGTCGAATGAGGCGGAGTTCCGGGATGTGGGCGTGGGCTTTTGTTGGGTGGGCGTCAAGGACGGCGACGTGCTCGAGCTCGCGGGCTGCACCGATGACGAGGACTGCAACAAGGGCTTTTCCTGCTACCGCTCCTTCGTGCAGTCCATGGGCACCGACGGGCTCTGTGTGGCCACCGACGCCAGGGACACCGTATCGGAGCGCTGCGAGGCGCTGGCGGTGACCCCCCGCCGCTGGGAGATCGTACGCGCCGAGGACGATCGGCTGATCATCGGACCCCTGGAGGTGACCGACGCCACGGTCTGCGTGGACGAGGATCTGACCGGATACTGCTGCGAGCTCGGGGCCAACGAGCCCGGGAACGGAATCATCGCCGGGATCTTCCAAGACGACCGCTGCGTGGCGTCCCCCCTGCCGGATTTGAGCTTCAGCGCCTCCATCGGTGACGGCGACGTCCGCACCGCGTCCTGCTTCGAAGGGCTGCTGCGTTACTCCATCCGCGTGGGGCCCGAGCAGTACCTGCTGGTGGGCTCCGGCACGGGCGCCCTGCTCGAGGGCGTGCCCGACGTCGCCGACGGCGGCCACTGTGTGAATGATCCCGACGTGGATCCGGTGACCTTGTCCCGGGTGGCCCGGTCCGAAGGGGTACCCCTGGGCAACAATGTGCTCTCCTTCGAGCTCGTCTGGGGGGCCACGGTGCACCCCGAGCCGGACTACAACATCCTCTTCGATATCACCGCGGGCTTCGCGCCCCGGGCGGTGGACGTATCGGCGCGGCTCCCGGCCGTCATGGAGGAGAGCCCCGACGGCTATCTCTACGTTATCGATCAAGGGGACGAGAACATCCTCGGAGGGCTCCAGGGGCAGGTGCTTCGACTTTTGCCCGGAGATATTGCGCTCGACACCGGGTTTGTGGTTCGATAGGCGGATCATGGAAGAGTCTCAGTACCGAATCAAGATCGGCCCGCAGGAGATCGTGCTTCAGTTCGGCGAGACCCTGGTGGGGCGCTCTGAAGAGTGCAGCTTGTGTCTCGACGACGAGCGGCTCTCTCGCGCCCACGCCAAGCTCATCGCCACCGAGAGCCAGATCGGCATCGTGGATCTCGGCAGCCGAAATGGCACCTACGTTAACGACGTGCGTATGCGCAACCCGGTGCAGCTCAATAACGGCGATCAGATCCGCATGGGGCAGACCCTGATGACCCTGTACATCGCGGGGCGCAAGGCCCGGCGGTCGAAGGCCTCGGGGCGCACCCTGGGTGGCGCTACCCTCGTGGACATGTCCCCGCCGGGGGGCGAGGAGAGCGACGTGCTCTTCCGGGTGCTGCAGCTGGGCCGGCTAGACGAGGCCGAGAAGCTGCTCAAGGCCCGGGTGGCGAACCTAGTGCGGTCCGATCCCCCCCTGCTGGTGGACCACATCCTGTCGCGCAATATCCAGGGCGGGATGATGACCATGGCCGACAAGTCCATGGACCCCCGGTGGATCCACCGCCTGTTCAAGCTCCACGTCACCTGCCAATGGTTCATGACCGAAGACACCCAAAAGCGGGTAGAGCAGCTCATCCGCGCCATCGGTCGCGCCGGCGGCGACGGTCTCCCCACCTACCTCACCTACTGGGCCGGCCGCACCAAGGGCCTCTCCCAGTCCCGACAGTTCCGCCTGGCCCGTCTCCAAGACCTGGCCAACCGCGACTCCCAGCTCTGGTCCGATAAGTAGCAAGAACAGCACCGTCATGACGGTGACTGTTCTTGCGTCATCCCCGCGAAAGCGGGGATCGTCCTGAATGATCGTAGCCTTACTTAGCCGATCCCTCAGTCATCCCCGCGAAAGCGGGGATCCATCCCCCTGTCATCCCCGCTTC
>JAOZUO010000089.1:7848-10588 GCA_029938605.1 Deltaproteobacteria bacterium | reverse complement strand
TCTCTCCGAGGTCAAAAATCCCTCAGTCATCCCCGCGAAAGCGGGGATCCATCCCCCTGTCATCCCCGCTTCTTCTCTCCGAGGTCAAAAATCCCTCAGTCATCCCCGCGAAAGCGGGGATCCATCCCTTTGTCATTTTTCTTCTCTTTCCCTTATCCCATCCCCTCCATTTTCTTGACATGCGCACATGGTGCGTGCTAATCCTACATGTAGGACAAACACCGCCATGAACCTACAATCAACCATTCAAGCAATCCTCACCCAGGCCGTCCAAAGCTGCCTGGACGAAGGCGACTTCTCCGCACCCATGCCCGAGGTGGTAATTGGACACCCCAAACGCCCGGAACACGGTGATTTTGCATGTAATGTAGCTCTAGCACTCGCCCGTCCCGCCAAGCGTAAGCCCCGGGATCTGGCCGAGGCCATCGTGGCGCGCATCGAAGATTCTGAGTCCCTCCTCGCGGCCACGGACATCGCCGGCCCGGGTTTCATCAACATCCGATTCTCCGAATCCGTGTGGCACCGGCTCCTGGGCGACATCCTGGCGGCGGGTGAGTCCTGGGGCGCCGGCGAGACCAGGGAGTCTCCCCGGGTGCTCATCGAGTTCGTCAGCGCCAACCCCACCGGACCCCTGCACGTGGGCCATGGTCGCGGCGCCGTGGTGGGCGACGCCCTGGCGCGCCTGCTCCGCCTGGCGGGCTACCCGGTGACCACGGAGTACTATCTCAACGACGCGGGCAGCCAGGTGCAGAAGCTGGCGCGGTCCCTGCAATATCGGGCGCTGGAGCTTCTGGCCGCCCGGGATGACTCGCGCACCGCCCCCGCCGAGCCCGCCGAAGGCGAGTGGTACCCCGGCGACTACGTCATCGTGGCCGCCCAGCGCTACCTGGACGAGGTGGGCGAGCCCCCCTCAGGCGACCCCACCGCCGGGCAGCTGTCGGACCTGGCGGCCTTCGCCGTGGAGCAGCAGCGTATCTCCATCGCCGCCACCCTGGACCGGCTGAATATCTCCTTCGACGTGTGGTTCTCCGAGAAGTCCCTGCACGAGAGCGGCGCCCTGACCGAGGCCCTGGCGGAAATGCGAAGCAAACGCCACCTGTTTGACCAGGACGGCTCGGTGTGGTTCCGCTCTACGGACTTCGGCGACGAGAAGGACCGCGTGGTGGTGCGCAAGAGCGGCGAGCCCACCTACTTCGCCGCGGACATCGCCTATCACCGCAACAAATACGACCGCGGCTTCGACCACCTGATCAACATCTGGGGGGCGGACCACCACGGCTACATTCCGCGCATGAAGGGTGCCGCCCAGGCCATGGGTCGCACGGCCGAGTCCCTCGAAGTCCTGCTGGTGCAGTTCGTGGCCCTGATCAAGGACGGCGAGAAGATGAAGCAGGGCAAGCGCCTCGGCCAGTTCGTCACCGTGGACGAGGTGGTGGAGCAGGTGGGCGCGGACGTGGCGCGGTACTTTTTCCTGGAGCGAAAGTTTGATGCCCAGGTGGACTTCGATCTGGACGTGGCCCTGTCCGAGGATCCCAAGGAGAACCCGGCCAAGTACACCCAGTACGGACACGCCCGGGCCTGCTCGATCCTGGCCAAGGCCGAGTCCGAGCTCGGTATGAAGGTGCCCGCCTACGATCTGGCCCTGGCGGCGCGGCTGACCCACCCCGACGAGCTGGCCATCCTGCGGCGGCTGGCGGACTTCCCGGTCATCGTGTCCGAGGCGGCGGAGGCGCGTGAGCCCCACCGCATCGTCACCTGGCTGCACGACCTCGCCCGGGCCTTCCAGAGCTACTACACCCGTTTGCGGCGGGACAACGACACCGTACTTCCCCCTGCCAGCCAGCGCGACGCGGGCTGGCAGCAGCGGTGGGACATGGACAAGATGAAAGCACGGCTCCTGTGGGTGGACGCCATCCGCCTGGTGAGCCGAAATGCCCTGACCCTGCTCGGACTAGAGGCGCCTACGTATATGACGCGCCTGGAAGATCCCGACACCAGCGGAGGCCAAGATGCGTGATTCGGATCGACTCAAAGAGAAGCTCGAGGTCAGCCTGGACAACCGGCAGATCTTCTATCTTCTGTTCGGCAGCGCCCTGGTGGCGTGTCTGGTCTTCGTGGTCGGCGTGATGGTGGGCAAGAAGCTGGAGAACCGGAAGCTCGAGCAGAAGCCTCGAGGTGCGGCCGACGAGCTGGCGCTCATCGATCGGGACACCAAGCTCGCCGCCAAGGGGCTTACCTTCCACGACGAGCTGATCAAGCCCGACTCCCGCGCATCGAGGAATGAGCCCCCCGAGGTCGCCGAGTGGCGTCACATGGGCCAGGACCCAGCAGGAAACGCCCGGACGCGGAACGCGAAAGGGAACCGAAGCAATGTCGTCGCCGTGACCGGACGCGCATCCTCCAAGCCATCGGCCCAGGCATCGGCCCAGGGTGCCGCCCGCGCGGCCAAGAAGAAGCGCTACACCCTCCAGGTCAGCGCCTTCAAGTCCAAGGTCGAGGCGGACCAGGTCATGAAGAAGCTACAAAAAAACGGCTACCGTCCCTACGTCGTAGCCTCCAAGCTCCCCCGCCGCGGAGTCTGGTACCGCGTCCGCCTGGGCACCTTCCAGAGCTGGGGCCAAGCCGTAGCGGCCAAGAACAAGTTCGAGGAGAAGCTAGACATGACCGCCTACGTGTCACGTCGCTAATACAGGCACCGTCATCCCCGCTCTCCTACTCTGTCATCCCCGCTCTCCTACTC
>JAOZUO010000089.1:4118-7748 GCA_029938605.1 Deltaproteobacteria bacterium | reverse complement strand
GTCATCCCCGCTCTCCTACTCTGTCATCCCCGCTCTCCTACTCTGTCATCCCCGCGAAAGCGGGGATCGTCCAAAATCTGGCTCCCGCCCCAACTACGTCTTCGGTATCAGGTCCCGCTCTTCCAGCGCCGCCAACACCTGCCCCACGCAATGCTCAATGCTCGTCCCCGCCGTGTCCAGATGCACATCGGGGTCCCGGGGACGCTCATAGGGATCATCTACTCCGGTGAAGTGCTTGATCTCCCCGGCCAGGGCCCGCTTGTATAGCCCCTTGGGATCCCGATCCTTCAGCACGTCCAGCGGTGCGTCGCAGAAGACCTCCACAAAGGACCCCTCCCGAGCGGCCCCCACCCGCTGGCGCACCTCGAACCGGGCCTCCCGGTACGGCGAGATCGCCGCGGCCAGGGTGGCGATGCCGTTGCGGGTGAGCAGCTCGCAGAGCCAGCCGATGCGCCGCACGTTCTCGTCTCGGTCCTCTTTGCTGAACCCCAGGCGGGTGGACAGGTTGTCCCGAATCACGTCCCCGTCGAGCACCTCCACGCGCAGCTGCCGCTCCATGAGGATCGGGGCGAGAGCCGAAGAGATGGTCGTCTTACCGGCGCCACTGAGGCCGGTGAACCAAAGCGTGAATCCTGATGACATGAGTTCTCCTGAGTCCGAAGGGGTCCTGTGAGTCTTGTGAAACTCGCGAAGAGGCTCTTCTAGTCGACCAGGTACTTGTATGTAAAGGGCGGAGTTTGGCCCGACAATGACGCAACGCGTTAAATAGTCGAAAACTGGCGCGGTTTGCACGCCCTGGATATGGTGGTGACTATGTTGCTTTCCAGACCCAAGCTCCGACCCACGCTTCGACCCAAGACCCTGGTCCCTTCCCTGGCCCTGCTGGTCCTGATCACGGCGTTCCCGGCTCCCGCCGAGGCCCGCCGTCGCCGGCCCAAGGTCCGCTCCAAGGCCGTGCTCATGGTGAGCTTCGACGGCCGGAAGGTCTATCACCAGCGCCACGCCACCAAAGTTCGCTCCATCGCCAGCCTGTCCAAGCTCATGGCGGTGCTGGTGGTCATGGATCACAAGCTGAAGCTCGACGCCATCACCACCATCTCGGCGGTGGACGTGAAGGTGGGCTCCGGGGGCTGCCGCACGCGGCTGCTCAAGGGCATGAAGGTGCACAACAAAGACCTGCTCTACGCGGCGCTGTTGGCCTCGGACAACCGGTCCATCTCGGCCCTGGGACGCGCCGTGGGCCTCTCCACGCGCCAGCTCGTGGCGGCCATGAACGCCCGCGCCCGGAAGATGAAGCTGCGACACACGCGGTTCATCGACCCCGTGGGTATCAACCACGGCAATGTCTCCACCGCCTACGAGGTGGCCAAGATCCTGCGCCAGGCCGTGCTGCACCCCCTTTTACAAAAAGTCATGCGTACCCGGAACTACTACTTCCGGCCCGTGTGGCCCAAGCGTCGCTCCATCAACTACCACAACACCAACGCCCTGGTGCACCGGCTGCGGTTCCCCGTCTACGGCGGCAAGACCGGCTTTAACAACAGGGCCGGCTACTGCTTCGCCTCGGCCATGCGTCTCCCCGGCGTCGGCCCCGTGTTGGCGGTGTTCCTCGGCAGCTCCTCCAAGACCCGTCGCTTCGCCGACTTCTACGCGGTGCTCGACCGGCTCAAACGCCGGGGCACCGTCCGCTCCAACCGCCGGGTGGCCCGCGTACGCCGCCGCAAACGCAATCGCAAACGGATCCGCCGCAAACACAAACGGATCCGCCAGAGCCAACGCCGGAAAGTACGTAAGCAGAAGCGCCGCCCGATCAAGAGAGCTCCCCAGCTTTACGCCGTGGACGAAGACTAGACCGCCGACCTTCCCGTCCATCCGTTATCCTTCCCGTCCGTCCGACAAGTCCGAAATCCGTCCCCCCAAGTCCGGTATCCGTCCCCCCAAGTCCGAAATCCGTCCCTGGTAGCAAAGATCTGCCCGTAATCACACGGATCCAATTCCCGGCACCGCCCTTGCAGTGTAGCCCATCATCCTCAACCACCAGACAAAAGGACATTGCACCATGGGCGACAAAAAAAAGAAAAAATCCATCCTCGACACCCTCAAGGACCTGGAGAAGCGATTTGGCAAGGGGTGCATCATGCGCCTGGGAGATCGCGTGGTAGAGGATGTGCCCTCCATCCCCACGGGCTCTTTGACCCTCGACCTCGCCCTGGGCACCGGCGGCCTGGCCCGGGGACGCGTCATCGAGATCTACGGCCCGGAGAGCTCGGGCAAGACCACCCTGGCCCTGTCCACCATCGCCCAGGCCCAGGCCCAGGGCGGCCTCTGCGCCTTCATCGACGCCGAGCACGCCCTGGACGTCCAGTACGCCGGCGCCCTGGGCGTGGCCACCGAGGACATCCTCATCTCCCAGCCCGACCACGGAGAGCAGGCCCTGGAGATCGTGGACCAGCTCTGCCAGAGCTCCGCCGTGGCGCTCATCGTGGTGGACTCCGTGGCCGCCCTGGTGCCCCGGGCCGAGCTCGAGGGAGAGATCGGCGACGTGCACATGGGTCTGCACGCGCGGCTCATGAGCCAGGCCATGCGCAAGCTCGCCTCGGGGGCGGCCAAGAGCGGCACCACCGTGATCTTCATCAACCAGCTTCGCCACAAGATCGGCGTGCAGTTCGGCAGCCCCGAGACCACCACCGGCGGCAACGCCCTCAAGTTCTACGCCTCGGTGCGCCTCGACATCCGCCGCATCGGCCAGGTCAAGACCGACGGCGACGAGGCCAACGGCACCCGCGTCCGGGTCAAGGTCGTCAAGAACAAGCTCGCCCCGCCCTTCCGCAAGGCCGAGTTCGAAGTCCTCTTCGGCACCGGCATCAACTCCGGCGGCGAGCTCATCGACCTGGGCACCGAATACGGCCGCATCAATAAGTCCGGTAGCTGGTACAGCTGCGAAGACCAGCGCCTGGGCCAGGGCCGCGAGCGCGCCGTCGCCTACCTAGCCGACCACCCCGACCTCGCCGACTACCTCCGCCAATGCATCCTCTCCCCCGACGAAGCCCCCACCTCCCCCCCCAAGTCCGCCTTCATCGCCGCCCCGGCCGTTGCCCCGGAAGTTGCCCCGGCCCCCCCACCCTCGCCCGGCCCGTCCCCCAAGCCCGCCCCCGCCCCCCCACCCGCCCCCGCCTCCCCGGATCGAGACGCCTCCGAGGAAAAAACCGCATAGCTCCCCATGGCGAAGCGGTTCCACGTATACATCTTGGCAACCAGGCCCAGCGGTCCACTGTACATCGGTGTAACCTCGGATCTACAAAAGAGGATCTGGCAGCACAAAACAAAAGCAGTCGCAGGCTTCACCAAAAAGTATGGCGTTCAAGATCTCGTATACTTCGAAGAGTACGCCAATGCCCTGACCGCAATCGCCCGAGAAAAACGCCTAAAGAAGTGGAACCGAGCCTGGAAGATCCAACTACTAGAGCAAAAGAACCCAAAGTGGCGAGACCTATACCCCGACATCTGCAAGTAAGCCCCCCCTCTGAACTCCCTCCAGCGCCGTGCCCCCAAACGGGCACCGTCATCCCCGCGAAAGCGGGGACCGTCCAAAAATAGCGTTGCGTCTTCCGGGACGGTCCCCGCTTCCGC
>JAOZUO010000089.1:0-4018 GCA_029938605.1 Deltaproteobacteria bacterium | reverse complement strand
AGCGGGGACCGTCCAAAAATAGCGTTGCGTCTTCCGGGACGGTCCCCGCTTCCGCAGGGATGACGCGCCCCAAAAACCCCCCCCGTTCCCCGTCCCCCAAACGGGCACCGTCATCCCCGCGAAAGCGGGGACCGTCCAAAAATAGCGTTGCGTCTTCCGGGACGGTCCCCGCTTCCGCCGTGCCCCAAATAATCCGCCGCCTCCGCGGGGATGACACACCCATAGCGTTTCCCTTGAAACGCTTATCCTACCGGTGCCATACTCGCCGGCCATGAACCGGGACCTCCCTGATTCCACCCACGAGACCCTCGTCTGTGGGCTGATGCCCAGTAGGCGCATTGACGTGCGGACCGGCTCTCCGGACGAAGGCCCGGCCATGTCCGGCGCGGCGGCGCGGCGGATCTGTGATGCGTTCGAGGCCGGCCGGGGGCAGGGGGTGCTGCACCTTGGGGCGCGAGAGTTGGACACCGCGCTGCACCCGACGCTGTCGTACTGGCGCGACCTCGGACAGGCGCTGGTGTCCAGAATCTGCGGTGCGCTGGATCCCACCGCGCCCAAGTCCTTCGTGGTGCCGGAGCTCACGCCCGACGAGCTGGAGACCTACGCCCGGTCGGCGCCTCCCATGCAGGGCGCCGAGCTGATCACCCCCGCGCTCGTCGGCGAGGTGTGGTCCGACACCGGCGCGGCCCTGATCGCGGCGGCGGCCCGAACCAAAGATGGAGTCGGGGGCTACCTGAAGAAGCAGAGCCCGGTCTGGAATGTGGTCGGCCGTGTCTGCCTGCATCTGGCGGAGAACAAGCGCGACCCGCTGTTCCCCTTCGCCTTCATGGCCACCTATGTGCACAGGGTCTCCAAACAGGCCCGGCCCCAACACCAGCCCCTGGGGCGAGCGCTCAAGGAATTCGCCGGAGCGCGTAACCGCCAGAAGCTGCTCGCGCTGCTGTCTCCCCTGTCGCGCGCCGCCGACAAAAGCGAGCTCATCGCTGATCTGGTCGAGTCAGGGGACATCTACCATCCGCTGTCCTGGACCGCCAAGGACGCCCACCGGTTCTTGCGCGAGATCGCGCTGTACGAGCAGGCCGGGCTGGTGGTGCGTATGCCCGACTGGTGGGGCGCGAAAAAACGACCCCGCCCCGTGGTCTCCGTCTCGGTGGGCGGCAAGGCGCCGTCGGCGTTGGGCATGGAGGCGCTGCTGGATTTCGACGTGAGCCTCACCCTGGGCGGCAAGAAGCTGACGAAAAAGGAGATCGCCCAGCTCCTGGCCGCCAGCGAGGGGCTGGTGCTGATCAAGGGCAAGTGGGTGGAGGTGGACAGCGCCCAGCTCTCGGAGGTCCTGGGGAAGTGGCGCGACGTACAGAAGCAAGCTAGCATGGGCGACATCAGCTTCGGCGAGGCCATGCGGATGTTGGCCGGCGCCCACCTGGGCGGTGCCCACCTGAGCAGTGACGATGCTCAGCGCAATGGCGATGCTGACACTCTTGATGCCGACGCCGACACCCGGCCGGACTGGTCCGAGGTCATCGCCGGCAAGTGGCTCTCCTCCCGGCTCGACGCGCTGCGCTCGCCCAAGCTACGAGCTGACATAGACGCGGGCGCGGGCCTGAACGCCGAGCTTCGCCCCTACCAGAAGCTCGGCATCCAATGGCTGTCGACCCTGCGCACCCTGGGCCTCGGCGGCTGCCTGGCCGACGACATGGGCCTGGGCAAGACGATCCAGGTCCTGGGCGTCCTATCCATGAGCCGGCGCAACAAAGAGAAAGGCACTGACCTGCTGGTGGTGCCGGCCTCCATCGTGGACAACTGGCGGTTGGAGATGGAGCGGTTCGCCCCCGACCTGAAGGTGCTCATCGCCCACCCCTCGCGCATCCCCTCGGCCGAGCTCAAAAAGCTGCCCAAAAAGCGGGTCAACGCCCACCACGCGGTGATCACCACCTACGGCACGGCCATGCGCACCGCCTGGATGAAAGACTTCCCGTGGCGCACCGTGATCCTCGACGAGGCCCAGGCCATCAAGAACCCCGGCGCCAAGCAGACCCGGGCGGTCAAGGCCATGACCGCCAAGTGGCGCCTGGCGTTGACCGGCACGCCGGTGGAGAACCGCATCGGAGACCTGTGGTCCATCTTCGACTTTTTGAACCCCGGGCTCCTGGGCTCGGCCAAGGCCTTCAACCGGCTGTGCAAGTCCATGGAGTCTGGCAACACGCCCGGCGGCTACGCGCCGTTGCGCCGGCTGGTCGCGCCCTATATCCTACGCCGGCTCAAGACCGACAAAAGGGTCATCTCCGATCTGCCCGACAAGATCGAGGTCACGGCCAATTGTTTTTTGAGCAAGCCCCAGGCCGCCCTATACAAGCAGTCGGTCGCCGACCTGCAAAAAGCCCTCGAAGAGCCTGACGGTATCAAGCGACGCGGCGTGGTCCTGGCGTATCTGATGCGCTTCAAGCAGATCTGCAACCACCCCTCCCAGTGGCTGGGCGACGGTGTTTATGCCCCTACCGACAGCGGCAAGCTCTCGAGGCTGCGCGAGCTGTGTGAGTCCATCGCCGCCCGCCAGGACAAGGTGCTGGTCTTCACCCAGTTCCGCGAGATGACCGGTCCCCTCGCCGACTTCCTGGGCGAGATCTTCGGCCGCCCCGGCCTCGTGCTCCACGGCGGCACCCCGGTAAAAAAACGCCAGGGTCTGGTCAAGACCTTCCAGAACGACGACCGCGTACCGTTCATGGTCCTGTCCCTCAAGGCCGGCGGCACCGGGCTCAACCTCACCGCGGCGTCCCACGTCATTCACTTCGACCGGTGGTGGAACCCCGCCGTGGAGAACCAGGCCACCGACCGCGCCTTCCGCATCGGCCAAAAAAAGAACGTCCTGGTACACAAGTTCATCTGCCGAGGCACCATCGAGGAGCGCATCGACGAGCTCATCGCCGGCAAGCAAGCCCTCTCCGACGAGATCCTGGCCGACACCTCCGCCATGTCCGCCCTAACCCAAATGACCAACAAAGAGCTACTATCCATGGTATCCCTCGACCTCAACAGCGCCACAGAGCAATGAGTGAACCGGAAAAAAGGCACTGTCATCCCCGCGAAAGCGGGGATCGGTCATGACGGCAACCAATTTGTTACTCTGAGCAGCGTCAAAATACGTGCGAGGCTATAGACCCCATGAGCAGATACTCCAGGCACTCCAGGCACTCCCGCTACAACCAATACCCACCCTACGTGCCGGTAGCCGAACGCCGCCGCCAAGCCGCCCAGAAAGTCGTCCAGCTGAAAAAGGCCGGCCAGAAGATCTCCCCCGTGGAGATCGAAGGCCGCAAGATCACCACCACCTTCTGGGGCGACGCCTGGTGCGACAACCTCGAGGCCTACAGCGACTACGCCAACCGCATGCCCCGCGGCCGGACCTACGTCCGCAACGGCTCGGTGCTCGACCTGCAGATCGAGCCCGGTAGAGTCCGCTCCCTCGTAAACGGCTCGACCCTGTACAAAATCGACATCAAGATTAAGCCCCTGGCAAAAAAACCCTGGACCCGGATCAAGCGCCAGTGCGCCGGCCAGATCAACTCCCTCGTAGAGCTGCTCATGGGCAACATCTCCGATGGCGTCATGGAGATCGTCACCCGCCATGGCGAGGGCCTGTTCCCCGCCCCCCGGGACATCTCCCTCTCCTGCTCCTGCCCCGACTGGGCCACCATGTGTAAGCACGTCGCCGCCACACTCTACGGCGTAGGCGCCCGCCTGGACCACGACCCCGAGCTCCTGTTCACCCTCCGCAAGGTAGACCCCACAGAAATGGTAGAGGCCGCCATCGACCAGCCCCAACCCGGCATACGCGCCGGCTCCGGCTCCGGCACCCTGGACCCAGCCGACCTCTCCTCAGTCTTCGGAGTCGATATCGACATGGACACGGACACAGCCACGGCCCCTCCGGCCAAGCCGGCCAAAGCCAAGAAGAAGCCCGCGCCAAAGAAGAAGCCCGCGCCAAAGAAGAAGCCCGCGCCAAAGAAGAAGCCCGCGACCA
>JAOZUO010000345.1 GCA_029938605.1 Deltaproteobacteria bacterium | reverse complement strand
AGGCCACGGCGTACGGGGCGAATATCCTCACGGTGCCACCGGACCTCGCCTCGGGCTGCATGATTCCGCTTCAGGTGGATGTCCCCCGGCAGACCGTGGCGGCCCAGTGGGACGGCAACGACTACCACCGGGTAGCCGAGTGGCAGCCCACCTCGGGCTTTATGCTTCGTCGCCTCGGATACGAGCCCGCCTGGCCCCTGGTGTACTCCCAAAATGGCGTGCTGTTCCAGTTTGAGGACGCCTTCGTGTCCGGAGACGGAATCCTTGTGATGGATCCCGGTCCGTTCATCCCTCCGACCATCGACTCCACCCCGCCTACCACCCTGGAGGTCGGCCAAACCCTGACCTACGCCGCCTCCGGCTCCGGTGACGCACCCCTGTGGTGGTCGTTGGACGTCTTTCCCAGGGGGGCGCGGGTTGACGCGGCCACGGGGTTGGTGACCTGGACGTCCATCGGGCCGGGCGCGGTGGATTTCGTGCTTCGGCTGGAAAACGATTGGGGCGAAGATGAGCAGGTGTTTTGGGTCACGGTCGCCAACCCGCCCGGACCCGACGCGGGCGTGGTCGACGGTGGGGCTCCGGACTCAGCCGTCGGAGATGGAGGCGCGCCGTGGCCGTGGGATGGCGCTGCTCCGGAATACGACGCAGCGCCGGAAGATGACGCCGCCGTGACGGAGCCGGAGTCTGCCCAGGGGGGATGTAACTGCCAATCCGGTGGCGAGCGCTCGATTGGAGCCGCCCCTCCCTGGGCGATCCTGGCGCTGTTCCTGATCTGGTGCTTGTTCTGCTACAGTCGGAGTTATCATGAAAAACCACAGTGAGACAGGTTGGAGATCTTTGGGGTTCGTTGTGGCCATCGGAGCTCTGTTGACGGTTTGGGGGTGCGGTGGTCATCCGCTCTTTATTGCGAACAGCAACAACGACAGCGGCAACAGCAACGACAACAGCAACGACAATGACGACAGCAACAGCAACGACAACAGCAACAGCAATGGCAATGGCAATGGCAATGGCAATGGCAATGGCAATGGCAATGGCAATGGCAACTGCGGTGATGACGTTGTGGATTGGGGTGAGACCTGCGACGGCGCGAATCTCGGCGGTCAGGACTGCGTGAACCTGGGATATGACGAGGGCACGCTGGCTTGCATGGCGGACTGCTCGGACTACGACACGTCGGACTGCCGGGTGGGCGGTATCTGCGGAAACAATTTTGTGGATGTGGGGGAGCTGTGCGATGGCGCAAACCTCGCGGGCCAAGACTGCACCACCCTCGGGCTGGGATTCACCGGTGGAATACTCACCTGCAACGGGAGCTGCGATGGCTATGACACCTCGTTGTGTGTCAACGGCTGTCGGGCGACGAACCTCGGGGTGTGGTCCGGCGCCACTTTGATGCAGAACGTGGACACCTGCACCGGCAGCCAGGACTACAGCCCCCAAGGCGCGGGAAGCTGCACCGGCTATGAGGCCAACGGCACGGAGCTGCTGTACGCGCTCACCCTTGGCGGTGGTGAGTCCGTGGCGGTGATCTATGACCTGGCGGCGAGCGTCGACGGCGCCCTGTACGTGCTCACCGATTGCCTGGACACCTCGGCCACTACCTGCGTCGCGGGCTCGGATGAGATCGGCGACGGCGGCCAAGAGTCCCTACTACTCGCAAACAGCGGTTTGACATCGCAAATCTACTACCTTGTGCTGGACAACTTTACCGGCTGTGGCATGTCCGTGCTGACGATCGAGGCCCCGCCGACCTGTGGCGACTCAAATCTCGACCCGCCCGAGGTCTGCGACGTTGGGGAGCTTGGCGGAGAGACCTGCCAGTCCATCGGCGGCGGCTTTACCGGCGGTGTTCTGGCCTGCAACGGGACCTGTGACGGATGGGATACCTCGGCCTGCATCGGGCCGGTCTGCGGTGACGGCGCGGCCATGGGGGGAGAGGTGTGTGACGGCGTGGACCTGCGAGGCGAGACCTGCCAGACCATCGGGCAGGGCTTCACCGGAGGCGCGCTCGCCTGCAACGGGACCTGCGACGGGTGGGACACGTCGGGGTGTACCTTCCACTGCGCGGAGATCGATCTGGGGACCTGGACCGGTACGCCCATTACCCGGTCGGGAGACAGCTGCACGGGGACCCAGAGCTACAGCCCGCTCGGCCAGTCGGGGTGTACCGGCTGGGACGCTGACGGGTTTGAGGTCATCTACGGTCTCACCCTGCCTCCGTTGGTCGCGGTGGACATCCTGTTCGGAGCGGACGTGGACAACGCCCTGTACGTGATCACCGACTGTTCGGACACGACGGCGCTGACTTGCGTGGTGGGCTCGGACAGCAACTATGGCGCGCCGTTCTCCGAGACAGTGAACTTGACCAACAGCGCCAACACTCCCACCCACTTCTATCTCGTGCTGGACAACTGGACGGCCGGCTCCTGCGGCCCGTATACGCTGAATATCACCCCGTAAAAAAAGGGGCGCTGCATTGGCTGAGGTTCAGTCCCCAAAGAGGTTTCCCGTGACCAGAACCGACGCCCAATGGCGGAAGCAGCTCACCCCGGAGCAGTACAAGGTGCTGCGGGACAAGGGCACCGAGCGCGCCTTCACCGGCGCCCTGATTCAGAACAAAGCCAAGGGGGTCTACAAATGCGCGGGTTGCGGTCAGGTGCTGTTTCGATCCGTGGACAAGTATGATTCCGGCTCAGGCTGGCCGAGCTTCACCCGCCCGGCCGATTCGGTGGGTGTGGTGAAGGAGGCGGACCGGAGCCAGGGGATGGTTCGCGTAGAGGTCCTGTGCTCGGGGTGCGGCGGGCATCTGGGGCATGTCTTTGACGACGGCCCGGCGTCCACGGGGCAGCGCTACTGCATCAACTCCGCTTCGCTCGGCTTCGAGCCCTCTGAGTAGTGAACAGGGGGCACTCGAGATCGAGAAGCTGCTGTTTGCGTTCGAG
>JAOZUO010000013.1:71577-75570 GCA_029938605.1 Deltaproteobacteria bacterium | reverse complement strand
CGATCTTTCTTCAGCTGGCCAATATTATTGGAGATTCTAGCTGTTCACGCATGGGAATCTACGTACAATTGGGTCTGCGGCCCAAAGGTGCGTCAACGAAGTACTGTGGCGCATGGGGGGAGACGGTGCAAGCGGGGGTTCTCTGGGCGATCCGTCAATCTACATCCTCGGGAACACCGGTTGACCGTCCGGTGCGTCTGCGGGTTGCCTTGCGGGGTGTGGCGATGAGGTAGTCGCCGAGGCCGCGGGAGACCCTACGGCCGGTGGGGGGAGCGGTGACGCAGATTACGGTGGCTTGAGCCCAGGAGGGGCGAAGGCGGCGGAGGCGGTGATTGACCCCGGTGTGATAGACGAGGTGACCGTTGCCCACGATGACCACCATGCGGGAGCCGGGGCCGGCGCGGTCCAGCCCTTTGACGATCTCGGCGGCCATCACCCCAAAGGACGCGTGCATAAAGGGGGCAGCTCATCGGGCTTGTCCGGCTCGCAGGCCAGCAGGCCCAATGAAATGGCAAGGGCTCCGATCCCCAGGGTGCGTATACGCTTCATGGTGTCTGTCCTCTGCCGGTACTGCGCTTGTAGGTCTTTCCGAGCAGTTGCCGGGGGTGAAAGCCGTAGGTGGTGATCCGAATGGTTCGCGCCATTTTGAGCTTCGGCATGCTTGCCCTATTCGTTGAAGATGACGGAGGACCACAAATGTGAAACCGCATCCTCTTCTGCCCTTGGTGGTAGTAGCCACCCCAATCGCCGCCACAGGCGGTGAGCTCATCCGGGTTGAGGGGTTCCACTCGTTTCCAGCCGCGCTTTTCGAGGGTCCGCTCGTAGTATCCGTGAACTTCCTGAGCCCACGTTTCGTAGGTCACCATCACGGCATTTTTCCAACGCTTCTCTGAGAGAAACTCCAGGGAGGGGTGCAGTAGAGCGGTTTGTGCGGGAAGCTTGCCCAGCGGGATCATAGGTGACACGGGTCCTGCTGCGTCGGCCGCCGCAGACGTGGAGCCCGCATCCACGGTTGCGGCCGTACTCACATTGGGCTCAGTCGTGGATGAGCTCTTGCAGCCGCTCAATACAAGCGTACAGGCGAAGAGCGCCGTTCCGATCGCGCGCCCTCCGCAGTTCTTAATTGTGGGCATGGTCAATGATTTCCTCTCTCCTGCGAAATCAGTATAAACCAAGTGTTGAACATGGAGGCGGTCTGCCCACCTCCGCATGGTCAGGTATTCCAATATGGAGATGGTGAAGCATGACAGTTCGAGCTTTCATAGCGGGTATTCCCGATGGGGCGGCACTACTTGGAGACACCGCGAAGCTCTGGAGCGCAATTCACTGCGCGTCGAAAGAACCCAGTAGCTCGTTCGAGATGTTGCCCTGCTCGTCCACCATCCGAATGGAGAAGTCGTAGGTTCCCGCCTGGGTAGGCGTAAGCGAGAGATTCCAGTTGATGGTTCCCGCTGTGAGGCCAGCCACTCCGGTGAGAACGGTATCGGGCACTACGCCGGCCTGGCCGTCCGGCATGGTGATGTCTACCTGCATGAGGTCGCCGTCACCCTCCGGATCCGTGAAGTCGAAGGATCCCAGGATCAGTCCCTGCTCCCCCAGCGATAGCGTCGTAGCATCGTGGGTCAGGTTGCTGATGCTCGGCGCGGCGCCCGAATCATCATCACCGCAGCCACCGTTCCACGCACCCAAGCAACACGTCAGTACGATCAGCGCGAGGTTGGACTTCCTCATGACACAACTCCTACGGGTTATTGAATGACTTTCGATTTGACCGTCCGGTGCGTCTGCGGGTTGCCTTGCGGGGTGTGGCGATGAGGTAGTCGCCGAGGCCGCGGGAGACCCTACGGCCGGTGGGGGGAGCGGTGACGCAGATTACGGTGGCTTGAGCCCAGGAGGGGCGAAGGCGGCGGAGGCGGTGATTGACCCCGGTGTGATAGACGAGGTGACCGTTGCCCACGATGACCACCATGCGGGAGCGGGGGCCGGCGCGGTCCAGCCCCTTAACGATCTCGGCGGCCATCACTTCGTCACGCAGGACCTGGGCCGCGAAGAGCCGGTCCATGAAGCCGGGGCGCATGTGGCCGTGGCCGTGCCCATGCCCGGCCCCGGGATGAACCATGGGGTGGTTGCGAGGTCGCTTGGCAGGGCGGGGCCCAAGCCCGAGCAGGGCGCGAAACACCTGGCGGTGGCGGCCGAAGGCCAGGTGCAGAGAGGGCAGGGTGCTTCGCACCTCTGTGGACAGGACAGAGAGGCCGTGCCGCCCCACGGTGCGCGCGATCTTCACCGGCACGTTGAGCCCCACGATGGGGAGCTTGTGCGTTTTGGCCGCCCCAAAGACGGGGCGGTAGTAGTCGAAATCCATGCCCCACTGGCCGCTCCAGTCCACCTCCTTGAGGAATTGCTTCTCGTCGAGTGTCCCCGCCGCCCACTTCCGGAACACCGCCGGTGCGTGACCGCGATGGAACATCTCCATGCCGATGAGCAGCGGTCCCTTCTCCCGGCGAGCGAGTCGACTGACGACCGCGGCCTGGATCCGGTGGTGGGCGTGGTTGTCGTGGCGCTCGCCCACGAAGATGACGCGGGTTCGGGCCAGGCGGCGGGCGAGGTCATCCCAGGTGAGCCGGGTGGCCCCCGAGGTCTCGAGCCGTTCGCCGGGTCGGATGCGGACGAGGCCCCTGGGCTGCCCCGGGCGTGCCAAGGTCAGTTGCAGGGGCCCGGGCCCTTCGGTCCGCCGCGTCGGGGGATGGGACGGTGTTTTGGCCGCCGGCGTCCGACAGGCGCCGAGGACCAGGATGCTCAGGAGAACGGAGACCGGGAAAAATGCTGTCGAGGTCGATGTCTTCGCGAGTCGCATCCCCCGAGCATGGCACACAGGAGTGGGATGGGCCCCAGAAAACAGCCATGAACTTCACCCGTGCCCGGAGACCTCTGGCATCAGATTTTTATCCTCTCCAGAATTGCCCTCAGGCCGAGCTGTAGGCGTATGGCCTCCACGAGGCGCTGATCTGCGGGGCGTTGCCGCAGACGGTACAGTGACGTGCGCGATATTTGTAGCAGCTCTGTCAGATCACCGTTTCGTTGCAGCTGACCGTCTGCGATTTCGACGGCGGCGCGTCGGGTGGCTAGTACGTCGCGGCTGGATCCGTGTAGGGAGGGGAGCGCTGCTGCTGCCGCTGCGGCGTCGAGTAGGCGTTCCATGGGACCGTCAGCGGGCGGAATCGCGTCGCAGCTGAACCACTTGAGAAGCTGTTTGCGTTGGACCCGGGGTAGCGCCCTTTGAACATTGTCGATGGTGTAGGCTCCGTTCGGGCGCAGCCCCAGGAGATCGGGCAGATTTGTGGCTTCGAAGTAGGGATCCCAGTCGAGGCCATGATGTTGATATTGGTTGAACACATAGGTGAACAGGTTGGAATGATGCCAGACGTCACGTATCGGTTTGACCCGGGCCGGCTCGAATCCTACCGGTAGGTGAAGACGCCGACCCAGGCTTAGCTCGACCCGTCGCGCCAGCTCGTTGCTCGCGGCGTCCCCGCAGGCAGCGTTCATGTGGGCGTGGGTATCGGGAATGGAGAAGTTGATCAATTTGGCCGCGCGTCCTTGCTCCAGGATCACTCGCGCTGCGATGCGCCTTTCCGTCGGGGTTGGGGTGAGTACCCGGTCGGAGCGGAGTCGAAGGGTGATGTGATGTCCGAGCGGCGTCATGTGCGTGGTTCTCCGTTGTGAGTCTCGACTGTGGTTATCGTCGTTGACCGGAGACGGTTGCTCGGATTTTGGAGATTTGTTTCAGATTTGGCTGAGATGATTTATCTGGCGGGAAAGTGAAACACAAAAGGGCCTATTATGTTTCAGAATTGGCTGAGATGAGTCATCTGGCGGGAAAGTGAAACACAAAAGGGCCTATTTTGTTTCATAATTGGCTGAGATGATTTATCTGGCGGGAAAGTGAAACATCTCTGAGGCCATTTGGGTCCGGAAGGGCGTGGGTCCGGAGGG
>JAOZUO010000013.1:6282-71477 GCA_029938605.1 Deltaproteobacteria bacterium | reverse complement strand
GCGTCGGGTCCGGAGGGGCGTCGGGTCCGGAGGGGCGTCGGGTCCGGAGGGGCGTCGGGTCCGGAGGGGCGTGGGTTCACTGACTGCGCATGTGGGCTAGCTCGCCCTGGTCGAGGAATACGGCGCTGCACTTGGGGCAGCGATCCAGGCGGACGTTGTGGGGGCCCAGAAAAGGATCCATCTCTTTGCGGCAGCGGTCGCAGGTCCCGGACTTCTGGTCCTGGCTGTCCGACAGGGGGGTGAACCCCAGCGCGTCGATGCGGCCTCCATACCGGGCGACGATCAATCGCTCCAGCTCGCCGGCGTCCAGGAACAGTCCCTGGCAGCGTGGACACCGCTCCAGCTCGGCGCCCGGCCAGGTTTCGAGCTCCATGGCCTGGTCTGGACACTTGGGGCACTTCATGGGTTAACCTCCAGCCTCTCGGGTTGTCTTCCGGCCTCACGGGTTGTCTTCCGGCCTCACGGGTTGATCTCCAGCTTCACGAAGCGAGGATAGTAGTATCGCTGGTCGCTGACCAGGGTGGAGAAATCGAAGCTGTTCACCATGTAGGTGAGCACGGCGTCTGCTCCGGTGAGCTCGGGGTGGGCCTTTCCTGCGTACATGAGGGAGTTGGGCCAGTCCCACTCGGGGGGACGGAAGACGACCTGGGGCGGGAACCAGGGGCCCAGGGGATCGGTGGCCAGCCGGACGTTCAGCTCTGACTGCCCGAAGCCCACGGACTCGGTGAGCAGCCACCAGCCGGTGCCGGGGTTCCGATGCACGGACAGCTCCGCGGCCACCGACGGCAGCAGTTGCGCCGGCTCGCAGTCCACGCGCCAGTTGCTGTCGTCGTCGCCGTTGGCGTCGCTGTCGTCGTCGCCGTTGGCGTCGCTGTTGGCGTCGCCGTTGGCGCCGCACCACCACTGCCCGGTGTGGAGCCGGCCCTCCTCAGCCGCCGCCAGGGTCCAGCGCATGACGAACAGGTCGTGGGAAGGCTCTTGCATGCCGTAGGCAATGAGGTGGCCGTCGTGAACGATCACCGCGGTGCCGAGGAAAATGCGCCAGGGATTGGCCGGCGCCTCGGGCGTGGATATCCGCCACAGGTCCGGGTCGTCGTCGGGGTTTTCGACCCAGCGGGCCTGCCAGTCCACGCCGTCGAATCCCAGGCCCGTGCTTGTAGGCGTCACCCGGGTAAAAAACAGCAGCACCCCGTTGCCTACGGGCGCACCGCCCAGGGGCCAGAGCCAGGTCTCCATGGACAGCGGCTCGGAGAAGTAGGCCTCCGGCGCGGCGGGGGAGTTGGGCTCTCGCCAATGGAAGGCCGCCGTCGCCGTGGACGGATCCCGGCCGGTCTGGATGGCGATGGAGTTGCGAACCATCGCCGACTCGCTGCGCAACCGGTTGGCCCCGGTGGCGATGAAGCTGTCGCCGAAGAGCCAGAGCACCCGGTCGTTGCCCAGGTCTACCGAGTAGGCCGCGTCGCCACCGATCCAGCGCGGGTCTCCCTCGAAGAGCGCGTCGGCCTCGGGCCAGGCGTCGGCTCTGAAAGTCGGCGGCGGCGCGGTGTCGGTTCCGCCATGGACAGGGTCCGGAGCGTCGCTGGCGCTCGGGTCGTTGTCACAGGCAGCCATGGACATCGCGAGCACCACGAGCGCCCAGAGGGCCATGTCATGAAACCGTCGCATGGAGGTAAAGGATCTGCCTCGACACCCTGGGGTATGCAAGTTATTCGACCAGCCCCGATGGTTTTCCGTATGTCAGGTGGTATTTCCGTATGTGGTATTTCCGTATTGACCGGGCGGGGGGGGGTCGGGATACTGAGTGGGTACCTTGGGAACCAGTTGGGAAGACAGGGGACTACGACCATGACGAGTGAAGAAGGACACGAGGACAAGCTGCAGTTGGCCAGCGATCTGTTCGCTTCCTACCGCCAGGATCAGGCGGCCGGAATTCTGGACATGCGACTGCGCTGGGGGGAGGTGGATGACGAGGTGCTGCTCATCAGCGCGGGGTGGGCCGGCTCGGCGGAGCAGGAGCTCGAGTCCACCGATACCGCCTCGCTGTTTGGTACCCAGGGGCTGGACTGGGCCTTCTACGTGGAGGCGCAGAACACCATCGGGTTTCACCGGGTGCTGGAGACCATCGTGGAGCATCGCGGAGATTTGCCTGCCAGCGACGGGCTCCGGCGATACGCCCTGGACATCCTCCGGGGGCGGGTGCACCTGGCGGGCGCCATTCGCCTGGTGAGCGCCGATGTCGGGCTGCTGGCGTGCCTGCCCGGGATGTACCAGACCTTCCTGCCGGGAATCGACCCGCGCAAGTACCCGCTGTTGGCGCAGACCGTACGGTTGGCCGCGGCGGCAGCGCTTCCCCGGAGGGAGCTGTACCGGTTGCGGGGGATCACCGCCGGGGAGCCTTCAGGGAAGCACACCCCCATGGACAGCCGCCACCTCGATGAGATCCGAGCGGAGTACGGCCACGTCATGGAGGAGGCCATGGCAACGGAGGGAGAGACCGACCCGGATCGTGCCGAAGAGCTGCTCGTGCGCGCGCTGAACCTGGCCATGGAGTCGCCCGAGCCCGACGACGACATTGAGGCCCTTGAGCGCATTTTGCAGCTCGCCGAGCGATTCCAGATCTCCGCGGAGGCGGTGAGACGCTGCGCCACCGCGTTGGAGGCGTTGGTGGAAAACGGCCACCGCACCACCCCCGTTGCGGCCTGTCTTACCGCCTTGGGTGTGGTCATCGGGAACCAGGGCCTGACCAAGGAGCTTGGTCAGGCGGTGGTGGCGGCGGGCTCCCGTCTCATGGAGGAGGACCTGGACTCCGAGGTCCTTATCGCCCTCAAGACCTCCGTGGCCCGGGCCTGGTTGGGCCTCGGCCGCTCGGAGCGAGCGCGGACGCTGCTGCGGGAGATAGATGACGCCCGGCTCACGCCCCTGGATCGACTCAATGTGGCGACCATGCGGGCTGACGCCCTCCAGGCGAAGCGGCGCTCCGAGCGCGCCACCGAGCTGCTTGAGCGCGCCCTGGCCGGGGCCGTGGACGAGGAGCCCGTGGCCCGGCTGGTTGCCCTGCAGAAGCTGCTGGCCTGCTGGCCGCCCAGTCGCGGCTCCGATGACCTGGTGCCCTACGTGGACGAGCTGCTGGACACGGCGAAGACCCTCCAGGAGCCGCGTCGGACCCTGGCCCTGGTGGGGGCGTCCTTGCGGCTATGGCCCACGGGACAGAAGGTGCATGCCCTGCGCGCCTGGAGCTCCATCGATGAGGAACGACTCCGTCGAGAGACTCCTCCCATGATGGCCGAAAAAGTGCTCGCGATGATCGAGAAGGCCCGTCAGAAGATGGACACCTCCCAAACGGAGACCGTGGCGCGTTAAGCTCCCAGATCCCCGACGGAAAACAGAGAATATAAACCTACTTAGGGGGCTTTTTAATGTACTAATGTTTTCTAGTACATAGAGAAACCATTGTTTTCCTATTGGAGTTGAATAATCCGGAAGATCCGGCCTTTTCCCCTTGCGATCTTCACTACCACCATGCTATGGATATTGTCACTGGCCACCGTCTGGATTTTGTTTATTCATTTCAGGTGGTTAGTTGTATTCGGTTTGTGCTGACAAATAGGTTTTAGAATAGGGATATCCCGACGTTAGCGTTTCCGCACTCACCAGCGCGGTACCGGCTCGGGGCGCCTGGTTCCCGGCTGTAGGGGGCAGGGTGGTTTGTATTCTGTTCATTTGGCGCAATCCGACGGTTTGGGATCACGACGAGAGGCAGGATCGACACGATGAGCAAACAGGACCTTGCAGGCTCCGTGATGGTAGTCGGCGGCGGCATTGCTGGCATGCAATCGGCGCTGGATCTGGCTGAATCTGGCTACTACGTGTACCTGGTGGAGAAGTCCACAGCCATTGGTGGGGTGATGTCCAAGCTGGACAAGACCTTCCCCACCAATGACTGCACCATGTGAATTATTTCACCTAAACTGGTCGAGGTCGGCCGGCATCTGAACATCGAGTTGCTCACGGGAACCGAGCTGGAAGCCCTGGAGGGCGATCCGGGGAACTTTTCCGCGCGGGTGCGGACCCAGCCTCGCTTCGTGGATCTCGACAAGTGTACTTCCTGCGGTGAGTGCGAGAAGGTCTGTCCCGTTGTGCTCCCAGACGAGTTCGACGAAGGGCTCGGCACCCGCAAGGCTGCTTATAAGAAGTATGCCCAGGCCATCCCGGGCGTCTTCGCCATCCAGAAGACGGATCGCGCGCCCTGCCGGCTCTCCTGTCCGGCGGGTCTCAACGTCCAGGGCTACGTGCAGATGGTCAAGGAGGGCAAGTACGAGCGCGCCCTCGAGATCATCATGGACGATCTGCCCCTCCCCGGCGTCCTGGGGCGCATCTGTCCCCACGAGTGTGAGGACGCCTGCCGGCGCTGTGACGTGGACGAGCCCGTCTCCATCTGTCGGCTCAAGCGGCTGGCCGCGGATCAGTTCGATCCCCGCCAGGTGAAGATCGACTGCATGGAGGAGCGTCCCGAGAAGGTGGCCATCGTGGGGTCCGGCCCGGCCGGCCTGTCGGCGGCCTACCACCTGGCACGCCAGGGCATCAAGTCCACCATCTATGAGGCCCTTCCCAAGGCGGGCGGAATGCTCCGGGTGGGCATCCCGAACCACCGCCTGCCCGAGGCGATTCTCGACCAGGAGATCGAGGTCATCACGAACCTCGGCGTGGAGATCAAGACCTCCACCCCCCTCGGTCCGGATCTCACGGTGGACGACCTGCTCAAGGACTATAAGGCCGTGTATCTGGCCGTGGGTGCCCACAAGGGCTACGACCTCGCCGTGGAGGGCGACGACGCTGACGGCGTGCGGCAGGGTGTGGATTTCCTGCGTGAGGTGAACCTCACGGGCAAGACCCAGGTGGGCAAGAAGGTCCTCATTATCGGTGGCGGAAATGTGGCCATCGACGTGTCCCGGGCGGCGGTTCGCCTCGGGGCCCAGTCCGTGCAGATCGTCTACCGGCGGACCCGTACGGAGATGCCCGCCTGGGAGGAAGAGATCGAGGCGGCGGAGGCCGAAGACGTCCAGATCGAGTACCTGGCCGCGCCCCAGGAGATCCTGGTGGAGGGCGGCAAGGTCAAGGGCATGCGCTGCATCCGCATGGAGCTGGGCGAGCCTGACTCCTCGGGCCGGCGGCGGCCTGTACCCGTACCGGGAAGTGAGTTTGATCTCGAGGCGGACCAGGTGGTGGCGGCCATCGGACAGCAGCCCGACTTCAGCGCCTTCGAGGGCGACAAAGAGGTAGAGTACACTCGCCGGGGGACTCTCGAGGCCGACGGTGTCACCTACGCCACACCGCGGGAGGGTGTCTTCGCCGGCGGTGACGCCCACACGGGCCCCTGGAACGCCATTGGCGCCGTGGCCGCGGGGCGCGAGGCGGCCGTCTCCATTTCCCGGTTCATCGACGGCAAGGACATGGCCGATGGGCGCGTTCCCATCACCAAGGACGATCCGATCTATCGTCCGGTGCCCACCGACATGCCCAAGGCTGCCCGGGCCTCTATGCCCGAGCTCGAGCCGGCGTCCCGGCGCGCGACCTTCGACGAGGTGGAGCTCGGGTTCGAGCCCGAGGCGGGCCAGGCCGAGGCCGACCGCTGCCTGAACTGCTCGTACTGCAGCGACTGCATGGAGTGCGTCACCGTTTGCGCTCCCGGCGCCATCGACCACTCCATGGTGGAGGTGGAGCGGGAGATCCGGGTGGGCGCGGTGGTCCTGTCGGCGGGCATCGAGCCCTTCGACCCATCGGGCATGGAGGACACCTACCACCACCGGTCCAACCCCAACGTGATGACCAGCCTGGAGTTCGAGCGGATCCTCAGCGCCTCGGGTCCCACGGAGGGCCACCTGTCGCGCCCATCGGACCACCAGGTGCCCAAGAAGATCGCCTGGCTCCAGTGCGTGGGCTCGCGGGACACCAACCGCTGCGGCAACGGCTACTGCTCCTCGGTGTGCTGCATGTACGCCGTCAAGGACGCCATGATGGCCAAGGAGCACGCTGACGGCGAGCTCGACTGCGCCATCTTCAACATGGACATGCGCACCTTCGGCAAGGAGTACGAGAAGTACCTGACCCGGGGGGAGGACCAAAGCGGCGTCCGCTTCGTCAAGGCGCGGGTGCATACCATCGATGAGGTGCGCGACACGGGGGACCTCCGGTTGCGCTACTTCACCGAGGACGGCAAGGTGGTCGACGAACAGTTCGACATGGTCGTGCTCTCGGTGGGGCTCCGGGTCTCCGACGAGGCCGTGGCCCTGGCTGAGAGGCTCGGGGTGGAGCTCAACGAGAACCGCTTCGTGAAGCACGACTCCCTGACTCCGCTGTCCACGTCGCGACCGGGCGTCTTCGCCTGTGGCGCCTTCAACGGTCCCAAGGATATCCCGGACTCCGTGGCTGAGTCCAGCGCGGCGGCTTGCATCGCCGGCGCGGGGTTGGCACCGGCTCGCTCTACGCTCACCAGGACCCTGGAGCTGCCCGCCGAGATCGACGTGGCCGACGACGAGCCCCGGGTAGGCGTGTTCGTGTGCAACTGCGGCCTGAACATCGGCGGCATCGCGGATGTGCCGGCCATCGTGGACTACGCCAAGGAGCTCGACGGTGTGGTGTACGCCGAGGAGAACATGTTCTCCTGCAGCCAGGACACCCAGGAGAAGATCACCCAGACCATCAAGGAGCAGAAGCTCAACCGCGTGGTCGTGGCGGCCTGTACGCCGCGGACCCACGAGCCGCTGTTCCAGTTTACCCTGCAGAACGCCGGCCTGAACCCGCACCTGTTCGAGATGGCCAACATCCGCAACCAGTGCACCTGGGTTCACTCCGAGAACAAGGATCTCGCCACGTCTAAGTCCAAGGACCTGGTGAGGATGGGCGTGGCTCGGGCCCGGGAGCTGGAGTCCATCCAGCCCATCTCCGTCAATGTGGACAAGGCGGCGTTGGTCATCGGCGGCGGCGTGGCGGGCATGTTCGCCGCCCTGGGCCTGGCCGACCAGGGGTTCCCCACCACGCTGGTGGAGAAGTCCTCCCAGCTCGGTGGGCGGGCGCTCGATGTGAAGCGCACCCACGACGGTCGGGATGTTCAGTCGTTTCTCACCAGTCTCATCGAGCGGGTCGGGGGCCACAAGAACCTGACCGTGATGACCGACGCCGAGGTGCTGGGCGCCTCGGGCTACGTGGGCAACTTCGAGACCGAGGTGAAAAACGGCAAAGGACCCCAGACCATCAGCCACGGTGCTGTGGTGGTGGCCACGGGAGGGGCGCCCACCGACACCGAGGAGTACCTCTACGGGCAGCACCCGGCCGTGACCCGGTGGCACGATCTGGAGCAGGATCCACAGAAGCTGGCAAAGGCCGACACGGTGACCTTCATTCAGTGCGTGGGGTCCCGCAACGATCCGCGTCCCTACTGCTCGCGGATCTGTTGCTCCACCACTGTGGCCATGGCCATCGATATCAAGCAGAACAAGCCGGACACCAACGTGTTCGTGCTGTACCGGGACATCCGGACTTTCGGCGAGCGCGAGGCCCTCTATAAACAGGCGCGCGAGCTGGGGGTGATTTTCATCCGGTACGCGCTCGATCGTAAGCCGGAGGTGGTGGCCGCGGGCGATGGCTTGATCGTCAAGGTCTTCGATCCCATCCTCGGGGCGCCCGTGGAGATCGAGACGGATCTGCTCAACCTGGCCACGGCCATTGAGCCGAATCGGGCGGAGGATATCGCGTCCTTCTATAAGCTCCCGCTCACCGAGGACCGGTTCTTCATGGAGGCGCACGCCAAGCTGCGTCCGGTGGACTTCGCCTCGGACGGCCTCTTCATGGCCGGCCTCGCGCACTACCCCAAGGCCATGGATGAGTCCATCGCCCAGGCCATGGCGGCGGCGAGCCGGGCGGTGACGGTCCTGTCCAAGGACCAGATCCAGATCTCGCCCTACGTATCTGAGGTGGATCCCGACAAGTGTATCGGGTGCGGTCTGTGCGAGGAGGTCTGTGCCTTTGGCGCCATCCACCTCGAAGAGGTCGACGGGATCAAGCGAGCCAAGAATATTCAGGCTTCCTGCAAGGGGTGCGGTCTCTGTGCCGCCTCTTGCCCCCAGGAGGCCATCGACATGCTGCACTTCCGCTTCCATCAGATCGAGGCGGCGGTGCGGGCCGTGGTGTAGAGGGTTTTACCGATGGACGAATTCGAACCCAAAATCGTCGCCTTCCTTTGTAACTGGTGTGCATACGCCGGCGCCGACCTGGCCGGGGTATCGCGTATGCAGTACCCGGCCAACGTGCGGTCTGTGCGGGTCATGTGCTCGGGCCGGGTGGACCCCGCGTTCATTGTTCAGGCCTTCCGAGACGGGGTGGACGGCGCCCTTGTCGCCGGGTGACTGATCGGCGATTGCCATTACCTGGAAGGTAATGTTCAGGCCGAAAAGAAGATGGCGATGACCCAGCAGTTGCTGGAGCTCACGGGCATCGGCGGAGACCGGCTCCATGTGGACTGGGTTTCGTCGGCCGAGGCCAAGCGCTTCACCGAGATCGTCACCGAGGCCACCGAGGCCGTGCGGAAGCGCGGCCCCCTGGATGTGTCGAAGTACGACTTGCAACTTCGGGCCGCCGAGATGGTGGTCAAGGGCGAGGTGATGCGGTGGTTGGTGGGCAAGCAGCACAAGATCACCTCGGCGGGCGACGTCTACGGGCGCCCCTGGAAGGAAGAGAAGCTCCAGCAGGTGCTCGACGACGCGCTTTTGCGGGAGTATCAGAAGAGCCTCATTTATCTGGCCATCAAGTCCGGCACCACCTCGGTGCGGCAGGTGGCTGAGCAAACCGAAATTGAAGTCTTACGGGTGTCCTACCTCCTGGCCGATCTCGAGCAGAAGAAGCTGGTCGAGTTTACAGGCATGGAGGAGTCCATCCCGGTGTTCGCAGCGCTTTGAGGAGAGACCATGGCTAATCAGGACAATTTGAGCGGATCGGTAATGGTGGTGGGAGCTGGTATCGCCGGCATGCAGGCCGCCCTCGATCTCGCAAATTCTGATTACAAAGTGTACTTGGTGGAGAAAGGACCGACCATCGGTGGGCTCATGGCCCGCCTGGACAAGACGTTCCCGACCAACGACTGTACGATGTGAGTAATCTCACCTAAACTGGTCGAGGTCGGCCGGCACGAGAACATTGAGCTGATTACCAACAGCGAGGTCGCTGGTCTGTCCGGAGATCCGGGCAACTTCCAGGTATCGCTGCAGAACAACCCACGCTACATCGATGCGGACAAGTGCACCGGTTGTGGCGACTGCGCGCGCCACTGCCCCATCGCGGCGATCAACACGATCAACAAGGGCATGAACGACCGCGCCGCCACGTACATCGAGTACGCCCAGGCGGTGCCCCTCGCCTACGCCATCGACATGGACGCTTGCGTGGGCTGCGGCCTGTGCGAGAACATGTGTCTCGCCGGCGCGGTGGCCTACGACGACAAGGTGCGCCAGACGGACGTGCAGGTGGGCTCCATCATCCTGGCTCCGGGCACCAAGCCCTTCGACCCGGCGGGCCTCGATCACCTGGGCTACGGGAAGTTCGCCAACGTCGTCACCTCTGACGGCTTCGAGCGGATCCTGTCGGCGGGCGGGCCGTATTACGGCCACATCATGCGCCCCCTGGATCGCGCCGAGCCCAAGTCCATCGCCTGGCTGCAGTGCATCGGCTCCCGCGACACGAACCAGTGCGGGAACGGCTACTGCTCGTCGGTTTGCTGCATGTACGCCACCAAGGAGGCCATGATCGCCAAGGAGCATATCCACGGCGATCTGGACGCGGTGGTGTTCAACATGGACATGCGCACCTACGGCAAGGACTACGAGAAGTATTTCATGCGCGCCCGGGACAAAGAGGGGGTGCGGTACGTCAAGGCCCGGGTGCATACCATCGACGAGAACCACGAGACCGGGGACCTGTCTGTCCGCTATGTGGACGAGGAGGGCAAGGTCTGTGTGGACGAGTTCTCCATGGTGGTCCTGTCGGTGGGCCTCACCATTCCCGAGGACGCCACGCGGTTGGCGGATCGCCTGGGGGTGGAACTCAACAAGTACAAGTACGCCAAGATCGATCCCCTGGCGCCGGTGGAGACCAACCAGCCCGGCATCTACGTGTGTGGCGTGTTCCAGGGGCCCAAGGACATTCCGGAGAGCGTCACCGAGGCCAGCGCGGCGGCCTGCCTGGCGGGGGCCGACCTGTCGGCGGCTCGGGGAACGGACGTGGAGACCATCGTCCTGCCCGAACAAAAGGAGGTCGCCCACCAGGAGCCCCGCATCGGGGTGTTTGTCTGCAACTGCGGCATCAATATTGGCGGCGTGGTGGACGTGCCCGCCGTGCAGGAGTACGCCGGGACCCTCGACAACGTGGTGTTCACTGACTCCAACCTCTTCACCTGCAGCCAGGATACGCAGGAGAAGATCAAGGAGATGATCATCGAACAGGGGCTCAATCGGGTCGTTGTGGCTTCTTGTAGCCCCAAGACCCATGAGGGCATGTTCATGGAGACCCTGGAGGCCTGCGGCCTGAACCGCTATCTGTTCGAGATGGCCAACATCCGGAACCAGAACTCCTGGATCCACTCCAAGACCCCGGACACCGCCACCGAAAAGGCGAAGGACCTCGTCCGGGCGGCGGTGGCGCGGGCTCGGACGCTCAAGGCCATGGAGGAGAAGCGCATCCCGGTGAACCAGAAGGCCCTGGTGGTGGGTGGGGGCGTGGCGGGCATGACCGCGGCGCTGAACCTGGAGCGACAGGGCTTCCCGGTGGTGCTGCTCGAAAAGACAGACAGCCTCGGTGGTCTGGCGCGCCGACTGCACCACACCATCGAGGGCGCCGACGTGCAGGCCTTTGTGGCCAAGCTCGTGGCGGACGTGTCGGGGGCCGAGAAGATCGAGGTGCTCCTAGGCGCCGAGGTGGTGGGCTTTGGCGGGTACCAGGGCAACTTCACCACGGAGGTGGCAGTGGGCGGGGACAAGCGGTCCATCGACCACGGCGCCATCGTGGTGGCCACCGGAGCGGTGGAGTACGAGCCCACCGAGTATCTTTTTGGTGACGACGAGCGGGTGATCACCCAGCTCGATCTCTCCGATCGGATCGCCGAAAAGGGCGTGGCGGATGTTGACACGGTGGTGATGATCCAGTGCGTGGGCTCCCGCAACGACGAGATGCAGGAGTGCTCGCGCATCTGCTGCCAGAACGCGGTGAAGAACGCGTTGGCCATCAAGGAGCAGAGCCCGGACACCCAGGTGTTCGTGCTGTACCGGGACATCCGCACCTACGGTCAGATGGAGGACTACTATCGGGAGGCTCGGGAAAAGGACGTTATCTTCATCCGGTTCAAGGAGGAGGAGCCGCCGATCGTGGAGAAGAGCGGTGATGGGCTGGTGGTTCGGGTCAAGGACCACATCCTGGGGCAGCAGGTGGCCATTGAGGCGGATCTGGTGACCCTGAGCGCCGGGCTGCGTGCAGCCGACACCGAGACGCTGTGTCGGACCATGAAGCTCAACACGAATCTAGAGAACTACTTCATGGAGGCCCACGTGAAGCTGCGTCCGGTGGACATGCCGGGCGCGGGCATCTTTTTGTGTGGCACGGCCCACGGGCCCAAGCTGATCACCGAGACGCTTGCCCAGGCCCAGGCGGCGGCCTCCCGGGCCACTACGTTCCTGGCCAAGCCCGAGATCAAGCTCTCGGCCATTACGGCCAAGGTGGACACCGACCACTGCGTGAAGTGTTTGACCTGCGTGCGAAATTGCCCCTTCGACGTGCCGGTGTTCGACAACAACGAAAAGCTGATCAAGATCGACGAGGCCATGTGCCACGGCTGCGGGGTGTGCGCCTGTGTGTGCCCCCGCCAGACGATCCAGCTCGGCTTCTATGAAGACGACCAACTGATCAGTAAGGTAGATGGACTTTTGGCGGAGAAAACGGGATGAGCGAGTTCGAACCGACGATCATTGCATTTTGCTGCGAGTTCTGAGGTTACTCAGCCGCGGACCTGGCAGGTTCGATGAGGTTGGAGTATCCGGCGAACGTGCGGATCGTGCGCGTGCCCTGCACGGGCAAGGTGGACGTGATGTTGATGCTGCGGGCCTTTCAGAAAGGCGCCGACGGGGTCTATTGCGTCGGCTGCCTGGAGGGTACCTGTCACTACAACGCCGGGAATCTCCGGTGCCGCGAGCGGGTGGAGCACGTGCAGTCCATGCTCGACGAGATGGGCATGGAAAAAGAGCGGGTGCGCATGTACAACCTCTCCTCGGGTGAGGGGCCGACATTCGCGGCCTACGCCAAGGAGATGACGGCGTACATCAAAGAGGTGGGCCCGAGCCCGCTCGGCACCGCCCAGAACAAAGATGAATAACTCCCGCAAAGGGGATGAAAATGGCTGAGACGGCGATCAAGCTAGGTGGAAAGCGCAAACCGAACCTTTTGGACGAGCTGCGCGAAATGTTGCCCCAGGGCAACCTGAACCTGTGCCTCACCTGTGGGCTCTGCTCATCGGGGTGTCCCTCGTCATCGTTTGACGACATGGATCCGCGCAAGTTCCTACGGATGCTCAGCCTGGGCATGGACGAGGAGATCCTCGCCTCCAGGTGGCCGTGGTTCTGCAGCATGTGTCAGCGCTGTAGCCGGGTGTGTCCCATGCAGATCGACATCCCGCAGATGATCTACAAGCTGCGGCAGAAGGTCCCACGGTCCGAGCGCCCCAAGGGCATCTTGCACTCCTGCGACGCGGCGCTGGCGAATGAATCCTTGAGCGCCATGGGTACGAGCCCCGAGGACTTTGAGTGGATCGTCAATGACGTGCTCGAGGAGACGCAGACCGACCAGCCCGAGTTCAAGGACCTGGAGGCTCCCTTAGATAAGGAGGGGGCCCACTTCCTGGTGAACCAGAACTCTCGGGAGCCCATGACCGAGCCCGACGAGATGGTGCCTCTGTGGAAGATCCTGCACCAGGTGGGCGCGTCCTGGACCTATCCGAAGACCGCCTGGGCCGCGGAAAACTATTGTCTGTTCATGGCCGACGATGAGGGGTGGGAGCACATCACCCGCAAGGCCGCGGAGGTGACTGACAAGTTAGGCTGCAAGATATTCTTAAACACGGAGTGAGGCCACGTAACATTTGCAGTCCGGGCCGGACTGAACAAGTTCAACATTCCGCACAACTTTGAAGTTAAGAACATCTATGAGTACTACGCGAAGTGGATTCGCGAAGGAAAGCTCAAGCCCAACTCTGACTGGAACAAGGATCTGAAGATCAAGTTTACGCTTCAGGATCCCTGCCAGATCGTGCGCAAGAGCTTCGGTGACGCCATCGCCGACGATCTGCGCTACGCTCTCAAGGCCTGCATCGGTGAGGAGAACTTCATCGACATGCAGCCCAATAAGTCCAACAACTACTGCTGCGGCGGGGGTGGTGGGTTCCTGCAGTCGGGATTCCCCGAGGAGCGGCGGGGCTACGGCAAGATCAAGGACGATCAGATCAAGGAGACCGGCGCCACCTACGTCATCGCCGGCTGCCACAACTGCCACGCCCAAATCCACGATCTGAGTGAGCACTTTGGAGGTGGCTACCATGTGGTGCACTTCTGGACTATTTTGTGCCTCGCCCTGGGTATCCTGTCTCCCAAGGAGCGGGCGTACCTGGGGCCCGACCTCAAGAAGGTCAATGTGTTCCACGACGAGATAGAAGTGTTTGAAGTCTAAGAGCGCCCCCGTGCGAGAGGTAAAAAAATGATCGTTGGCAAGCGAAAGCCTTTCGAGGAGATCAAGGACCTCATCGGCCCTTATAAGAAGGTGCTCAATGTCGGCTGTGGCACCTGTGTGGCGGTGTGCCTGGTCGGTGGCGAGAAAGAGGTGGACGTCCTGTCCGCCGAGATCGACATGGCTCGTCGCCTGAGCAAAGAGCCCATCGACATCGACAGCATCACCGTGGAGCGGCAGTGTGATCGGGAGTACCTCGAGGTGCTCGACGACAAGGTGGAGGGGTACGACGCGTTGCTCACCATGGCCTGTGGGGCGGGGGTGCAGTTCCTCGCTGAGCGCTTTCCCGAGACGCCCGTGCTTCCGATGGTGGACACCACCTTCATCGGTGTGAACCAGGGCGTGGGCTGGTACGAGGAGCGGTGCCGCTCCTGTTCGAGCTGTGTGCTCGGTGTCACCGGCGGCGTCTGCCCGGTGACCATGTGCGCCAAGTCCCTGTACAACGGTCCCTGCGGTGGAACGAACCACGGCAAGTGCGAGATCTCGGACGACCAGGACTGCGCCTGGCACATGATCTACGAGCGGCTCGAGAAGCAAGGGCGTCTCGACGGCATCATCGCCTTCACGCCGGCCCGGGAGCACGAGAACCAGGTACCGAGAACCACTATCCAACCCGGCTACAAGAAGCCCGAGTCCGAGCAATAAAGGAGTTCAGACATGGGTTCTGACAATAACTTCAAGTCGGGAAGCAACCTGGAGAAGGTGCTTAGGGCAGGGCATTTTGCGTTTACCGGTGAGCTCGGCCCGCCCCGGGGCAGCAGCGCCCAAGAGGTGCGGGACAAGGCCAAGCATCTCATCGGCATGGTGGACTCGGTGAACATCACCGACAACCAGACGGCCATGGTGCGTATGTCGAGTTGGGCCGCGGGGCTCATCGCCATCCAAGAGGGCCTCGAGCCCAACTACCAGATGGTGTGTCGGGACCGCAACCGGTTGGCCATGCAGGCCGACATCCTGGGCGCCTCGGCCCTGGGCATCCGGAACCTGCTGTGTCTGTCGGGGGATCACCAGAAGTTCGGGGATCATCCCCAGGCCAAGGGGGTCTTCGACATCGACTCCATGCAGCTCATTAACATGGTCAAGACCATGCGGGATGAGGGCAAATTTCTGGGAGGGGACGACATCGAGGAGCCGCCGAAGATGTTCATCGGAGCGGCGTGTAACCCCTTCGCCGAGCCCCACAAGTGGCGGCCGCACCGGCTGGCCAAAAAAGTGGCGGCCGGCGTGGACTTCGTTCAGACCCAGTGCATCTACAACATGGAGCGCTTCCGGGAGTTCGTGAAACAGGCTGTGGACATGGGCCTCACCGAGAAGTGCTACCTCCTCGCCGGGGTCACCCCCATGAAGAGCGTCGGTATGGCGCGCTATATGAAGTCGAAGGTGCCGGGTATGGACGTGCCCAATTCGGTCATTGATCGGCTCAAGGCCGCCCCCAAGGGCAAGAAGGCCGCCGAAGGCATCAAGATGGCTTGCGAGCAGATCGAGGAGTTCAAGGAGATGGAGGGCGTCGCCGGAGTGCACCTCATGGCCATCGAGTGGGAGCACAAGGTGCCCGAGATCGCAGAGCTGGCCAAGGTGTTGCCGCGACCCGAGGTGTAGGGGCGAGTCCCGAACGCGGCCGCAGTTGGCGGGCAGGTGGGGAGGGCTGACTTGGGATCCAAGCAAGAGTCCAAGGTGAAGGAGAAGGCGATGGAGCCGGGCAGGCTCTGGCTGCGCATCGGTATCATCGGTGGCGGTGAGATGTGTCGCGACATGCTGACCCGGGCCTTTCGGCACTACAAGTCGCGGCTTGTGCACGGCGAGTACGTGGCTGTGGCCGACCCCGACGCAGACGCCGTGGGCATGGTCTATGCCCGGGACAAGGGGCTGTACACCACTGCCGACTTTCACGACTACTTCGATGCCGACAAAGTGGAGGTGAACCAGATCTTCATCTTCACACCTGACGAGGCGGTCCTGGAGGAGGTGCTCGCCAGGCGGCCCGCCAGCACCCGCGTGATGGCCTACAACACCGCGGCGCTCATCCGTGACACCTACCAGGTCGAGGAGAATCGCTACAAGGCCCAGCGGGATCAGCTCGAGACCATCATCAATGGAATCCTCGAGGGGATCGTGGTCATCGACCGGGAGCACAACGTCGTGCAGGTCAACACCCCGTACCTCGATCAGTCCGGGCTCCTTGCCCAGGAGGTGGTGGGGCGCAAGTGCTACGAGGTGTTCCATCACTCCGAGCAGCCCTGTCAGCCTCCGGATCATCCGTGCCCCATTGACGAGATCTTGAAGACCGGAGAGCCCCACCACGAGATGCACACCCACTACAACCTCGATGGCGAGGAGCGCATCGTGGATCTGACCCTCTATCCGCTACGGAACATGGAGGGCAAGGTGACGCGGTTCATCGAGATCTGTCGGGACATCACCGAGAGACATCGCTCCCAGGAGCGAATGACCCAGGAGCTGGAACGCGCCGTTGAAGAGCGGACCCGGCAGATCGAGGAGGCCCACTGCAAGCTCCTGCAGCAGGACAAGATGAGCTCTTTGGGCAAGCTCTCGGCGTCGGTGGTGCACGAGCTGAACAATCCGCTCACCGGGGTGCTGAACTTCATCCGGCTGCAGCGACGCATGCTCACCGAGCTCGAGCCCTCCCAGGACATGTGTAAGACGATCCTCGGCCAGCTCGGTCTCATGGAGAACGAGACGGCGCGTTGCTCCAAGATCGTCTCCAACCTGCTGGCCTTTGCCCGGCAGTCCAAGCTCGAGCCCGCCGAGGCGCAGCTCAACGAGATCCTGGACCTGATCACAGAGCTCAACGCGCACCACCTGGCACTCAACAAGATCCAGCTCGTCCGGGATTTTCAGGGGGATCTGCCACCCGTGCTTGGAGATGTCAGCCGGCTCGAGCAGGTCTTCATGAACATCCTGCTCAACGCCGTAGATGAGATGGGCCCCGAGACCGATGGACGGCTCCTGCTGTCGACCCAATACGATGAAGAATCGGACCTGCTTCTCACCCGCATCACCGATACCGGTCCGGGGATTGGGCCCGAGAGCCTACCGCACATCTTCGAGCCGTTTTTTACCACCAAGTCCGAGGGCAAGGGGGTGGGGTTGGGGTTGAGCGTGGTCTACGGTATCGTCAAGGAGCACAACGGCCAGGTGGAGGTGGAGCAGACCGGCCCCGAGGGAACCACCTTCCTGGTGACATTGCCGGTGTATCGAAGCGAAGTTTCCTAAGAAGCAAGAGGGACTCCTATGAAGAAGAAGGCGCGGATCGCTATAGTCGACGACGAAGAGATCGTGCGCGAGTCCCTCGCCGGCTGGCTGCAGATGGACGGCTACGAGGTGGATCAGGCCTCCAGCGCCGAGGCGGCCCTGGAGCTGCTCAAGGCGCGCCGCTACAACATCATCTTCCTCGATATCAAGATGCCCGGCATGGATGGCATCGAGCTGTTAGGCCACCTTCAGCAGGACGATCCTGAGCTCGCCGTGGTGATGATTACCGCTTTTGGCTCCATCGATACGGCCGTTTTGGCCATGAAGAGGGGCGCCCACGACTACCTGCTCAAGCCCTTCGATCCCGCCGAGATCAGTGTGCTCATCGAGCGGATCATCGGACACCAAAAGCTGGCCGAAGAGAACGAGATCCTCAAAGAGCAGGTCCAAAGTCGCCAGCGCCTCGAGAGCCTGGTCAGCGGCTCGGCCGCCATGGAGAAGGTCTTTGAGCTGATTCTCAGCGTGGCCGAGACCGACACCAGCGTGCTCATTACCGGCGAAACGGGCACGGGCAAGGGTCTGGTTGCCAAGGCCATCCACGCCCAATCTCCCCGGGCGGCTTGTCCCTTCATCGCCGTCAACTGCGGCGCCTTCACCGAGCATCTGCTCGAGAGCGAGCTCTTTGGTCACGAAAAGGGCGCCTTCACCGGCGCCGTGCACCTGCGCAAGGGCCGCTTTGAGCTGGCCCAGGGCGGGACGCTGTTTCTCGATGAGGTGGGCGAGGTCGGCATGAAGATGCAGATCGACCTGCTCAAGGTGCTAGACGAAAAGCACTTCTACCGCGTCGGGGGGAGCCAGCGCATCGACCTGGACTTTCGGGTGATCGCCGCGACCAACCGCAACCTCGCCCAGGCCATCTCCGAGGGCAGCTTCCGCCAGGACCTGTTCTATCGGTTGAACGTCATCGCCATCCACGTGCCGCCCCTGCGGGAGCGGAAGGAGGACATCCCGATCCTGGCCAAGCACTTCCTGAAGCGGTTTGCCAGGGAGCTGAACAAACCCGTGGACAAGATCTCCCGGGAGGCCTTTGACGAGATGATGCTCCACGACTGGCCGGGCAACGTGCGGGAGCTGGAGAACGCCATCGAGCGGTCCGTGGTCATCGGACAGGGGAGGGAGATCGGGGCGACCTCTCTGCCCTTTTACCAACAGGAGCAGGCCTACGTGCCCCAGGACCGGTCCATCCAGGAGATGGAGAAGGCGCACATCATCGAGGTGCTCGAGGACCTTTCGTGGAATATCACCCGATCGGCGGCGCTGCTGGGTATCGATCGGGTAACCCTGTACAACCGCATTAAAAAGTACGGGCTGAAGAAGCCGTCAGACCAATAGCATGGTCCAGGCACCCTTCCTGGGCCTCAAGCCCTTCGGCGCGATGGATCCCGATCTCGTGGAGGGGCTGGCCGGGCCCCTGCGTCTGATCTTTCCGTTGCCCGCGCAGATCCTTGCAGCCTCAGAGGTGCCTCCCGAAGCCTTCAAGCCCAACCGGGGTCAGCACCTGTCGACGGAGCTGCTCCACCACCTCGCCGACCACGCCCCGCCCGGGTGTGTGCGCATCCTGGGGTTGACCGGTTTGGATCTGTTCATTCCCATCCTCACCTACGTCTACGGCGAGGCCATGCTACCGGGGAAGGCCGCCGTCGTCTCCATCCATCGTCTGTCGGCCGATTCCGCGGGCGGAATCGTGGCGTACCGCGTCTTGCGGGATCGGGTCCTCAAGGAGGCCGTCCACGAGCTCGGTCACACTTTTGGGCTCACCCACTGTGACGACAAGCAGTGCGCCATGAGCTTCGCCCACTCCCTCGAGCAGCTCGATCACAAGCAGGCGTCTTTCTGCCGCTACTGCACGGTGCTGCTCACCGATGGGTTGCGGTTGCCGCTGTGACGGGCGGACGGGCCGTAGCCCAAAGAAGTGCACCCGTTGACCAAGAGTGATTCGTGCTCATCTTTTGTTACGCCTTGGCCTTGGCCCTGGCCTTGGCCCGTGCCTTGGCCGCGCTCCCCTGGCCTCGAGATGGACGGTGGCCGGTCACGAACACTACGGAGAAACCGACATGAGTATGAATTCCAGCACGCACGCGAACACGGCGAAGCGATACCCAGACTCCCAGGTGGAGGTGCGTGGTCTGGAGGCGCGCTACTACGATCTCCTGATGGATGTGGCCTCCCTTGGCCGGTACAAGGGGTTCATTGAAGGCGCCATCGGCGACATGGATATTCAACCGGGGGACCGCATCCTGGACCTTGGCTCGGGCAGCGGACGGAACGCCTGCCTCATGCGGCACTATTCTGGAGAGGATGGAGAGATCCAGGGCTATGACATCGGCGATGAGATGATGGCCCGTTTTCGCACGCGATGCGCCCGCCATGGCAACGTCCAGGTTGCCCGCCAGCCCATCGACGAGGATTTTCCCCCGGACGCACCCTTTGATAAGGCGCTCATTTCCTTCGTGCTACACGGTCTTCCGCATCCGAGTCGTCTGAAGGTGCTCGACAACGTCTACCACGCTCTTCGTCCGGGCGGCACCTTCCATATCTTGGACTTTGGGGAGTTCGACCCGGATCACCGAGCCCTTCCCGTCAGGTGGTTCTTTCGGCACGTGGAGTGCCCCTACGCCACCGACTACGTACGCCGGAGCTGGACTGAGAATCTCGAGGGCGCGGGTTTCGTCGTGACCGAGCAGCATCCCTACGTCTGGGGCCTGGCGCGCTTGCTCACCGCCCAGAAGCCGGTGACTCCGCCCCTAGCGAGCGTCTAGCGTCCAGCGTCTAGCGATCAGCGGCGGTATGGGGGGGCAACCGCCGGCTACTTCCGTTGGATCGTGTAGACGTGGTTGGCCAGGTAGGTCACCCAGTTGTAGGTACGGGAGATAATGCGCTTGGAGTATCGCTCGACAAAGCCCGACGTGTAGGTGTACATGGGCTCTTCGGAGTCGCCGTCGTAGATGGAGTCCCGCACATAGAAGATTCCCTGGGGCGTGCAGCCCCCCAGATCGGCCATGTGATTTTCGACCTTGGTTACGTAGGAGGCGGCGCCCTGCTCGGCGAAGTACTCCAGCGTGTCGTCCACCATGGGGCAGGGGTCCGCCGAGTTGTCCACCCGGTCGTCGTAGCCGACGATGACGTCGGAGTGCCAGTAGAGCCAGTGGTTGTAGACCACCACCACCGGGGCGTTTTTGGTCCGCAGCTCGTACTTGATGCGGTCCACCACGTCCGGGCCGACGATTCCCACGTTCCAGAAGCTGTTTTCGTCGCGTTCCGGATCCACGAACAGCAGGGTGCGTTCGGCTTCGGGGGTCGGCGTCAGGTTCTGTTGCCAGTCCGTCGGCAGGTCGTCGAACCAGTTGTAGTAGCAGCTGAAGTAGGCGTCGGGGTTGCTGGAGTCGGACGGGGTTTTGTTGCCGTTGGCGTCCTCTAGTACGTAGCCCGCGGTGAAGGGGTATTCGCTCGACAGCAGGGACCCGCCGAAGGCGTTATAGACGTACACCAGGTCGGTGAGAAAGTACGGTACGCTGCCCCCGGACGCGTGGTCGTAGGCGTTCATGAGGAACCGCTCGGACAGATCCCTGGCTCCGAGGTACTCCAGGATGGTTCCCTCCGCATGCTGGTTCATGAGCATCTCCATGGCACCGGCGTGGGCCATGAAGATGCAGCTCGCGCCGTCGAATTGATTCGGGGAGGCCAGCGCAAGATTGGCGATGGCGTCAACGGCCAGAAAGTCGGTCGGATCCTGCGGATCGTAGGTCGGATCCGGGGGCGGCGCCAACGCTATGCTGAGCTTCTGACGGCCGGCCGCGGTCAGGTGAAGCGCGGCAGAGATCACAGGCGTGGGTGCGGCGCGGTCGCTGACCGCGGGCGCCCGGTCGTTCCCGTCCCCACCGCCCTTTTTGCCCACCGCCAGGTCACAGAGGGCGGCGTACCGATCCCGGCATAGGTGCGCGCCCGTGGCGTCTGTCCAGCCCACCACGAGGCTTCGGCCAAGGGTCTTCCAGTGGATCTGCCCGTCCTGTACGCGCAGGGCGCCGGCAAATTCCGGACGTACCGGAAGCTGCCCCAGAGCGGTGGACCATCGGAGCGCGGTCCGACCGTCGGCTCGCGTCTCTATGGTCAGGTGGCCTTTCATGGGGCGGACCGACCTGTCCATGGGGATCGGTGCCCGAGCGATGAGCGCCTGGGGCGTGGGCGTCGCGATCCGGGAATAGACCTCGACGCCGATTCCCCGGAGCGTATTGATGGGCGTAGTGCTTACCAGAGCGTTGTATTCGATGGTCAACCAGGTGAGCTCGGTGAGCCCGTCCAGGGGCGCAGCGCTCTCGATGACGTTGTGGTCCAGGTTCAGCCACTGAAGCTGACTCAGGGAGGCCAGGGGGCTGACGTCCTCTATTCCGTTTTGCGCCAGACCGAGTCGCAGGAGCGCGGTCATCCCCTCGAGGGGGCTGACGTCCTGGATCTGATTGCTGCCGAGCTGCAGCTCCTGTAGTTGCACCAGAGGGCTCAAGGGGGTCAGGTCGTTGATCTGGTTTTCGAACAGCGATAGGTAGACCAGGTTGGTCGCGTAGCCCAGTCCGTCGAGCCGCGTGATCCCGAGATCCCGACACTCCAGGAACGTCAGGACCTCCATGTAGGACGACAGCAGATCACCGTTGAGTGCGTCCAGCTGAGTGCGGACACACTGCTCCAGGGCCGGGTCGAGGATCTGCACAACGACGGGCCCGCTGTCCGCGTCCACCGCTGCGTCAGTGGGGTTGTGATTGTTTCCGGCCCGATCTCCGCAGGCCGCCAGGGCCAGCGGCAACAGCAGAAGTGCCAGCGGGTGCCAAGAGAGTCGGGATGTCATCGTTTGTTCCTCTACGCGCGGGCGCTGTTTTTCGGTGAGCAGCGTCACGCGTACCATGATTTTTTGCCCGATTACCAGAAGGAAAGTGGGTCGACTAATCGAAGCTGTGTGATTTTGAGGGGTTTCAAAGTCCTGATCCGGACGGGCCGAAGCGTTTTTCAGGGCGTTGGAATCAGCCTCGGAAGAAGGCAGTGGTGAGCCGGTCCCAGCCAGCAGTACATTCGGTGCTTCGAGTTCGAGCGGAGCAGCAGCGCGGCACCGAACACATATCCTCCACTGCCCTAGTCTGATTCTAGGCAGGAGGCCGAGTCCGTGACGGGCCCTGAGTCTACCAACAGGTGAGATGGCAGGGTGCCGGGAGGGTGTTGCTGTTGTAGCCGGTGCAGCCCGCGGGCAACGTACCACTCAAGCCGCAGTCACAGATCTCGCCCGAGTCGATGACACCATCCCCGCAGAAATGGTTCACGCAGTTGGTCCGGCAGGCGTTGGCCACGGTGTTGGAGTTGGCCGCCCCGTTGTCGCACTGCTCGCCCGAGTCGATGACGTTGTCGCCGCAGAAATGGTTTACGCAGTTGGTCCGGCAGGCGTTGGCCGTAGTATTAGAGTTGGCAGTTCCGTTGTCGCACTGCTCGCCCGAGTCAATGACGTTGTCGCCGCAGCGCGGGTTGACGCAGTTAACCCGACAGGCGTTGGGCGTGGTGTCGGAGTTGGCCGCCCCGTTGTCGCACTGCTCGTGGGGCGCGGTGCCCGTGGTCTGGGGATAACCATCGCCGCAGAAGGCCACCATGCAGGTATTCAGGCAGTCGTCGGTGTTGCTGGTGTTACCATCGTCGCAAGCCTCGTTTGAGTCATGCAAACCATCGCCGCAGGTGATCGCGGTGCAGTTGAGGCGGCAGGGTAGTGGATTCGTATCGCTGTTGTAGTCGGTACAGCCCGTGGGCAACGCACCCGCGGTGCCGCAGTCGCAGGCCTCCGCGGCGGGGTTATGGTGGCCGTCGCCGCAGAGGTTGACTTGGCAGGCCGTCAGGCAGAAATCGTTGTCGTTGGCGTTGGCGTCGTCGCACTCCTCGCCGGCGTCATGTACGCCATCACCGCAGATGGGGGTTAGGCAGGTGGTGCGGCAGGCGTCCGGCTTGACGTCGCTGTTGAGGACACCGTCGTCGCACTGCTCGGTACCGCTGCCCAGGTTGTGAACAACGCCGTCTCCGCAGACGGGGGTCCGGCAGTTGTTCAGGCAGTCGTCCTCGTTCACGGTGTTGGCGTCGTCGCACTGCTCACCCACCGACAGGTCTACCACGCCGTCACCGCAGCTGGCTAACACGCAGGTGGTGCGGCAGGAGCCCGGCGTTACGTCGTTGTTGATTTCGTCACAGCCCACGGGCAGGTCGCTCGCGTCCAGGCCGCAGTCGCAGGTCTCACCGATGTCCACCACGCCGTCGCCGCAGCTGGGCAGTATGCAGCTCAGGCGGCAGGCGTTTGGCACGATGTCGGAGTTCTGGGCGCCCATGTCGCAGTCCTCGTCGGAGTCCAGTATTCCGTCACCGCAGAACGCCATGGCGCAGTTGGTTCGACAAGCGCCATCGATGTCGTCCGAGTTTACGGAGTTGCACCCCGCCGGCAAGCTCGACGGATCCGTGCCGCAGTCGCAGATCTCAACGCCCAGCTGTATCACCCCGTCACCACAGACGGAGGATTGGCAGCTCCCTTCGGGGCCGGTCGGGCAGCCGTCATTCAGCTCCTGGTTGCCGTCGTCGCACTCCTCGGTACCACCGAACTCCGGGGTCCAGATGAAGCCGTCACCACAGCTCGCGTTCTGGCAGCTCCCTTCGGAGCCGGATGGACATGCATCGGCCTGCTCATCGTTGCCGTCGTCACAGGTCTCGCCGCTGTCCAACACGCCGTCTCCACAGATGGGCAGCACGCAGTCCAGACGGCAGGCGTCGGGCGCGATGTCGGAGTTGGCCTCGCCGTTGTCACACTCCTCCAGGGGATCGATATGACTGTCGCCGCAGGTGTCCACAACGCACCGGAACCCGTCGGCCAAGGTCCCCACGCACTGGTACTCCACCGGGCAGAAAGTGCCGTCGCCACAGGGTACGGCTGCCACCTCAATAATGCAGGATCCCGACACCAGGGCCAACCCCGCGGTCATGCAGACGGTTGCGGTCCAGGACGAAAGCGACTTGCAAGTCATCATTACGTCGTCTCCACGGGTTCGAGCCCCGAAAGCCTAATCACGTGTGGCAGTGGGTATCGCAAGGCATCGGGCTCGCGTCGTCGTTGTGGCCAGCGCAGCCAATGGGAATCGGTCCGGAATCGCCGCAGTCGCACTGCTCCCCGCAGCGTTCAATGCCGTCGCCGCAGAAGTTGGCCGGTCCGTCGCAGCTCGCGTTACAGGTGTGCTGGCAGTCGTTGTTGCCCCCGTCGTCGCAGAACTCACCGGAGTCCACCACGTCATCGCCGCAGAAAGGATCCTGGCAGTTGTTTCGGCAGGCGTCGGGCGTGGTGTCGGAGTTGGCCGCCCCGTCGTCGCACTGCTCCCCACAGGCTTGCATGCCGTCGCCGCAGAAGTTCGCTGGACCGTCGCAGGCCGCGTTGCAGGTGCCCGAGCAGTCGTCGTTGCCCCCGTCGTCGCAGAACTCCCCGGAGTCCTGCACGTTGTCGCCGCAGATGGTGTTCTGACAGTTGGTCCGGCAGGCGTCGGGGATGGTGTCGGAGTTGGCCGCTCCGTCGTCGCACTGTTCCCCACAGCGCTGGATGGAGTCGCCGCAGAAGTTTACTGCCCCATCGCAGGCCGCGTTACAGGAGCCCGCGCAGTCGTCGTTGCCCCCGTCGTCGCAGAACTCACTGGAGTCCTGCACGCTGTCGCCGCAGAAGGGACTCTGGCAGCTGGTTCGGCAGGCGTCGGGCGTGGTGTTGGAGTTGGCTGCCCCGTCGTCGCACTGCTCCGAGCAGCGCTGGATACCGTCGCCGCAGAAGTTTGCTGGACCGTCGCAGGCCGCGTTGCAGGTGCCCGAGCAGTCGTCGGTGGTTCCATCGTCACAGACCTCGAAAGGCGGGGTGCCAATGGCATGGAGGTGGCCGTCGCCGCAGAAAGCCACCACGCAGGTGGCCAGGCAGTCGTCGGTGTTGTCGGTGTTCCCATCGTCGCAAGCCTCGCCTGGGTCCTGTACGCCGTCGCTACAAAAGACAGCGGAGCAGTTGAGGCGGCAGGGCTGTGGGGTCGTGTCACTGTTGTAGCCAGTGCAGCCCGGAGGCAACGGACCGGCGGTGTTGCAATCGCAAGCCTCTATAGCCGGGTTCTGGTAGCCATCGCCGCAGGTATTGGTCTGGCAAGTCGTCAGGCAGGAATCGTTATTGCTGCCGTTGCCGTCGTCACACTGCTCGCCAGAGTCTGCTACGCCATCACCGCAGCTGGGTGCCAGGCAGGTGGTGCGACAGGCGTCCGGCGCGGAGTCGTTGTTCTGGGCGCCGTCGTCACACTGCTCAGCGCCGTTTCCCTGGTTGTAAACGATGCCGTCTCCGCAGATAGGGAGCATGCAGTTGTTTGGGCAATCATCCTCGTTCACGGTGTTGCCATCGTCGCACTGTTCGCCCTCGGACGGGTTAAGCACGCCATCGCCACAGCTGGAATTCACGCAGGTGATGCGGCAGGAGCCCGGCGTGACGTTGTTGTTGACGTCGTTACAGCCGATGGGCAGAGCGCTTTCGTCCAAGCCGCAGTCGCAGATCTCACCGGCGTCCTGCACGCCGTCGCCGCAGAAGGCGTTCAGGCAGTTCTCCCGGCAGGCGTTGGGCAGGGTGTCGGAGTTTTGATCGCCATCGTCGCACTCTTCATTGTCGTCCTGCACGTTGTCACCGCAGTACGCCATGAGGCAGTCGGTCCGGCAAGCGCCGCTGATGTCGTCCGAGTTCACAGTGATGCAGCCCGCCGGCAAGTTCGACGGATCTGTGCCACAGTCGCAGAACTCAGAGCCCAACTGTACCACGCCGTCGCCACAGGTCGCGACCTGGCAGGCCTCTAAAGGGCCGCTAACGCAGGCATCCTGCGGGTTGTCGTTATTGTCATCGCACTCCTCGCTACCGCCAAACTCCGGGGTCCAGATGTACCCGTCTCCGCAGACGGCGTTCTCGCAGCTCCCCATGGGGCCGGAGGGGCAGGAGTCCTGGAGCTGTTCGTTGCCGTCGTCGCAGCTCTCGTCCGAATCCACCACGTTGTCCCCGCAGGATGGGAAGCGGCAGCTCAGGCGGCATGCGTCGGGCTGGGTGTCCGAGTTGGCCTCGCCGTCGTCGCAATCCTCGAGAGGATCGGGCTGGCCGTTGCCGCAGGTGTCCACGGCGCAGCGGAACCCGCCGATCAGGTCCCCCACACACTTGTATCCGCCCGGACAGAAGGTGCCGTCACCACAGGGTACAGCCACCACTTCCTTCAGGCAGGACCCCGACAGAAGAGCCACCCCTGTGGTCAGGCAGAATACCGCAAGCAGCGAAACAAGCGACAGACGAGCATTCATGACGTTCTCTCCAGAACTCCTAGATCCAACCCAACCATATCCCAAAGCACCACCCAATAACAATCACGTTGAAATACCTCGATGGGTGCTGAAGCGCCCACCTCCTGGGGGCTGAAGTGCCCAACGCGCGTACCGGACGGCCCGCTCTCCTTCTGGATCAGCTGAGCAAAGCTGAGCAATCATCGACGGTTTGTGATAGGCAAACTTATCGTGAACAGTTGGCACAGCCCTTGAAGAGCGGGTAGTGCCTATTGAGTGAACTGTTGGTTGCTCCAACCCCGGAACCGTCGCACGGAGGCGAATCATGAGAACTACGACCATCTTGGCCTCGGCCATACTCCTACTCTCGGGCTGTGAGCTCCTAGGGCTCCCCGGACCGCGATCCGCACCTCCCTCCCAAGGCGGCAATCCGACGGCAGCTCCCCCGCCGGACCAGGCCGGCCAGCCGGGCGCCGCCCCCGCGCCGGGGTATGCACCGGGCCCCGGAGGCCAGCTCGTGGATTGCGGCCGCGCCGAGTATCGTTCCAACGAGCGCCCCTCCGCTCTCACAAACCGCTCCGGGCGTTTCTATCGTGCTGCCAAGGGATGGAGCCAGCCTAAGCAGTTCCCCACGATGCAGTGCAACCAAGCCGTTACCCTGCGCGCTCAGGCCTACTGTCAGAAGCCCCACGTGCGGTACTACCAAAAGGAGCTGCAGCGTGCCTTGACTCTGTGTCGGGCCTGGGAGGCGCGTCGGCAAGCCTACCGCAAGGCCAAGACCTCCGGGGGCAGCGGCCTGCTCGCCTCCATGACTCCGGACCAGGCCCGTCGTAAGATCAATGGCTGGCTCAGCTGGGCCCGATCTTCTCGGGGGGGCCGCAAGTCCCTGGGATACTACGCCCTGGTCCTGCACCATCAACCCTCAAACGCCCGCGCGATGGCTGGCTTTGACCAGACCTTCGCCGCCTACTACGGCGTCTCCGCCGCGGTGGCCGCCAGGTACCGTGTGGCCAAGCAGTACACGGGCCGCCTGGCCGTCATGCCCAAGAAGCAGCTCTACCAGCTCGCCATCAAGGAGCTGCTCGGCGGGCTGCACTCCGTGGATGGTGGCCAGCCCAAGCTCGGGCTGACCTACCTGGACGTTCTGTATCTGCTGGAGCGGGTCTACCTGCCGGCTTTGCAGGCCAACGTCGAAAAGTTCCGCGCCATCCAGTGCTCGCGCAATCTGATGCAGGGTCGCCGGGACTTCCGTCCCCAGGCTGTGACAGCGGCCCTGGCCAAGGGCAAAGGCAACTGTAGCCCCAAACGCACGGCCATCAGTGCCCGCACGGTGCTGCGGGATGACCGACTCCGCTTGGCGCTCATCGAGATCCTGGCCCAGCAAACCGCAACCCCCGCAGACACCATCGCCCAGGCTGCCCTGACGATCGCCCGGCAGGTGGGCGCCAAGCGCACGCGGGTGTGTTGGACCGCCTGGAACCCCATGAAGATTCGGCCGGGCGTTGGATCGAAGTGCAGCGGAAATTGGGCCAACTATCGTGGTAGGCATGGTAGGCGCCGTCCGGCTCGGCACTCCCGATACCGCGGCGTCGCCCTGACGGACAAGTTCCTGCCGCGGCACCCGTACTTCGCCCAGACCTACGCCGCCAAGCCCCTGGCGCAGCTTACCGCCCTGGAGACGGAGTTGGCCCTGTCCATCGCCAAGAAAGCCGGCGCCACCGGCGCACCCCTCATCAGGCAGCTCAGCAAACACGCCCGGCGCGCCAAGAAGTACAAGTGCGTGGCCTTCGAGGTCACCATGCGGCGGGTCCGTCACGGTCGTGGGAGCTGGTCCAAGCTCTCCCTGGGCGGCGTGGGCCGCAGCCGGGACGTCTCCTGCCGCAAGGTCAGGCGCAACAACGCCCTGCGTCGTGCCATGCCCAAGAACTGGAACAACTACTATGACACCGTGCGCGGCGGCAAGTACACAGGCTCCTGGCGCCAACGCCGCACCTTCCGCCGGCGCCGCTACGGACGCGGCTATTACTGGGACGTGCGCCGCACCCGCCCCGCGGTCATCTACGTGCGCCGCAAAATCTGACAACCGACACTGCAGAGGGGCTTAGTGGGCGATCCGCGATCTGCGATCCCTTTGCGATCCCTCTGGCGATCCCTCAGGGGAGCTTGATTCCCTTGCGGCGGCAGGCCCGGACGATCCCTTTTCTGGAGATGGACCTCAGTCGGCGGTACGCCCATCGCGCCAGGGAGGCGTTTTTGATGCTACAGGCGCAGTACCCGATGACCGAGGCGCTGAGGTTGGAGGGGTGGAGCTTATAGGACCGGCGCGCCAGCCCGATGGCCTTGTTGCACTGGCCCGCCATCCAAGCAGTCCGGGCGCGTTTACGCAGCACGAGCCAGCGTTTGGGTGGCCCCGGGGGGGGCTGGTTGCGACGGCGAAGGAGATTGGCGAGGTGGCCGGCACCGCCCATGCCCAGGCCCAGGCGTACGGCGAGGGAGTTATCGTAGTTGCGCCAGCCTCGTTTCGGCCGGCGGCGTCCCCGGCGGCGGCTTTTGCGATAGGTCTGGTAGACCTTGAGGGCGCGAGCCTGGGTCACGCACGCCATGTGCAGGCAGCTCGTGCCCGCCGGGCAGGTCTTCGAGCTGAGGCACAGGGAGGCAGGGCTCGCAGTCACGTAACCGCGCTTGCTCATGCGGTTGCGCCACTGCCGCACCTGCTTTGTGGTGGGCAGTGGGCGGAGCCTGATGGTGCGGCTTAGGACCAGCGCGTGGAGTCGCCAGTACTCAACGTAGAGCAACCTGCGCTGGTCTTTGGACAGCGATTTGTTTTTCAGCTTCTGGACCACGGCGTCGCGTTTCTTTGTGAGGGCCGCGAGCCATTTCTTGCTGCCCTGTCCGTGCAGATCCTGTAGCGCCTGGACCGCGCAATGGGGCATAGATCGACCGGGGACCGTGTAGCCGGTGCCGTAGCCGCCGAGCCCGGTTTTCGCTCCCACGGCCAGGGCCCGCGCCATGAGCTTGGTGGCCTTCTTCACGCGCAGCTTGCCCAGGGCGATCAGGGCGCTGCACTGGACGTGGTAGAAGGAGGACCTTCGCGCCAGGGCCATCAGACGGGCCACCACGCGCCGTCGATATGTCGGGGCCGCTGTGTCCAACCAGTCCGCGCCCCGCGCGTTGGCCAGGGGGCAGTTGTCGGCCAGGGCGCGCAGGAGTAGTCCGTGGGGCTTCCCACCCAGGTCCCGGCGTCGCCAGACCAGAGTCTGGAGCGCCTCGGTGCGCACCTGGCAGTCCGGATCTCTTTTCGCCAACCGGCGCACCAGCGGGGCGAGGGCCCGGACCACCTCTGGCTTGGCGTCAAAGCTGTGCTGGAGCTTTCTGAGCGTCTTGCGTCGCACGCGCTTATGGCGGCTCCGCAGCTTTCTGCGAAGGTCCTGGACCTTCGCCAACCCGGCCGGGGCCGGTCGCGCCACGGCGGTCGGCGGCGTCGCCAGCCAAAGCAGCCCGATGACCAGCCCGACGACCAGCCCGACGACCAGCCCGAGCCCTCTGACGATTTGGCGGGTGCGGCGCAGCAGCTTCGACATGGGCCCCTCCATCGCGTCCGTCGCGTTAGGGAGAGTGTACCGCATGCTTCGGTTCCGTGACAGTTGGAAGCGGACCTCGGGAGCGTACGACCTGCGTCGTAGCGCTCAAAATGAACGTTCTGGTCCTTTTCCATGTTGAGGAGCCAAACACAAAATCGTAGGAGTGTCCCTCGGATCAAGAAGATCGTTGGACCGTCCCCATGTTCCCATGTTCCCGGCTCCGATATATACGCAAGGCCCGGCGGCGACGGGTACGCGCGTCGGTGGCGCCGATGATCACGCGGGGCGGCGGCGGCTTGAGCCTCAGGTTGCAGTGGTGAGTCCTCCGATCCCCCTAACAGGGATCGGCGTAGCCAGGAGCGATCGATTTCCCTCCGGGGCCGAGTATCTGGGTCGAGGCGTTAGCCTCGGAAGAAGGCCTTGGTGAGCCGGTTCCAGCCCAGGTCGGGGAGGTTGCCGTAGATGTCGGACACGAGCTGGCCGCCGTCGGCGGTCAGGGGGCCGGCCACCTCCTCCACGAGACCGAAGAGCCGGTCGCTTTCGGCGGTGATGAACTGATTGGCCTCGTCGCCGAAATGCAGGCGCTTGATGTCCTTTTTGAGATTGGCCGCCTGGATGACCATCACCCACCCGCCCTCGAAGGGCTCATCATTGGTGAGGCCCGGGTGCTTGCGGATCTTGGGGTTCACTTCCAGAACCACACCGTCCACCGGCGAGAGAATGTCGGCCATGTTGCCGTCGCGGTGCAGGGACCAGGAGGCCTGGTTCTTGTTCACCTCGTAGCCCGGCTTGGGCAGGTCGAGCTTGTCCATGGGCCCCACCAGCTTGCCGCCGAAGTCGTCGAGCCCGATGCGGATGCGACCCGCGGGCTGGAGCTTCGCCCAGGCATGGCCGTCGTGGTAGTAAAAGCCCTGGGGCACCTTGTAGCCGCGGATCTCGGGCACCTCCTCCAGGCGCATGGGCATGCGGAGCTCCCAGGCGTCCTCGAACATCTGATCGAAGTCGCAGTCGTGACACGCGTAGTTGTGCGCGCAGTGGCGGTTCTCCACGCGTCCGTTCAAGGTGTGGCGGCAGAGGCGGAGCTGGGGCGGCTTGGCGCGCATGGCGTCCTGCCAGGAGATGATGTCGGCTTTTTTACCCGTGGGCACCTCACCCTGGACGCGCATGGCTGCGTTTTGGCGAGCGAACCGGCTGAGCGTCTGATCGTACTTGCAGCGCATGCAGTCGAAGTGCTCGTTGCAGATCTTCATGTCCACTACGCCTGCTTTCATCCAGATACAGGCATCATCCACGGTCCGGGTTTTGGATTTGTTGTTGAGCATCGCTTGCGCCTCCATTGCGAGTTGTTCGTGCGTTTGCCGGTGATCAAAGCAATTGCAGTGCCAGGTCTGGAAAACCGCCGGTGGAGCGGATCTGCATTCCGGGGATAACGCCATGCGATTCGCCGTGTTATGCGGTAGCCTATGGACTCAATGGCCGCCGATTCAGTGGAAACCGCCCCGGTGTGTTCACCGTAAGGATCCTCAACGGTCCTTGGGAGATCCGATGCAGTGTGTTGGGAAAACAAACGTTTTTTCATGGTGTTGAGACGGAGTTGCGGATTTCAACGGTGGTGTTTACGATTTCAACGGTGGTCCGGACAGGTTTAGATGTGGAGGCTGGACCAGTGAGGTGGCGCATGAGTGGAGCGGGTGATCCGGGCTCAAATCGCCGGGGATTTTTGGTGACGGTGGGCGTCGGGCTGGCGGGTTCGGCGCTTAGCGGTTGCTGCCGCGGGCCCATCTGTCTGCGAGACGGGCGGTACGAGCTGCGGGCGCGACTTCGTGGGCAGGTCTACCAGTTCCACGTGGACGCCAAGCTCCGCACCGGACCTCTGACGCTCAATCAAACCACCTTCTTGCGTCGCTACAAAGGAAGCGCCACGGTGGACACGGTAGCCGCCCGTGAGGCCCAGCTCATCTCCCTGGCGTGGACCGCTGCCCACGAGGACGCCTTCTTTCTGACCCTGCCCGATGGCGTCTGGACCGAAGTGGGCGCCCTGACGGAGCGGGGGGGCAACCCAGACGGGGTCCACGGTGTTCGGCTCCTGCCCATGCGGTCCCTGGTGGACCTCTTCTCCGGCCGGGTGGAGAAGATCCCCGCGCCCAGGACCATCGTCAGCTACCACTACCACCCGCGCAAGCTCGCGGTTCGGGCCCTGCGGGACCTGGGACCTGAGCGGCTGAAGCGCTTCGGTGGCTCCGACCGTATGGTGCGCATGATCCACCTGCCCTCGGCCAGCGATTTCCATTTGCACGTCTGGCTCCAGAACACCTTCGCCCCCCGGGGAGTGGGGGTGATCTCCAAGGTCGCGGTGCCCGACGCCATCATCGGCTACCGGGTCTCGGCAACCCTGGCCCGCCGGGTGCTGGCAGGCCAACGGGTCTCGAAGATGCCTGAGATGCTGGTGTACGAGCGCGCACGGATCACCTTTGCCCGACATCAGTGGAGCCGTCGCCAGTTCCTGCACCACCTGACCGCGGAGTTGAAGAAAGCGGGGTTTGGGGGCGACGAGTTCCGCATCCAGGTGGACCGGCGGGGATCCGTAGGCTGAAAAAAGCACCGTTCCCCTCTTGATCCCGCCTAGATCAGGACTATCTTGGAGCCCAGACAAACCTGCTAAGAAGAGGGTCCCCCTATGGGCAAAAACGCCGAGACACATACCTTCAAGTCCGAGGCCCGCCGGGTCTTGGACATCGTGATCCACTCCCTGTACTCGAACAAGGAGATCTTCCTGCGAGAGCTGGTCTCCAACAGCTCCGACGCCATCGATAAGCGCCGGTTCGCCGCGCTCACCGATACGGACCTCGCACCGTCGGGGGAGTACGAGATCCGTCTGGAGGCCGACGACGAGTCCCGCACCCTGACCGTCTGGGACAATGGCGTCGGCATGTCCCGGGACGAGGCCATCGAAGATCTGGGCACCATCGCCCGGTCAGGCACACGGGAATTCGAAGATCAACTCGCCGAGGCCAAGGAGCAGGGCGAGAGCCAGTCCACCCTCGATACCCTCATCGGGCAGTTCGGCGTAGGCTTTTATGCGTCGTTCATGGTGGCCGACGAGGTGACCGTCGTGACGCGCAAGGCCGGGGAAGATGGCGCGACGCGGTGGACGTCTACCGGAGACGGATCCTTCGAGGTGTCTGACGGAACCCGCGACGAGGCCGGCACCACGGTGACCCTACGCCTCAAGTCCGCCGACGCCGAAGACGGAATGAACGACTTCGTCGCCGAGCACTCCCTGCGCTCCATCGTCAAGAAGTACTCCGACTTCGTCACCTACCCCATCAAGCTGCAGACCACGCGTACCGAGACGGTCTCCGGTGAGGCATCCACAGACGACGACGCAAAGGACGACGCGAAGGACGACGCAAAGGACGACGCGAAGGACGACGCGGAGCCCGAGACCCGGGAAGTGAAGACCTGGGAGACCCTGAACTCCATGAAGGCCATCTGGACCCGGCCCCAGTCCGAGGTCCTGGCTGCGGAGTACAACGAGTTCTACAAGCACATCTCCCACGACTGGACGGACCCGTTGCACGTGGTCACCCTCAAGGCCGAGGGGACCTTCGAGTATACGGCGCTGCTGTTTTTTCCGGAGCGGGCGCCCTTCGACCTATTCCAGTACGACACCCCCTTTGGGCTGCAGCTCTATGTGAATCGGGTGCTCATCAAGGATCAAGCGGAGGAACTGCTGCCGCAGTACCTGCGGTTCGTCAAGGGCGTGGTGGACTCGCCGGACCTGTCGCTGAACGTCTCGAGGGAGCTTTTGCAGCAGGACCGTCATGTGAGCCTCATCAAAAAACGCATCGTGCGCAAGGTGCTCGACGAGCTCGCCCAGCTGCAGTCCGAAGACGCTGAGAAGTATCTCAAATTCTGGACCGTCTTTGGAAAGGCCCTCAAGGAGGGCATCAGCACCGACAACGACAACGCGGACCGGCTCAAGCCCCTGCTGCTCTTCGGGTCGTCGCACCACGCCTCGGACCTCACCTCCCTGGCCGACTACGTGTCGCGCATGGGTGAGGATCAGGAGGTTATCTACTATATCACCGGCGACAGCCGGGAAGCAGTGGAGCGGTCGCCGCACATGGAGGCATTCGGCGACAAGGAAATTGAGGTCCTGCTGCTCACCGATCCCGTGGACGAGATCCTGGTCAACGTGCTGCACGAGTTCGAGGGCAAGAAGCTGCAGTCTGTGGGCAAGGGCGCCGTGGATCTGGGCAGCGACGAGGAGAAGAAGGCGGCGGAGGCCGAGCGCGAGGAGGCGCAAAAGACCCACGCATCGCTCTTCGAGGCTCTGCAGTCCACCCTTGACGAGCACATCAAGGAGGTGCGCCTCTCCACGCGCCTCACCGAGTCGGCGACCTGCCTGGTGGGGGAGGAGAACGACATGAGCGCTCACATGGCTCAGCTCCTCAAGCAGGCCGGCCAGGAGGTCCCCGTGCCCAAGCGGATCCTCGAGCTCAACGCCAACCATCCGGTGCTCGAGAAGCTGCAGTCCATCTTCGACGCCGACGCCGACGCCAAGGACGATCGCCTGGCCGACTACGCCCACCTCCTCTTCGGTCAGGCCCTCCTCGCCGAGGGCTCACCGCTCCCGGACCCCGCGGCCTTTGGAAAGCGCGTCATCGATCTGCTGGTGTAGAGAACCCCAAAGAACCCCAAAGAACCCAAAAGAACCCAAAAGAACTGTCAGGGAAGGGTGAGGGTGAGGGGCGCGGCCTTGCCGCGGAAGGGGGGCACGACCAGGGATTGGAGCAGGGTCCGGATGCAGTTGTCCACCTTGCCCTTGGGCTTTTTGCGCCCCTTCGGCGCGGCCTTGGTGACCCGGCCCTGGGGAGTCAGTGTCACCTTGTACTTGGTGCCTTTTTTGATGGCGCCGCACTTGCGGAGCTGGATGAGCTTGCCGTTTACCATGAGCTCGAGCATTTGCAGGTGCGGGTACCCCGTGCCGGGCATGGGGGCTCGGGTGTAGCGGTGTCGCTTGGCGTGGATTCGGAAGGAGCGGAGGTCGGTCCTCGACAGGCCGCTCTCACAGATCTGGGCCCACTCCCAGTGCAACCTGGCCTTGCGGGCCATGCGCAGGCAGGTTCCGTAGATGTTGGCGGCGCTGCGTAGCATCGGGGCGGCGGGTTTGTTCATGCGCGCTCGGAAGGCGTCTCTGGCAGCAGCGGTCTTCAGGCGTTTGGGCATGGGGATGGTTTGCAGGGATTTACCCAGGTTCTCCATGACTGTGCCCGCTCGGGACACCGCACCCAGGGCCCAATAGGTGGAGGCGCGAGAGTAGGACCGCCGGGTCTTTGCTGCCTTCACCTTGGTGATCACCGAGAGATAGCTTTTCACGAGGGCGGCGCCATTCTTCATCCTCTGTCGGACCCAGTCGTTGAGGCGTTTGGTAGACGCCGTCGCGACGGCTGGTTTCTTCGGATCGAAGTTGAGCTTGGCCGGGGGCCGGGCCTGGAGGAATCGTTCGAGCCCGAGCTCCGCTTTCATGAACTTGGCCCAGGCGGCGTAGTGGCGTGCGCGCATGCGGCGGGCCTTGTGGCGTGGGTCCTTTTTCGGGATCCGGTCGAGCATGGCTCCGTCTGCCCAGAAGCTCCAGGCCTTGGCCAGGTGAGCCTGGGCCTGTTTGACCAGCTTGGTGTTGCGTTTGCGGTAGCGTACGGTGTGTCGCCAGCCCGCCCGGGTCTTCTTGTTCTTGATCTTCACGCAGATCCCGTTGACCTCGTCCACCGGGCACGAGCGCTTCCAGGCGTCATCACCCAGCCGCACGTAGGCCGCCAGGATGGAATCCACGCCGACCTTCTCGGGGGACTGCTCCAGGATCTTGTTCAGCCCGGCGATGTATTTTTTGCGCAGCTTTTTCAGGTTGACCCGTCCGCCCGCAAACTTGAGCAGGTAGGCAGACCGCCAGGCCGGGTAGGGATCGAGCTTTCCGGTGAGATTCTTGAGCACCTTGCGGATGGCCTTGTTCCGGAGGGCCTTTTTGAGCTGCTTCAGCTCGCCGGTGGACCACTTGAGCTGGGCTGTGTCCCGGTGGGCTTTGGCCGCCGTCTGGATCCGTCGTAGGGAGGTCACTTCGAACCACAGGGCTTTGAGGATGTGGTCCCGGACCCGGGGCTTGGGATGGGTGATGCCGCCCACGATGCGTCCGTACCAGATGTCGCCGCGCACTACCAGCGACGAGAACAGGGCGTGCCGGTCAAAGGTCGTACGCGCCGTGTGGAAGCCGTAGACGATCTCCTTGTGTACCCGGGCGTCCGGGTGGTCGTACACACTGAGTGACAGGGCATAGGCCTGCCAGAAATCGGCCGTCTTGAAGATCTGCAGAATGGCGGCGGTGATCCCCTTGTTTCCGAACTGCGGCTTGAGCGCCGTACGGGCGATGATGCGGACCTTCTGGTTCCAGTTGGCCAGGCCGGGTACCAGAGCGAGGCGGGCGGCGTCGGTGGGGATGGCGGCGAGCTGCCGGGCCGCGACAAGTCGGGCGGTCTTGCCACCCCGTCGCAGCACCCTGGCGAAGATGGGCACGCGCCCCTCCTTCATCTTGCCGATGACTATCGCGGCGCGTTTGGCGCCCTGGGTTGCTCCCCCCAGGGCGTGCATCAGCGGCCCCACGGCGGGCTTGCCGATACGAATGAGCAGCGCCTGAGCGATTGCAACCTTGTTCGCTGGAGCGGCCGTGAGGGCCTCCACCAGCACCTCCGCCGCCGAGGCGCCCCGGCGCACCAACCCCGCCTCCGCCGCCTTGCGCACGGTGGCGTCGGGGTCGGACACCAGCGATACCAGAATCTTGAGGGCGCGCTCGGAGCCGAGGTTCGTCAGCTCGGTCACTGCCTGCCGGCGGATCTTGGCGTCACTGTTTTTGACGTCGTCCCAGACTGTATTTTCCGGTGCGTCTGGTTGGGGTTTGGTCCGTTCGGGTGTGGCCGTCTTTCGGGGCGGCTGCGTCGAAGGGCATGCGGTGAGCCCGAGCGCGAAGCTCAAGCAGATCGCGCCTGCGAGCCAGGTCCTGGTCCTATTCATGGTGTGTCTCCTTGGTGGCCCATATAACCAGGTTTGTTAGTCCAGATCAATATCGGGTCGGGCCAAGCTCAGGGCTGGGGCTGAGCTCAAGGCTGGGGCTGAGCTCAGGGCTGAGGCTGGGGCTGGGGCTGGGGCTGGGGCGGTGTGGTGTTCTTGGCCCGCTTGCGGCGGCGCATGGAGCTGAAGCTGCCCCCGTCCTCCACATTTGTGAAGCCCGCCCGCTCCAGGACTCTCTTTGCCACGTGGCTGCGGCTGCCGCTGTGGCAATATACGATGATCTTACAATCCTTGGCCCCGAGCTTCGCCTGCTCGGCGCCGATCCGAGACACCGGGATGTTGATGGCCCCGTCGTAGTGGCCACCGGCGTACTCACCGGGGGTCCTCACGTCCACCACCAGGGCGTGAGCCGGCACCTCTTTTCCCTGGGCGAACTGGGTGTCAAAGAGCCACAGCCCCGCCCCCACGGCCAGGATGACCCCGGCTATGGCGATGAACCTGCGCTTGCTCTGTTGGGCCTGTGGCTTCATGTGCATCTCTCCGTGGATAGGCTATTAACGCACTGGTGATTCAAGATCAATGCCAGGTGTGATTTTCAATGTTTTCACTCGGTTGTATGAGGTGCTTTCATTGTCGCTGTTGCATTTGTCTGGTATTGCAACACGTGTGGCGGACTGTGCAACGTTCCCTCGGAACCGTCGCGGCCGCCCGAATCGCGTTCTCGAATCAGACCCGCCGTAGTCGGACGTGGACGGTCTCGGTGGGCCATGGGGTTCAGTGCGACGATGTGGCTTTACAGGGGCTTGCCTACGGCTTACGGTGGCGGAAATTGAAACCGCAACTGCTGACGAACCCTTCGAAGGTGGAGTATGGACTACGCGTCGTTTTTTTCGATTTCAGCCCAAGGCTCTTCCCGGTCGGTGATCCGGGAAATCCTCAAGCTGACCCAGCGCCCGGAGGTGATCTCCTTCGCCGGTGGGCTCCCCGCGCCCGACACCTTCCCGGTGGAGCTGCTCGACGACATCATGAGCAAGGTGCTCAAGGATCGCGGGCGCACCGCCTTGCAGTATGGCACCACCGAAGGCGACGTGCGTTTGCGTTCGCAGATCAAGCAGTGGGTGGCCACCGACGGCATTGATGTAAGCGCGGACCAGATCCTGGTGACCAACGGAAGCCAGCAGGGATTGGACCTGGTGAGTCGCGTGCTGCTGGATCCCGGCGACACGGTGGTGGTGGAGCTGCCCTCCTATCTGGGGGGGCTCCAGGCCTTCCGATCCTACCAGGCGAAGATGGTGGGTGTGGAGCAGGACCACGAGGGCATGAAGATGGACCGCCTCGCCGAGCAGCTTCAGGCCCTTCGGCAAAAGTCCATCAAGCCCAAGTTCATCTACGTAGTGCCCGATTTCCAGAACCCTTCGGGCACCACCATGGATTTGGGGCGTCGATTGCGGTTGCTGGAGCTCGCGGCTGAATACGATACGCTCATCGTGGAGGACACTCCCTACCGCCAGCTCCGCTTCTCCGGCGAGGACCAGCCCACGCTCTTCTCCCTCGACAAAGAAGGCCGGGTGGTGAACCTCTCCACTTTCTCCAAGCTCTTTTGTCCAGGGTTCCGCCTGGCCTGGGCCATCGCACCGCCCGCCATTTTCGATAAGATGGTCATGGCCAAGCAGTCCACCGACCTGTGCTCGGCGGCCTTCAATCAGGCCGTCATGGCGGAGTACATGATCCAGGAACGTTTGGCGCCCCAGGTCAGCTCCATCAAGCAGCTCTACCGCAGAAAATGTGAGGTGATGTTGCGCATGATGGACGAGCACATGCCCAAGGACGTGGAGTGGACCAAGCCCGAGGGGGGCCTCTTCCTCTGGGTCATCCTCCCCGAGGGTATGGATTCCATGGTGATGCTGGAGAAGTATGCAATTCCCCGTGAGGTCGCCTACGTCATCGGCCAGGCCTTCCACTTCGACGGCAGTGGCACCAACACCCTGCGTCTTACATTTAGCTTCCCCACCGTGGAGCAGATCGAAGAGGGCATCAAGCGGTTCGCCGCCGCCATCCGCGATTATCGCGCGGCGCTGTAGCGCTGCATCTCTCGGTTAACATCCTAAAATAAATGGTCAATTCGCGCGTCTGCTCGGAAAAGATGCACCGGTGCGCTTACCTGTTGACTTTCGGATCTACGCGGTCCATAACCAGAAAACCTACATGGCGCACAAGGTAAGACACGCAACCACAATTGACGACCTTGAAGGTCCACTGTTTCAGATGTGCCAGATGGTTAGGAGAAATGGGAGATGAGCATGCGTACGACGATGGCGTTTTTTACGGTGTTGATCGGGATCGGGGCTGGGTGTGCGATCGGCTCGGAGACCAAACCTATCATGAAGGAAGTGGTGGTGACCACGGCGGTGGACATCCAGACGGCGCATCCCTATGCGAACCACACCAATCAGCAGTGGGAGATCGATTCGCCCGTGCGGGCGCTGAGCATAGGCGTGGTCTTTGATCGGTTCGAGACCGAAGAGGACTTCGACTTCGTGAACATCTACGACATCGACGGCACCCTGGTTCACCACCTATCGGGCAACCACACGGGCGAGCTCTTCGAGGTACACGGCAGGTACATGCGCATCGAGTTCGTGTCCGACTACTCCATCCGGGACTGGGGCTTCCGGATCTCGGAGTACCGCATCGAGACCACCGACCCCGGGCACCCCATGGACCATCGCCCCTACTGCGGCTTCGTTGGTACGCCCCAGGAGGGCTGGTACTGGGGCGACACAGAGCAGCTCATCAAGCTCGAGCGCTGCGACTCAAAAGACACGCCCGTCTGTGGCGCCATCAGCTCTCGCAGCGAGGGCTGGTACACCAGTGCCCCCGATCCGCTCATTACCTGGGACAGCGCCTGCCACTTGCTCGAAGGCATCGCCCTGTACGGGGAGCCCTGCGATGGCGGTACCGCGTTGATTTGCTACGACGGGTTGATCTGTCAGGGTCCGACCTCCACCACGCCGGGCACCTGTGTGACCGAGCCCCAGGGCCAGGGGGTCTGGTCCTGGACCACACTCCTGGTTCTTGATGTCGGCAGCGTGCACCCCTACCTGAACAACACCGATGAGACCGTGGACGTGGTGGGCGGCGCCGGCGCCACGCAGATCAAGGTGCTGTTCAGCCGCATCGACACCGAGGCCGGCTACGACCCACTGGTGCTCTCAGGAGACGTCCAGGAGAACGCGGTGATGCTCGACGGCCACCACGTCAACGAATGGAGCCCGATCTTTGAGGGTAACACCATCCACATCAACTTCCGCAGCGACTACTCCATCACGGATTGGGGCTGGCAGGTCGCCAAGGTGAGCTTCTACGAGCAGCTCCCCGTGGGCGCCTGTAATACAGACGCGGACTGTGGGGCCGAGCAGTACTGTCTCCCGCACCGCTGCTTCAGCCCCTTTGCGTCGTGCTACGGCCACTGCGAGGCCACCGACGTCGGCGACGGCGGAGACGTGGGCGATGTCTGTGATGGCGCCTCCCGACTTTGCGACGCGGGCCTCTTTTGTAAGGAGCTCTCCCCCATTGGAGAGGGCACCTGTCAGGACGAGTTCTGGTGCTCGCCCGCCACGGTGGCGGCGGACTGCGCCGACTTGATCCACATCGCCGTGCCCGGCCAGTGGGCCTGCGACAGCAACATGTGTGCCTGGCAGACGACGCAGTTCCCCACCGAGCTCACCAACCTCCAGAAGTACGACATCCCCGACGACGACCTCACGGGCATCCAGAGCGATATCACCGCCTCTTCCATCCCCTCCTGTACCCTGGCGGTGACCGTGGACCTGCACGTGGATCACACCTACCGCGGTGACCTGGTGGTGATCCTCACCAGCCCCAGCGGCGACACCCAGACCCTGCACGACCGCGAGGGGGCCAGCGCTGACAACCTCGACCTGCTGAACGTCCCCGTGGACGCCGCCCTGCTCGCCGACGGCCCCAACGGCACCTGGTCCATAAACGTCTCGGACCACGCCGCCTATGACGTGGGAACGTTCACCTACTGGACCCTCCGCTTCACCTGCCAGTAGCCTCGGCGACCAACCCCCTAGCGCGCATCCTAAACGACTCCCGTCGCGACTCCGACGACGGCACTTCTGCGTCCACGCTTGACCCCCTAATCGCCCTCCACCATAATTAGCCAAATGTCCGAAATTCAGCATGGTGTTTCCTACGGACACAACTGAGACGGAGAATTTCATCATTTTGGACAGACCCAAACGGCCTCTCCTGGTAACCGCGATCATGGCCCTTGCGGTCATCCTGTGGATGGGAATCGGTACGACAGCCAGCAGCACGATCTACCGCGGCAACGTCAAATCCAAGAAGTTCCACGAGCCGTCGTGCCGGTACTACAACTGCAAGAAGTGCACAGCCATTTTCAGAACGAGGGCTGATGCGATCAAGGCCGGCTATGTGCCCTGTAAGGTCTGCAAACCGTAGTGTCTTCATGAGACGCGATTTGCCGTGGGGTCTTGTTGGCTCCACTTTTCTGGTGCTGGTGCTGGTGCTGGTGCTGGTGCTGGTCGCTGCCTGTACTGGCTGCGATGATCCGTCTGACGACCCGATTCGGGAGGTGCGCGCTCGGGCGACGGCTCCGGAGCGGGTGGCCGGGCGGTTGCTCGTGGTTCGTCTGGGAGACGGCGTTGAGGTCTTACTCAGTCGTGCGTTGCCTCGCTCGCCCCGCGCGGTCCGCGAGCTGCGTCGCGCCCCTCGGCATTGGAGGGGGCGCTGGCAGGTGCGAAGCCCCGATGGCTGGGTGCTGGGCGAGGGGCGTTTTCGAATTCCCAGGCGCCGTCACGCGCTGTTCGCTGAAGTGGGCGGTCCGGCCCGGGCGGTGGACGTGGAGCTGGAGCGACCGGTGGTGTGGCTGCGCATCGCTGTGGCCCCGGGGGCGCGGACCGTGGTCCTGTACGACGATTTCGGGCGTCGCCGACTGGGGGAGGTGGTGTTGGGGGAGGTGGCGCTGTGACCCGGCTGGGCACTGTGTTGGTCGTCGGTGTGGTCGTCGTTCTGGGCGTGTTCGGGGTGTGGGAGTGGGTGGACCCCGCCTCCGCCCGGGCCGTCAACACCCTTGAGACGGTGGAGAACACCGGCCCGGCGGACAATCGTATCGATCTGGTCGTCATCGGTGAGGGGTACCGGGCCGCGGAAGGGGAAGCGTTTCGGAACCACGTGGACAACCTGCTGGGCGGGCTATTGGCGACCGAGCCCTGGGCCTCCTATCGGGGGGCCTTCAACCTCTACCGCATCGTCACCGAGTCGGTGGAGTCGGGGGCTGACCACCCTTCGGCGGGGCTGTACGTGGACACCTACTTAGACGCCACCTACGACTACCTGGGCGTGGAGCGGCTGCTGGTGGTCAACGAAGCTCTCGCCATCAGCGTCGCGGCGGATCTGCTGCCGGAGGTGGACCTGGTGGTGGTCCTTGTCAATGACACGCTCTACGGTGGCAGCGGCGGATCCGTGGCCACGGTGAGCGCAACGGATGTGGCGGTGGGGATCCTTATCCATGAGCTCGGCCACAGCTTCGCCGGCCTGGCCGACGAGTACACCGACCCCTTGCCGGGATTTACGCCGGGGGACAACGAGCCCAATGTGGACTTCGATTTTGCCTTCGACCAGCTCAAGTGGAACGCCTGGGTGGAGCCCACCACGCCGCTGCCCACCCTGCTGTCGGACGCGGTGACTGACTATCTGCCCGTAGGGGCTTATGAGGGCGCACGGTACCTGGAGACCGGAATCTATCGCCCGGCGCCCCACTGCATGATGGGCAGCTTGGAATACGACTACTGCGCCGTGTGCGCCGAAGCGCTGGTGCTGTCGGTGTACGACCGGGTGGATCCCATCGACACTGTCTCGCCGCCCGAGTCTCCGGTGACCCTGGACCGGGGAGCTCCGGCCACGTATCCGGTGCCATTCGAAGTGGCCACGGTGGCGCTTGGGGGCGACGCGGGCCAGACGGTGACCTGGTGGCTGGGGGACCAGGAGGTGGGCTCCGGAACGGCGCTGACGCTGGATTTGGCCATGGTCGGCCCGGAAAACGGGACCCACGACCTGCGCTGTGAGGTCACCGACGACGGGACCTGGGTGCGCAACGATCCCGACCACGCTCTCGCCTCGGAGCGCTCTTGGACCGTGGTGGTTACCGGCGTCTCGAGTGATGCGGGCGTAGATGAGGACGGGGGTCTGGGCCCGGATGGGGGTCCGGAGAACGGCGCCGATCCACGGGGCTGCGCATGTGGCACGTCTGGGCCGTCGAGCGCGTCCGGGCGGGCGCTGGTGCTGATCCTGGTGCTGATCTTGCTGCTGGCTAATCGCCGGAGGCGGTGTCGAACTCGTAGAACCGCATGGAGAACACCGCGCGGCCCTTGGTGAGTGAGCGCAGAGACGTGGAGTGGCGTTGGTGCACGGCGACCTCGTTCAGTTTGAAGTCGTCGCCGTATCCCGGCGATCCTGCATTTCGTTGACCGATGACCGATGAGCATCGGTGATCCGCCTGATGGGCCTGCCTGGTATGGGGCACCCAACGGCTTGACCCCCTCGCACGGCTGGGTAAGATTGCGGTGGCTTTGGGTGCTGGGTTCATTTACACAAAGTATTGGAATCGCAGACATTGGTTTGCTCACACGAGGGAGTGCGACGTCATGAGTTACAGCTATACGAAGCGCAAGGCGCTGGGGATGCTGCTGGGCTTTTCGATGGCAGCTGCCGGGTGTCCGTCGGGAACCCATGGGAGCGTAACGGATGGGGACGGCGACGGCGTTCCGGACAGTGAGGACAACTGTCCGGCGCGGTCTAACGGCGATCAGGCGGATGTGGATGGCGACGGGATCGGCGACGTGTGTGATCCCGACCACCCGCTCGTGGCCTTAGTGCCGCTAGATGGCTGGTGGGTCGTGGCGCGGGCGGATCTGGCCCAGGACCTCCGCTGGGGCTCTGGGGAGATGGTCACCGACGTCGCAGGGGACGAGGCGCAGTTGGCGGTGACGCTGGCCGACGGCCGGCAGCCGTCGCTCACGTTGGCTAGGGGGGCAGATGGAGCGCTGGTGGGTCAGTGGCGTGACAGCGTGGGAGCGAGCTCAACACAGACAGTGACCTTCGCGCAGGCGGATACCTCGGTCGCTCTGCTCTCTGGTACCTTCGCCGATGGTCAAATGTTGCAGCTGCACCGCGTGGTTCATTTCGGACAACAGCAGGTTGGTGTCTGGCACACCGCCGATGGCGATCTCACGGCCCTGCTTGCCCTGGACTTCGGTTGGAGCGGCAATCAGGCGTTGTTGAGCATCCTGGACCCGGACGGGGGCTGGCCCGAGGACGGTCGATACAGCGGCACCGTGGACTCGGCGGATGATCCGAGAATTCAGGGTACGGGGCTCACCGCCTTATCCTTCCAGCAGGGGCAGCGCATGTATGTCTGCCGGTACGAATGGGCCCTGGATATCGAGCAGTGTGAGGTCCTTGAGGCGGCGCCCCAGCCATCGCCGCTCAACGGCCTGTGGCTGGAACGCTTTCAGACCTATCAGCAGGATCTGCCGCAGTGGTACGCCGCTGTGGTGGTGCAACACGAGCAAGTGCTGTACGTGCACCATCGGGACGAGGCCTTCCTGGACAGCCTGCTGACCCGCTCCATTCGCCCCGAGACAGTGGATGGCACGAGCTTCATCGACACGAGCCAGGGGGGCTCTGTTTCTTCGAACTGGCATGGCTACATGGCTTCGTCCAATACCCGCATCGTGGGTCGCTACGATGGCTGGGAGGAATACTACCACTCCCTGCAACGCACCGTGGAGCCCCCCGCCGGGTGGCTCACGGGTGACGCCTCGAGCCTGTCGGCGGACTGGTTCGATGCTCCATCCGGGATTCCGGAGCCCATCCTGGGGTCCGCGGTCATTGTGCAAGACGGAAGTCGTTTGGAGATCACCGACCACTCTAGCGACGGCGCGACCTATCGGGTGGAGGCTACCTGGAACGGGTACCAGTATTTGGGCTTCTGGTGGGACGAGGCGGCTCCGGGACAGACCTCCCCCTGGCGCGGACAGCTCTTGGCCAACAGCTGGTACCTACACGGTACCTGGGAGAAGGGCGAGTACTCTTTTTCGCTCGTTCCCTTTGGCACCATGCAGGAAGCGGCGGATCCTCCAGTGGACGTCGTGGTCGCCTCGCCGGATCCGTTCAAGAGCGAGCTCGCCTACATTCACGACTCCGCCTCGGGCAACTCGGTGACCCTGAAACGAGATCAGGACCGCCTGTCCGGCATGCACGTCGTTCTGGCCAACGGCGACGTCTACCGTGTCGCATTCGACGAGCGGTACCGCCCCGTACAGATGGAGGGCCCAGGGGATTGGGACGTTACGACCCTCGTATGGTCGACGGATTCCCAGACCGTGGAGATCATCGCGGATGTGGGGGGCTCGGTGACCACCGAGACCCTGAGCGTGGACTACAGCGATCAGGCCATTGTTGCCCGGCTGGACCAATACGAGGTGGACACTGGCACCGACATGACTCCGCTGCGGACGTGGATCCTGGACAACCCCGGCCGCGCGGCTCGCATCTTGCGCGGCGAGGAGCCCCCACCGTCGATGGAGCTCACCTCGCTGGACGGCGCGCTGGTCAAGCACGGGGACTGGAATCAGCTCGAAGGCATCCTCATCGGCAACCTTGGCGCGGGGATCACCTTCGCCGGGGCGCTGGCCGCCATGCTCATGCTTTCCGCCACAACGCCGCTTGTGGTGGCGGTACTGGTGACGGCGGTCTATTTTGGCGCGGCCATCATGTTTGGCTATTTCATTGTCAAGCTTATCGCCTGGTTCATGGACTGGTACTGTGATCCCTGCCGGATCACCTGCTTCATCAACTGTCCCCCGTGATGAGCACACACGCACAGAGTGACCGCCACCCGGTGAGCAGCCTGGGCTGGCGTGTCCTGGTGCAGGCGGTGCCTGTCCTGGCGCTGTGTACGGCGGGGTACATGGCCCACGCCCCCAATCGCGGGCTTCCCCTCACGCCGCTCTGGGCGTTGCTGACCGTGCTCGTGGCCGACGCCCTGAGGCGCGAGCGGTTCTCTTCCACCCTCGGCGCCTCTCCAGCAGGGGTCCCGGTTACCCGTGCGCTGCTGCTGCCGCAGGCCGCCGGGCTGGTCCTTTGGGGCGCCGGCCTGGGCACCGGCCGACTCGTGTACGGCGCGACTGACGTCTGGTTGGCGCTCACCGGGGCTCTGCTCACCCTGTGCATCTGGTCCGCCACCTTCGTCGCGGCGCGACGGGGTGTGTTGGCGCTGGCTACCTGGCTCGGCGTCGCCCTGGTCGCCACCATCGGGGGCTCGGTGGTGGCACAGTGCGTGGCCCGCGGCTGCGCCGGGCTGGGAACCCTCGACGCGCGCTTCCTGGGGGATCTGAGGATCCCGGTCGTCGGCCTGGGCGCGGCGGCGCTGGTGCTCACCGCCATGGCCCTCCGCCGGGGAAGGGCTCGCAGCTAGCATTTTTGCTTTCCGAGGGCATTTGGCGAAGACCAGCGGGAAAGCCCGGCGTGTGGCCGCTTCGAGGCTCAGTTGAGGGAGGCGATGATCACGGTCAACGTGCTCAATCGTATGACCGAGCTGGGGATGCCGGAATCGGTGAAGGTTGCTGCGTGAGGGCGAACAACCATGGATTCGGTCCGTTGTCTGTTCGATTCATGCAACAACGCCTCGAGGTTCGGCTGGGTGATATCGGCTCGGACCACGCCTGGCCCTGGCCCTGGGACGGTACGTCAATCGCCCGAGGCGGTGTCGAACTCGTAGAACCGCATGGAGAACACCGCGCGGCCCTTGGTGAGTGAGCGCAGAGACGTGGAGTAGCCGAACATCTGCTTGAGGGGCACCTTGGCCTGGATGACGCGCTTGTTGCCCCGGAACTCCGAAGACTCGATGCGGCCGCCGCGCTGGTTCAGGTCGCCGATGACCTCACCCATGGACTCCTCGGGCGTGGTGACCTCCACTTCCATGACCGGCTCGAGCAGCTGCACCGTGGCGCCGCGCATGGCCTTGCGGAAGGCCTCCTGCGCGGCGATCTTGTAGGGCACCACCGCCGAGGATCCCTCCACCACCTCCAGGCCCGTCACCACCGCCTTGACGTCCCGGATGGGATAACCACCTTGGGGCCCGCTTCGGAACGCCTCCCGGATGCCCTCCAGGGCCGCCTCCACCAGTGCGGAGGGCGGCGGTGGATCGGCTTTGATTTCCGCCAAGGCCACGTTGTCCGACCCCCGGGGCTGGGGCGACACGGTGATGCGCGCGTGACCAAAGACCCGCTCCTCCTCCTGCTTGCGCTCGAAGCGGTACTCCTCGGTGGCCGTCTCCTTGACGGTCTCGCGGTAGACCACCTGGGGCTTGCCCACACGCACGGAGATGCCGTACTCCCGGTTGAGGCGGTCGGTCATGATCTCCAGGTGCAGCTCACCCATTCCCGAGATGAGGGTCTGGCCGGTCTCGGCGTCTTCCCGTACGCTGAAGGTGGGATCCTCCTCCACCATCTTGGCCAGGCCGAAGTCCATCTTGTCCTTCTCGGGCAGGTTCTTGGGCTCCACTGCCACAGAGATGACCGTCTCGTGGCTGTCGATGGCTTCTAGCTGCAACGGATGATCGAACTGGCAGAGGGTGTCGCCGGTGCCCACGGACTTGAGGCCCATGCCTACGGCGATGTCCCCGGCCACGGCGGCCTGGATCCGCTCGCGCTTGTTGGCGTGCATCTTGAGCACCCGGGAGATCTTGTCCCTGGTGCCCGCCCGCGGGTTGAACAGCACATCCCCGGGTTTGATGCGCCCGGCGTACACCCGGAAGAACACCATCTTGCGGCCCTGCTCCATGGCCACCTTGAAGGCCAGGGCGCACAGTGGATTGTTGTCCTTGGGCTGTTGTAGGACCCGTTCGTCGGTGCCCGGGATGAAGGCCTCCACCTCGGCAACCTCCGCGGGCGACGGCAAAAAATGCACCACGGCGTCGAGCAGGGGTTGGATACCGCGGTTGCGCAGGGCCGCTCCGCAGAGCACCGGCACGCATCGGTTGGCCAGGGTGCCTGCCCGCAGGGCGGCGCGGAGCTCCTTGGGGGTGATCTCCTCGCCCTCGAGGTACCGCTCAGCGAGGTCGTCGTCGAAGTCGGCCGCGGCTTCGAGCAGCTGCTCCCGGCCGGCGTCCACGGCCTCGACCAGGTCGGCGGGGATGTCCACCTCGGTCTGGATGTCCTCTTCTTTGCCGGTCCACTGGTAGGCCTTGCGCTCGATGAGGTCCACTACCCCAGCGAAGTCGCCCTCCTCGCCAATGGGCAGCTGCACGGGGATCGGGTTCGCGCCGAGCCTCTCGCGGATCTCCGCCACCACGGTGTCGAACTGGGCGCCCACCCGGTCGAGCTTATTCACAAAGGCGATGCGCGGCACCTGGAACTTGTCAGCCTGGGCCCACACGGTCTCGGACTGGGGCTCTACTCCGCCCCGGCCGCAAAAGACCACTACAGCGCCGTCGAGCACCCGCAAGGAGCGCTCCACCTCGATGGTGAAGTCCACGTGGCCGGGCGTGTCGATGAGGTGCAGGTCGTGTTTTTTCCAGCTCAGGGTCGTAGCGGCGGCGGTGATGGTGATGCCGCGCTCCTGCTCCTGGGGCATCCAGTCCATCTGGGCCTCGCCGTCGTGGACCTCGCCGATCTTGTGGCTGCGACCGGAGTAGTACAGAAACCGTTCGGTGACTGTGGTCTTGCCGGCGTCGATGTGCGCCACAATTCCGATATTTCTTACCTGGTCGATCTTCGCCATGGCGATTGGCCCTGCAGCGTGGCCCCCGTGGGCGCGGTTGAGTTCTGCGGCATTATAGTCGCGGGCCGGGGCAGGTCAACGCTCCTGAAGGTGTGAATTTCGGGACGGCGCGAAGCCCCGGTTGCCAGGACCTCGGCTACTGGTACGGTAGGCAGTAGCCGCTGTTCAGAGTCGATTCGCTGCCTGAGATGATGTCCGTACAGACCGATCCCCAGGGGCATGGGTCCAAGGCGGAGGAGCAGGGGAGCACACATCGGAGCCCAGCGTTGGATTGGATGGCGTTGCAGACGCCGTCGCCGAGGGATTCGGTGTGGCACTCACCGCCCACCGCTCCCGCCGAAGAGCAGTGGCGGGTGCAGAAGGAGACTTCGGTCCCAGCCATCTGGAAAGATACATCACTACAGAACTCGCCCGGGGCGCACTCTGAAGCCTCGGTGCAGGAGATCCCGGCGCTCACCCAGTAGTTACACACCGGGTCGCCCAGACAGTCGTCGTCCCAGCAGTCCGTGAGGCCGTCCGAGTACTCGTCGTTGTTCTGGCCGTCGTCGCACAGGCCCACCTCGTCCATGGGCACGCACTCCATCCCCAGGTCAAAGGGTCCGGGCGTGGACGCGGGGCCGTCCACAATGAGAAAGAGTGTCTCGCCTTCGCTAATCTCCAGGAGGAGGAAGTTATCCCCCGGGTAGTCTTCGGCGTAGCAGTCGCCGTTGAGGTCACAACCGGTGACGGGATCGCCGCTGTTGGCGATCATGGTCTGTCCATTGAGGTTCCAGTCGTCCAAATACAGGTCCAGGAATAGATCTCGCTCGGCGGTAAACTGGAAGTACCGCTCGGGGCCGTTCAGGGTGTCGGGATGGCACTCATAGTCATTGAAGTTGTTCAGACGTCCCACGGTGGTGGACTCCACCCACTGGCCGCAGGGCAGGGGCGTGGCCGGTCGACACTGCGTGCCCCCTTGACACTCCGGCGCGTTCTGGCAGTCCGGATCGTCGCAGTCCACCTGGAGGTCGCCGTCGTTGTCTTGACCGTCCAAGCAGTTGACCTCCCTGCAGTAGGGGCTCAGGAGGCAGTCGGGATCGGCGCAGTTGACCAACCCGTCGTTGTCGTCGTCGGCCTCGGTGTTGCAGAGCTCCACCGACGTACACATGGGCCGCCCGGCGCAGTCGGAGTCCTCGCAGTCCACGTCGCCATCATCATCGTCATCCACTCCATTGCTGCACACTTCGGTGGTCCCCGGACACCCCGCCTTCCCCGCACAGTCGGGGTCGGAGCAGTCCACCAGGAGGTCGCCGTCGTTGTCGATTTCGTCGTTACATACTTCGGTGCAGGCCTCGGCGCAGTCGTCGTCCTCACAGTCGGTGAAGCCGTCTGAGTCATTGTCTACACCGTCGTGACAGCTCAGCTCCCGGGTCGCGCCACATTCAATGCTTTGCTGGCAGTCGGGGTCGCTGCAGTCGATGAAGCCGTCATCGTCGTCGTCTACCCCGTTGGCGCAGTTCATCTCCCGCATGGGGATACAAGCCGCGTGAGCCACGCACTGCGGATCCTCGCAGTCGGCCAGCCCATCCCCGTTGTCGTCCGACCCGTTGACGCAGTTCTCCAAGTCCCCCAGCGCGGTGGAATCCATCCCGCCACACCCCGCCAGGCCGACCCCCAGAACCACCCCCAACACCAAAGATATGCGCCTCATGTCCAGCTCCTAAGCTATAGAATGTCTAAGACTACGCTCACCACCACATCATAGTATGTCCAGCGCTAGCGTGCGAGATCAATTCCAGTGGCAGGTGGAGACGTCTTGGCAGCAGGGGTCGTCGCTGTCCACCAGGCAGTCCTGGTCATTGTCCAGACCGTCGCCGCAGGTGAGCTCGTCAGGGTAGATCAGGGAGCAGGCCACGGTGGCAAAGGAGCGGGGCGGCGGATTCTCCTGGCGGGAGATGACCAGCTCCGCGTAGTTCGATCGGGAGCAGTAGGCGTTGTAGATGATGTGCCAGCAGGCGGAGACCGGTAGGTCGGTGTCTCGGAGCGCGGGGTGGCCGGAGGCGTAGGCAAGGGTCCGGTCGACGTTGCCCGCGGCAAAGGAGCCATCGGACATCACCTCGAGACAAGGGGGAACTTCCTGCCGTGTTTCGTCATCGGTGCCACGCCAGAAGAAGTCCTCGACCTGGCAATTGGCCAGACAGCGCTCATTGATGGCGCAGGTCACAGACGCCTGGGGGGTGCCAAACTCCACGCCCACATCGGCGCATCCCTCCAACGGCACGGTGAGACAACTTTGGTCGAGGCCGCTTCTGATCCTGTCGCCGACGCCCGCCAAAAAAGGCGTGTAGTCATCGGCGCAGATGGAGGTGTAGGCCCAGGCGTCCAGGTCGGTCTCGCTGTTGAGTTCGGCGATGAGGTTGAAGATCCGGATGGCGGGAACCGCGCTGTCTGACGTCGTGGAGCAGCTGTATTGCACCTGCGGGTTGCTCTCGGGGTCCTCATCCACCACCACGTTGTGGCCGATGCCGCTGTCACTGGGGGTGACCGGGCCCGCGATGGCCGCGAGGAGAAGTTGCTCGGGGTATTTCAGGGATCTCAGGAACTGGGAGTAGCGGCTGATGGGATGCAGCAGAGCCTCGGCGTCCTCCCGGGGCACGCAGTCTTGTCGGTCGCCCGGTTGGGTCCGGGAGTTGATGTCACAGGTGACGCCAAACTCGAAGCAGCGATAGGACGAGAGCGGACCCAGGGTGGAGTCGAGGTCAGTCTGGGAGCTGTCAAAAAGCTGGGGATCGGAGGCCGAGCAATCGTCCTCGTCGGTGATCAGAATCACTGCCAGGTTTGCTGCATCGCGCACAAACCCGGTATTGGCCGAATTGCTGGAGTCCAGAGCTTTGTACATGGCCTCCAGGGGCTGCTCGAAGGTGCAGCCCATGGTGCCCAGGCTGGCGATACAGGAGAATACCTCCTCCAGGGTCTCGCCCGAGAAGTTTCGGCAGCGCGGGCAGCCCGTGGTGGCGTCTTCCACGATGGTCGTGGCGAGCTCGTGCATGCAGTCAGACTGCGTGCAGGTGTGGGACGTACAGGTGTTGTCCGGCTCCCTGGTGATCTCGCAGGGCTCGGGCTCCACGTCGATAATGTACGGTGCTCCGGAGGGGTTGGTGCAGCTTCCGGTCACCAGATTGCCGGCTTCGCCGCCCACCTGTTCGCAGTAGGTGATCTGGAACATGCCCGTGCCCAGATCGGTGGTGGTGACGCCGATGTGCAGGTTGGGCAGGCCCGAGTTCGTGTTTCTCAGTTCCGCCATGAGCGCGGGGAAGCTCGCGCGTAGGTTGGCCTGCTCGCCGGCCATGGATCCGGAGTTGTCGATGACGAACAGCAGGTCCACGTTGCGGGACGAGTTCGGGAAATACCAATTCCAGGGCGACCACCTCTGCTGGCAGGTCTCGAAGTCGTCACAGTCCTCGTCGGCGCAGTCGACGAGGGAGTCATCGTCGTCACTATGGCCGTCGTGACAGAGGGACTCGAATGGGGTGTCGCTCAGACAGGCCTGCAGCGCCGCCACCTCGTACTGGCAAAAGTCGATCCATGCCGGGGCGATGGCGGGCTCCACGCCCTCCAAACAAGTTTGGAACGCTGCGTGTTGCAAAGTACAGCCAATAACAGCCGCCGACGCTTGCGTCTCTTCGCAGTAGGCCGCGAGCGCCTCGGGGGTCTGCATGGACGCGCCCTCGACCTCGAGCCCCGGACGCACCTGCAGGAAGTGGTTCGCCGCGCTTCGGCAGGTCTGCTTCTCTTCTTTGCAACCGGCCCAACCGATCAGGCAGACCATGGTCAACATGATGATCGTTTTCGGGTGCATGGTTTGGTGTGTTTCTAGTTCGGCGTGCAGACGCCGTAGTCAATGTTGGTGATGGAGCCGTCGACGGGGTTGATGCAGTGCCAGTCGGAGGGGCACTGGTACATGCCGGCGAAGCCGGGGCCGCAGGGGTAGCCGCAGAAGCCGCCACCGCCGTTTTCCCCGAAGCAGTAGCCATGCAGACCAGGGTCGCCGGGGGCACACTGACCATCCAGTTCGCCGAGGGTGCTGCACTCCCGGGAGCAGAAGCCCTCGGCGCCGGGGTTGCCCGGCGGTTGTCGACAGAAGTGACTGGGCGAGGGGATACAATCGGTGGGGTCCTGGCATTCGACGCCGGCGTCGGCCCAGGTGTATGAGCAGGTTGCGGTGTTGGCGCAGTCTGGATCCATGCAGTCGATCAGCTCGTCGCCGTCGTCATCCCATCCATCGTCGCAGTCCAACTCGTGCAACGGCAAGCAGACTACCTCGAGATCGAAGAGTCCGCCGCCCGCGGTGTCGCTGTCGACGATAACCCACAGGTTGGTGGTGGAGTCCACGTCGGTTGTCACCTCCTGATCCGCGGCGATGGTATCGCTCGAGATGGTACAGGGGTTGGAGGGGTCGCAGCCGCCCGCCGAGTCGTTAGTGGACGACACGATGAGCCGCAGATCTTCGTTCCATGAGTAGTCGTTGAGCGCGACGGTGACGGCCTGGCCGGGGTCCGGCGTAATGAGGTAGTAGCGCTCACCGCCGACGAAGCTGCCCGGTAGGCATTGGTAGGTGTCGAAGTTGCTAAGGCGGCCGACGGTGCTGCCGTCGATGATGTCCCCGCACGTCAGCGGCTCTGAGGGGACGCAGTTGGGGCTGGGGATGCAGCCGGCCATGCCGACGCACACGGCGTCGTCACAGTCCACCAGGCCGTTTGCGTCGTTGTCCACGCCGTCGTCGCACAGCAGCTCTTGGCAGTAGGGATTGTCCAAGCAGTCGGGGTCGGCGCAGTCGGCGAGGCCGTCGTCGTCGTCGTCCACGCCATCGTTGTTGCAGATCTCCACGGGAGTGCAGGTAGGCAGGTCCGCGCAGTCCGGGTCGTCGCAGTCGGTCAGATCGTCGCCGTCGTCGTCTTCGCCGTTGCGGCAGATCTCATCTCCGGCGTGGCAGCCTTCCTCGCTGAAGCAGTCGGAGTCGGCGCAGTCGATCTGGCCGTCGTTGTCGTTGTCCACGTCGTCGTCGCAGAGCTCCGTGCAGGCTTCGAGGCAGTCCGGGTCGTCGCAGTCGGTGCGGCCGTCGCTGTCGTTGTCCACGCCGTCGTGGCAATGCCACTCCCGGGTGGGGTCGCACGCGGACGTCTGCTGGCAGTCCGGATCGTCGCAGTCGTAGAGGCCGTCGCCGTCGTCGTCCGCGCCGTTGTCGCAGTTGTACTCGGAGTAGGCCAGACAGTAGGCGTGGCCGTGGCAATCGGCGTCCCCGCAGTCGACGGCACCATCCCCGTCATCGTCGGCGCCGTTGGTACAGTTCTCGGTGTCACCAAGGGCAGTGGAGCTGTCGGCGTCGCAGGCCCCCGCCCCGGCCGCGACGACGATGATCATCCCGCACAATAGAAAGCGTCTCATGGGGGTTTCTCCTATGGGCTAGTCAAAGCACAATAGTCTCTAGATCTTAGTATGCCCAAAGAGGGGGTCGGGGATCAACTGCTTCGTCGAGGGGCCCAATCCTAAGGGGGGCACCCGATTGAATTAGTGGTATACAGGGGGGGTCTGAATCGGCACCAGAATCAGTGAGGAATACACCATGATGGATTTCAGCAAGGACCCGCGCGAAGCGGAAAAACAGATCCAGGCGATCATCTATTACCTGGTGACCTTCGGGTACATAGACGGGGACTTCGACCCCGAGGAGCAGGCCTTCGTAAGGGACTACATCTCCAAGATTGTCGAGCACAAGCTCCAGCAGTCCGACGCGTACAAGGATATGCCGGAAAAGGCGGTCAAGCAGATCAAGGCCGAACAGGAGGAGCACTACAACCTGGTCTTCGAGCAGAACGATCAGGCAGTGAAGGATCTGTTTACCGAGGTGGTGGATTCCAGTGAGACGGTACAGAAGTTTATTCGTCATCGTCTGAAGCTGCGTTGCTACGAGATCTTCCGGAGCTTCAAAGAGGACAACCGCTCTGCTCTGATGGAGGTCATCGACGAGTTCATCATGGCCGACGGGGTCGAGCACCCGGCCGAGGTGGAGTTCAGAAACGAGCTGGCGGACCTTCTGCACCTCGAGATCATGCTCGACATGGACGACATGGAGGTGGTCCCCTCCACCCTCGAGGTGACCACCGAGATCGCCCGCAAGATCGCCCAGACGAACCACCCGTTTTTGCGCAACCTCGAGGTTCACTACTCAGGGGATGACGCCGAGCGCAGCGCCCAGGCCACCGAGGAGATGAAGCTCATCGAGGACACCGTCGCCCGTATGGACGAGATGCGCGTGAAGGGCAAGGGCAAGCTCGTGGGCGTGAAGTCTTTTCAGGATCTGATGAGCGAGGAGGAAACCTTCCTCGACGGCCACGTCTTCGTGATCCCTCCCAAGGCCGGCCAAGAGTACGACATCACCGTGCTCGGGGATCTGCACGGGTGTTACAGCTGCCTCAAGGGCGCGCTCATGCAGGCCGACTTCTTCAACAAGGTGGAGGCGTATCAGGAGGATCCGGAGGGGAACGCAATGCCCATCGTGATCCTGCTCGGCGACTACATCGACCGGGGCAAATTCAGCTACGCCGGGATCCTGCGCGCGGTGATGCATCTGTTTTTGAAGTACCCGGGGCACGTCTTCCCGCTGCGGGGTAACCACGAGTACTACATCGATTATGAGGGCACAATCTACGGTGGGGTGTTGCCCGCCGAGGCCATCAATGTACACAGGGACTATCTGCCACGGGAGTTCTTCCTCACGTACATGAAGTTCTTCGATCAGATGCCCACGGTGGCGGTGTTCGATCAGCTCTTTTTTGTCCACGCCGGCATCCCCAAGGACGATCTGATCGAGAATTGGCCCGACCTGGACAAGCTGAACGATCCCGAAGTGCGTTTCCAGATGCTCTGGTCGGATCCCAGCGAGGCGGACATCATCCCTAAGACCCTGCAGGAGGAGAGCGCGCGCTTCCCCTTCGGCACCATGCAGTTCGCCAACTTCATGGCCACGGTGGGGTGTAACGTCATGGTGCGTGGTCACACGAAGGTGGTGGAGGGGTTCAAGACCGTCGTCGATGACGGAAGCCACAAGCTGCTGAACCTGTTCTCCGCCGGCGGGCAGTACAACGACGATCTGCCGTCGGGCAGCAGCTACCGCAATGTGACCCCCAAGGCCCTCACCATCGCCTACAAGGATGGCGATCTCACCGCCACCCCGTGGATCATCGACTACGAGTCCTACAACTCCCCTGTCTACAACCGCTTCTTCAGCATCGCCCCCGCCATCGACTACGAAGAAAAAGACTAGGTTTTCTCAGTGTGCCGAGCTGTCGTTGGGGAACCAGGGTCCTTAGGATCTTTCGGGCCCTTAGGGCCCTTAGGGTCCTTACAGCTGAGGCGTCTCGCCGGCCTCTTTTCGGTTCCGGGCCTGGGTGTGCTTTTTGACCAGGGGAACCACGCCCTTGGTGGCGCAGGTGAGATGCCAGCGGAAGGGGGGATCAGTGCCCTGAAGCCAGCGAAGCGACAGGACCGCGGTACGTCGGAGCATCCTCTTGGGGATGCTGGCTTCCTCGGACTTCGAGACCACCAGGGTGACGCGCCGCTTTCCGTCCGGCAGATCTTCGATGTTTCCCCGCAACATTTTTTTGACGTGGAACTGCAGCACCACCTGCTTCACCGCCGCCCCGGAGAGGGTGTCGACCACCTCTTGGATTTCTCCCACTGCCACCAGGTCGGTGTCCAGGCAGCGTCTCGCCGTGAGCTCGTGCTCCCGACGCGCCCAGGGCTCGGACGAGGCGACCCAAGGGGAGCAGACGTCCGTGGCATTGTCGAAGAGCACCGCAAGCTTGGGCTGCCAGGGGCGTGCGTTCATTTTATTGAACTTGCTCACAGGGCAGCCCGTGGTTAGCAGGGCGAGCCCGGCCATGGTGAGCAGCACGGCCGGGCCGAAGTGGTGGAGCCCGGAGCGTGGTGCCGTAGGGCGATGTTGAGGGCCCGTCTCAAAACAACTCGATCGCTCATGACGCCGCTGCATCCCGGCTCGTTTCGTTGCTTCTCGTTGCATATCAATAAGTATGCGCCTCGGCGCGCCTCGCGAGCCGGGCGCATCGACGCCCTGATTCGAGGACTTGTTTTGAGACGGGCCCTGAAAGGTCAAGTGTCGCATGGTGTTCATGGGGATTCGTGGGGAAGGCCACCGGTCCACGACATCTTTTGCAGTGTAGCACGGGGCTATCGGGGCCCGTGGAGAAATCCGCGGTTTGCTCTGCCGCGTGATAAGAGTGGTGAATGCGTGATCCCCTCCGGGAAACGAGGACTTATTTCTGGACGGGCCGTTACTGGCTGGGTACTGGTTTGGTGCTGTTGGCTGCCAGCATGGTTGCGCTCCTGTGGTTTTCGGCGGCGTCGGTCCCGGATGTGGGGGTGCGCCTTGAGTCGCCCCGTCTAGCCCGTGCACCGGGTGTGGGCGATGGGCTCTTGGGCCGTGACCCGGTGGGGTCCGAAGCGAAGCTGGATCGGGGATGTCCGGTCCGGGGGGACTGCGTGGTCGACTTCTCATACCGGGATGAGAAGTTGCTGCTGGAGACGCAAACCGGTGGCGGGCGGGTGTGGATCCCGGCGATCGCCCGACAACGGGGTGGGCCCTACCCCTTGGTGGTGTTGTTGCACGGCACCGACTCTATGCCGAAGCCGGGTGGGGTCCACCGGCTCCTTGCCCCGCCGCTGAATCTGAGCCTGGAGTTCAAGAGCGCGCTGGAGCGGGGAGTCGCCGTGCCGGTGATCGTGGCCGCGCCCAGTCAGACTCGAGATGCGCACGCGAGCCCCTCCCTGTGGACCCCGGCCGGCTTCAATCTCGCAGACTTCGTGACCGTTCTGGAGGCGGAGCTTTCAGTGCTGGGATCAGCGCGTGTGGACCGTCGGCAGGTGAGCGTATTTGGCCACAGCGGCGCCGGCTGTGTGGTGACGTCCCGGAAGCGAAACGGCCTGTTCCATGTGGCTGAGCGGGTGAGAGCTCTTCGGACCCAAGGGGTTCATGTTACCACCCTGGGGCTCATGGACATCTGCTTTCACGGCTACGGCGGGGGCCGTTTCCTTCGGGATGCCCTCGCCGGAACGTCCACCCGGGTCGCCGCCATGTGGGTGGAGCCCCAGACGTGGTACGCGACCCTCGATCGGGACCTCGATGGCTTCGCCCGCGGCCTTGGGGTCAGCGATGTGGTGCGGTGTGATCGCACGCGTTACGAGTCCTGCCTGGGCAATGATCGGGGGTGGTGGCTCTTCAAGGCGCGACACCGCCCGTTGGCCCAAGAGGCCCAGTCGGGGTCTGGGAACCCACCTGGCGACGACGACCTGGACGCCCACAGCGCCATGACCCGCTGGTTCGTACAGGAGATCCTTCGCCGGCATCTTTCTGGGAAGATCGGACGTTGACTCCACTGGTACAATGATTGTGGCCGGGTCTGGACCGTTAGGGGTCACCCGTGCTATTGGATCTCGTTGCTATGTACGATGATCGGTTCCTCAGGCGCCGTCGCGGTGGACGCGAGAGTTGGCGCATCGTGTTTCTGGTGGGTATGATCGTGTCGGCGGTCACGCTGCTGGTGATCTGTGGTCGAAATCTGGAGGAGGGTCAGGACCGCGGCATCCAGGTTCGGAGCGAGCGGGCCGCGAAGAAATCCAAGCCCAAGGATGAGTCACTGCTGCTGGGCCTTGAGGACATGCCCCTGCTGTCCCGAAGCGGAGCCATTAGCCGGGTTCGCCGGCGAGAGTCCCGCTTCTCCCGGCCCATCTGGGGGCGGGTCCAGGCCATGGAGGCGGACCTACAGATCCTGCGCCGCAAGCTGCACAAGCTGCCCGAGCTGGCCAACCGGGAGGTGCGCACCGCGGCCATGATCCGATCGGCCCTCAAGGAGCTCGGTCTGGAGTCGAAGGGGCTGGCGGGTACGGGCGTGGTGGCGCTCATCAAAGGCGGTCGCCCCGGGCCGGTGGTGGCCCTTCGGGCGGCCATGGACGGAGTGGCGGTGGAGGAGAAGTCCGGTTTGGAGTACGCCTCCACGGAGAAGGCGCGGTTCATGCGGCGCATGGTGCCCGTGAGCCACGCGGCGGGGAACGAGTTCGAGGTGGCGATGTTGCTGGGGGTAGCGGAGATTGTCTCGGACCTCAGGAGCAAACTGCCGGGCACCGTGAAGCTGATCTTTCAGCCCGCATCGGAGGGGCCGCCTCCTGGAGAGCGCGGCGGCGCCCGGGCCATGATCGCCGACGGAGTGCTCGCGGCGCCGTCGGTGAACGCGCTGTTCGCGGTGCAGCTCCAGCCTCAGCTACGGGTGACGGAGATCGCCATCGATACCTCCACCGGCGGCGGCGGCGTGGCGCGGTTCGAGATCGTGTTGACCTCGCCCAGTCGCGGGGCCTGCCGGCGGCCGGGGCCGCGGTGTCCGGACCTCATCGCCGCCGCGGCTCAGCTCGTGCTCAACCTGCGGAACATCCCTCACTCCCGCATGAACGCGGCCGGCCGGTTGCTCATCACCGTAGGGGCCATCCACGGTGGGCGGTCGGGGGATATGTTGCCCACGAAGCTGGCCATTAAGGGCACCATCCGATGGCGACGGATCCTGGATCGGAACATCGCCATGCATCTGGTGCGGCGGGCAGCGGCCGCCGCGGCGGCGCTGTCGGGGGGCCGGGCCCGGGCGACCTTTAAGCACGGTGGCATTCTCATCGGCAACAACCCACGGTTGGCCCAGTGGACCCTGGGGACGGCGGTGCGGGTCTTGCGGCGTCGGGGCATCCGCATCTCGGCGGTGCCGCCGGTGACTGACTCTGGGTTTGACCAGTTCCGCAGGCGCGTGCCTTCGGTGCTGATCCAGCTTGGGTCGTCCACCCGGGGGCAAAAGCCCAGCCGCATTCGAACGCCGGGTTTCGTGGCGGACGAGGGCTGCCTGGCGGTGGGCGTGAATCTGCTGTCGAACTTGGTGGTGGACTACCTGCTCGCGGCTTCGGGAGACCTGCGCTCGGTGAAGCAGCGTCCCCATCAGACACGGCGGACACGGCGAACCCCGCGACGCGCAATGACCCCCGCCGTGTCGCCGCCCCCTCGCTGACCTCCGCGGGCCCTACTTCATCTTCAGAACACCCTCGTACTGCAGGGTGGTCCCGCCCTCCTTGGGGATCTTCCAGTCGCCCGGATTGTCCTCGGTCTTGTACGGTTGGATGGTGAGGATGATTCGGCCCCGACCCAACCGGGACAGTCCCATGAACCGGTGGTACTTCTTGGGGTCTAAGTGTTCGGCCTTGAACTCGTCGCCGGCCAGCAACCAGATCTGGGCGCCCGAGGGCTCGGTCTCGATCAGGAGCTGCCCGGTGTGCCCTGGCGGCGGGATCACGGTGTCGAGGGGCGGCTTGACGATGATCGGCTTGGGAGGTTTACCGGAACCCGCACTGAGACGGATCTGAAGCTTGCGCTGCCAGGCGTTGGAGGATCCCGGGTGGTTGGGTCGGGGACTCCAGGCGTTTTTGGGGACCTTAACCCACTGCGCGTTGTAGCCGGCGAGCTCCACCAGCAACAGGTGATTCTGGCCCATGGGCAGGTCCGAGAGAGTGGCTGGACCGGCACCCTGGTGCCAGTAGATCCGATACCGGACGGGCACGGTCTGGGAAGAATCAAACTGGGGTGTCACCCGCACCACTACCTGCCCGGTGACCTGCGGTTTGGCGCCTGCCTTTTTGGATGGTCCCTTTCCTTTGAAAACATTGGTCTGGGTGGCCAAAAGCCAGCCTGAGAAGAGCACGGCCACAACCACGGCCAGGAGCCAGCCCACCGGCGCGGACTTGCCGCTGTGGGCGAAGATGGACTCCTCGAGATCCGCCTCCCGTGAGGCGAAGACCTCGTACTGCAGGGCGGACTTGGATTCGATGTGGATGTCGTCGGGCTCGTCGCTGGGCTCGGGCGCCAGCTCGGTCAGGAAGGCGTCCAGATCGTAGTTGGGATCCGCGGCCTTAGCCAGGGCTTCGCTGGCCGATGCCCTGTCGGCGGCGCTGTCGGCCGTGCTGCTCCCTTCCACGGGCTGCGTTTTTCCCTCGTGGTTCAGTTGGCCGCGCACTGAGCCCGTCGGGATCGACGGCGGGCGGGTCAAAGGCCGCGGGGGCAGCGGGGTTCCTCCCGTGGCCGGCCGCGTGTGGCGCGGCCGGGTTGGTGTGCGCGGCTGCTGGATCGCCCCCAGACCCGGCCGCGTCCGCTCTGGGGGGCGACCCTGACGAGTCCTCTGGCGGGGTCGGCGGGGTCGGCGGGGGCCCGGGTCGGTGTTTTGTCCCTGGAGCTTCTCGGCCAGCTCTTCGTAGAGGCGCTCCACCTCCTCCTGGCGCCGGGGATCCTGATCGGCCGCCTCTTCAGCATCCAGGTGTTCGGCGAAGATCCGCTTCATGTAGTTGCCGATGGACTCGGAGGTCACCGCGCCACCGGAAGAGTATAGGAATTTGGACAGGGCCAACTGGAAGGCGCCGGCGTCCTTGTACCGCGCGTCGGGCGATTTCTGGAGGGCTTGGAGCACGAGGTCGTCCAGGGCCTCGGGCACGTCCGGGTTGATGCTGGAGGGGGGCTCCACCACTGCTTTGCGGATGTTTTCCAGGGCCTGGGCCTCGGTGCCCGTGCCGAAGAGTCGCCGCATGGTGAGCAGCTCCCACAGTACCGTGCCGGCGGCGAAGATGTCCGCCCGGCGGTCCACGTTCTCCCCGGCGGCCTGCTCCGGCGACAAGTAGCCGAATTTACCCCGTACGGCTCCGGGGTGCGTGGCCACCAGGCGTTGGGTGGCCTTGGCGATACCGAAGTCGAGGATCTTCACCTCGCCGTCGAAGGAGACCATCACGTTCTGGGGGCTCACGTCCCGGTGCACAATGCCCATGGACTCGCCCTGTCGGTCCTTGCGACGGTGGGCGTAGTCGAGCCCCTTGAGTGTGTCGATCATCATCGCCACGGTCTGCTCCGGGCTGAAGAACTGGTCCAGCTCGGCGCCCCGGAGCATGGCCTGGCTCAGGTCGCGGCCATGGATGTACTCCATGGCGATGAAGTAGACGCCCTCGATTCGCCCCAGCTCGTAGACGGGTACGATGTTGCCGTGGCTGAGCGAGACCGTGATCTTGGCCTCATCGACAAACATGTTGATGAACTCACGGTACTTGGCGTACTGGGGCAGGATCTGTTTGACCACCAGATCCTTTTCGAACCCGCTCACGCCAAAGACCTTGGCTTTGTAGATCTCGGCCATGCCCCCCACGGCCAAACGGTGGGTCAGCAGGTACTTTCCAAACAGTGTCGGTCGGAACATTCTCAGCATTGTCGGACCGATGGGCTCGCCAGTCAAGCGGCTCCCCCATTCGAGAGTCAAATCCAACCATCCCAACGGAGTCGCGTTTTTTCGGGACCTTAGAGCTGGATTTTCGACTACCATGCGCCCTGCACCATGGATTCGCTGCTCTACCGATTTCCGACGTCTGACGTCGAAACCTATCTCTGGCTACCGCCGCTGATCATGTTCCTGATCGCGTCGGCTACCTCCATGGGCGGGGTTACCGGCGCTTTCATTTTACTGCCCTTTAATATGAGCGTGCTGGGCTACACCTCCCCCGGGGTCAGCGCCACCAACTTTGTGTACAACATCGTGGCCATCCCCTTGGGTGTGTGGCGCCGTATCCGAGAGGGGCATCTGGCCTGGAGTCTATTCGCGGTGCTCGCCGTGGGCACCTTGCCCGGGGTGTTTTTGGGCTACTGGCTGCGGGTAACCTTGCTGCCTGAGCCGGCGCGGTTCAAGCCCTTCGTGGGACTGGTGCTGGCCTACCTGGCGGTGCGCGTGCTTCAAAGCGTGTGGCGGGATCACAAGGACCGGAAGGAGCCGGGCGGGGGGCCACCGCAGTTGCCCACGGGACGGATCACCGGGGGGCGGGTGAGCCTACGGGAGATCACCATCGTCGTGGGGGCAAAGACCCACCGCTGCCCCACGGTGCCGGTGCTCGGTCTGTCGTTGATTGTGGGTGTGGTGGGGGGCGCCTACGGCATCGGCGGCGGCGCCATCATGGCGCCTTTCTGCATCGCGGTGATGCGGTTGCCTCCCTTCGTGGTGGCGGGGGCGTCGCTGTTGTCCACCTGGGTGACCTCGGTGATGGGGGCGTTTTTCTACGCCTTCGTGCCGCTCGGCGCCAGCGGCAACACGTCGCCGGACTGGCTGCTCGGGCTGCTCTTTGGGCTGGGCGGTATGTTCGGAGTCTACGTGGGCGCCCGGCTGCAGAACGTGGTGCCGGCGTTCGTGGTGAAGGTGATCCTCGGGGTCGCTTTGACTTTCATCGCCGCGCGGTATCTGGTCGGGCCCATGATTGGGTTGTTCGCATAGAGCGAAGGTGTCTGAATTTTTCTCGCAACCACACTGGGCAACGGGCCGATAACCACAGATACATGACTTGTTCCAGAACTCAGGACGCGCTCCAGCGTCACTTTGGCTTCGCAACCTTCCGAGAGGGGCAGGAGGCTGTCATCGAGGCTGTCATGGCCGGCCGGGACTGCCTGGCGGTGATGCCCACGGGCGGGGGCAAGTCCCTGTGCTTTCAGTTGCCGGCGATCCTTCGGCCTGGACTCACCCTGGTCATCTCGCCGCTCATCGCTCTGATGAAGGATCAGGTAGACGGCCTGGTCGCCAGCGGAATTGCGGCCACCTTTGTGAACTCGAGCCTCTCGGCGCCCGAGCGCAACCAACGCCTGAGGGACCTGGCCAACCGACGCTACGACCTCGTGTACGTGGCCCCGGAGAGGTTCCGCAGCCCGCGCTTTGTGGAGACCATGATTCTCGCGGGGGTGGACCTCTTTGCCGTGGATGAGGCCCACTGCGTCTCCATGTGGGGCCACGACTTCCGTCCGGACTATCTCCAGTTGGCCGAGGTGCTGCCGCGGCTCGGCCAGCCCCAGGTGCTCTGCCTCACCGCCACGGCCACCCCCGAGGTGCGCGACGACATCATCGGGCAGCTCGCGTTGGGCGTCGAGCCCAGGGACGCTCCGGAGGTGGTGGTCCGCGGCTTCGCCCGGCCGACTTTGACCCTGGCGGTGACCAAGGTTCGTGGACAAGACGACAAGTACCGTCGGACCCTGGGCCTCGCGGTGGAGCACCGCACGGGAATCGTCTACTGCGCCACCCGCAAGAGCGTCGAGAAGGTCTCGGCGCGGCTGCGGGCAGACGGTGTTCGCTGTGTGGGCTACCACGCCGGCATGGGCGACGAGATCCGGCGTGATACCCAGGATCAGTTCGTCTCCGGGGAGGTGGACGTGGTGGTGGCCACCAACGCCTTTGGCATGGGCATCGATCGCGCTGACCTGCGATTCATCGTGCATTGGGAGGTGCCCGGAAGCCTGGAGGCGTACTATCAGGAGGCCGGCCGGGCCGGGCGGGACGGTGCGCCGTCCCACTGCGAGCTGCTGTACAACTACGCGGACGTGCGCACCCAGGAGTTTTTCAATGAAGGGTCCAATCCGCCCGCCGGCATTGTCCGTGGCCTCGGGCGGGAGGTGGCCCGTTTGGCCGGTCCCCGGCGCGAACCGGTGTCCGCCGCGGCGGTCTTCGCTGAGATTTCCACGGGTGGTCGCGCCAACCAGATGGCCATGGAGACGGCCCTGGGCGTGCTGGGCCGGTTGGACGTAGTACGTCGGGTTCCCGACGCAGACCAAGGGCCCGCGTTGCTGGCGCCGGGGCCGGCCGCGGCGGACATTGACCACCTGGACCTGGACTTTTTGCGTGAGAAAGCCGACCGGGATCAGTCCCGGCTGCGGCGTCTGCTGCGCTTCGTCAATACGAAGGAGTGCCGCCACGCCACCATCCTGCGGTACTTCGGCGATCCCACCGCCACGGGGGTGTGCGGCAACCGCTGCGACAATTGCCTGCGGCGAAGCGGCGTCGCCCGGGTGACCGGCCGGGCGCCCACCGAATCCGAGTGGCTCCGCATCCAGAAATCCCTCAGCGCCGTGGCCCGCCTCGAGGGGAGATTCGGCCAGACCCGCGTGGCCCAGGTGCTCGCCGGCTCTAAGGATCAGGCGGTGCTGCGCGCCGGTCTCCATCAGGCCTCCACCTACGGTCTGCTGGCTGACCTCTCAATTAAGGTGCTCCGCGGGCTCCTCGACGCTCTGGAGGACGCCGGGTGTATTGAGTGCGTGGGCGACGAGTACCCGACCATTCGCCTTACCGAATACGGCGGCCAGGTCATGCGTCGCGAGACCACCGTGAATCTCGTGCTACCCGAGCCGGACCTTCCCGTCCCCGTCTTGGCGAAGGGCACGGC